>CAIXRH010000333.1 GCA_903921785.1 uncultured Pseudomonadota bacterium
CGGAGCCGCGGGAGCCCCACCCGTCGGGGCCGAGGCCAGCGTCAGCGGCGCGGCGGGCAGCGCAGCGGCGAGCCCCGCCGCGGCGGGCAAGGCCCGCTCGATGGCCTGGAGCACCCCGCGGGCGCCCTCCTCGGCGAGCACGACGTCCACCTTGGGCTGGCGCATCAACTGGATCACGTCCCCGACCGGGAGCGCCCGCGCGCTCACCACCACCGGCACGCCGGGCCAGGCGCGGCGGACGCCGCCCAAGCTGAGGAGCGGCGGCTCCGCGCCGAGCACGAGCACCACCAGCAACGCTCGCGCCCCGCGCGCATCCGGGGTCAACCGCTGGAGCCCCGGCATCACCGGACTGAGCGCGACCTCAAGCTCATCGCCGGGCACGCCCGGGGAGGCCACGAGGAACACCCCGACTCCGCTGAACACCGAACCTCCCGTCTCGATCGGAGGATCGGGTCGTCCTCGCCCGATCTTGAGCGGAACCACGCTCGCCCCGCCCGGCACCACGCCCGGTGGAGGGCCTCCCGCAGGACACCGCCCGATCGTTGCGCCTGGGCCGGCTGCCGGGGGGCGAAAACGGTGTATGGCGCCCCCAAAAGGAGCGCCATTCCGGCCAGGAGGGCTGGTTCCCCCGACTACTTCTGCGGCGGCTTCTGCTGGATGGGCGTCACCACCCCGTCCAGCCGCTCGCGGTAGTGGAACCACCGATAGTAGAGCAACCCTTCGTCGCCGTGGCAGGAGGAGCACACTGCTTCCCAGCCGGGGCGGCGGAGGCTGTCGCCGGGCTTGTTGCGGTCCGGGCCGTGGGAGAGATGGCAGCTCGCGCACGTGAGATCGCCGTTCTCGGTCGGCGCCACCTGGTGACCCGTGGCGTCGAAGAGCGGCAGGGTGCCGAGCGGCTTCCAGCGCGGGCCATCCGGGTGGAACACCGGCGCGGGGTGTTCGAACGACTCCACGCGCGGGGTGTCCGTGCTGCCGGGCGCGTCTTCCGCGTGGCAGGCCAGGCAGCGCAGCGCGATGGGGTTGAAGTGGTGGCCGTCGGTCGCGTCGGCGTGAATCGGGCGTACCTCGTGAGGGGGGTGGCAGTCGATGCACGTCGCCGTGCCGTGACCACCGCGCGCGTGGTCTTCGGCCTGCGCCGTGTGGCACGTCTCACAGAGCTTGGCGTCCGGCTTGGTGATCTGGTGACCACCGTGGCAGGTGATGCAGCCGGTGAGCTTGGGCTCCGTGGACTCAAAGCCGCCCGGCTTGTCCACCAGCGCATGGCCGACCTGGCCCGGGTGCACGTCTACCGGCTGGTTCTTCGAGCCCGGCCCGTGGCAGGCGAGGCAGTTGGACGGGTCCCCGTCCACCCGACCGGCCGCGGCCTTGAGCGTGGCGGAGCCGGCGTTGTGGCAGTCCGTGCACGCGCCGCTCCGGTGCCCCTTGGTCTCGCTGCTGGCCTTCGCCACCGTGGCCTGCGCCTCGTGGCAGGCGAAGCACCGGTCGCCGACCCGCGACTCCTTGTGCATCGTATGGCAGCTCAGGCACACGATCGTGTTGTTCGGGCCGACCATCCCTCCCACCTTGACCAGCGCGTCGGCGGCGCGCTTCGGCACGAGCTGGTCGATCGGGTGCCCGCCCGCGTGGGTCGCGCGGTCCAGCCCCTTGTGGCAGGCCAGGCACGCGCCCATGGCGTGATCGCGCCCGGCGAGCAGCCCCGAGTCCGCGGCGCCGTGCGGCACGTGGCAGTCGAGGCACTCAATCAGCTTGAGCTTGGGGTTTCCGATGGCCTTGGCGCTCGCTTCGGCCACTTCGCCAACCGGGTGCGTGGCCTCGGCGACAGACGGACGGACGAGGACGAGGGCCGCCAGGAAGAGCCCGACCATCCAGGGCAACCGACGGAGGAGCGGCGACATCACATCCCTCCCTTGGCGCCGTGGCAGGCGACGCAGAGCTCACTCGGCCGGGAGGTGACCCGGAGCATCGTCGCGCCGCGATGCTGTTGCGCCGACCCCCCGAGGCTATGCGGGGAATGGCACGTTCGACAGGCGATCTCTCCGTTCACCAGCGGCATGCTGGCGGGAATCTTCATCGTCGCGGGGATGGTGGCCGCGCTCCCCCGGGGGTGCGCGTAGCCGCTCCAGATGTGCCGGCGAGAGTCGAGCACCGCGCCGTCGTGGCAGGAGAGGCACGCGACCTCGCTCCCCGCCCACGATTGACCGTTGTCCTTCTTGGGCACGCTCACCAGCGCGGTCGGCACGCCTGCATCGAGCGGGGCGATGAGGTCGAGGTGGCAGAGCGTACACTCCTGTCCCTGGGATGCGGTGCTCGACGCGGTGCGCGCCTCACCCGCTTTCAACGCCGCCCCCGAGCCCGCCATCACCGAGAGCTCGGTGACCTTCGCACCCCGGGCTTCCACGACGTAGAGCTTGTCGCCCAACACGTCTACGCCGATCGGGGCGTTGAAGTGCGCGACGTTGCCCGACGCATCCCGGATGGCGTCGATGTAGACGCCGTCCTCGGAGAACACCTGAACGACACCCAGGACCGAGTCAGCCACCCAGAGGCGACCGTCGGCCACGTCGATCCCCGATGGACGAAAGACCTGCCCGGGAGAGACCCCATACTTCACCACCACCAACGCCGTCTTACCCGATGCATCGAACCGCTGCACCCGACCATTGAGCACGTCGACCACGAAGGTGCGTCCGCCGCTACCCAGCGCGATCGAGCGCGGGTGGTTGAAGCTGCCCGCGCCCGAGCCCTTGGCGCCTCGGGCGTCCCACCGGCCAGAGGCGACATCCAGGCTCAGCAAACGGTTGCCGTCGTTGTCGACCGTCCACGCCTGCTTGCCGTCGGCCGTCACCTCCACGTCGGTGAGGTCGACCTTGCCGAACTTCTTGTCCACCACCCAGGCGGACTCGCTCGTGTCTCGCGTGCCGAGCGCCACGATCCGATTGTTGCCCGCGTCGGCGATCCACACACGCCCGTCGGTGCTCGTGGCGACCGCCATCGGTCGGGAGAGCCCGGCACCCGCGACTCGGCGAACCGTCTGGATCAGTGTGCCGTCCTCGCCGAAGAGGAGCACCCGGTCATTGGCACCATCGGCGACCCACACCCGACCGGACGCGTCCACGGCGACCGAGGTCGGGTACAACATCGAGTCCTTCCCGCCCATGGAGTAGGTGTGCACGGGCGCGGTGACGGCATCGACGCCGGGCGGTGGCGCCGCCGCGAGGAGGAGCAGGGCCCCGAGCGCAGGGACCAGACGGGAGAGGGCCTTCACGGCGTCACCTCAGGAGCGGGTTCGATCGAGCCGGGGTCCGGCTCGCCGACGTTGAGCACGTTCGGCAGGAAGAAGGTCGTGCCCGACTCCACTGCCTGCGCCTGGCGGGCGATGGTGTTGGAGCGCAGCGCTTCCACCCGCGCCGGGGAATATCCGAGGGTGGGGAAGTCCACGAGACCGTTGTCGGCGGTGTGGCAGAGCTGGCACTCGACCTCGGGCTTCTTCAGCGTCTTGTGGACGGTGGTGATCAGCGCCTTGCGCTCATCGATGTGGAGGCTGCTACCCTCGGGGCCGCGGATGCGATCGATGGCCGCCTGCTGTTCAGCGTCGGGCGTCCATCGGCGCCCTGAGGCAGCGGGGATGCCGATCTTCTCGCCGTATTCCCCATGGCCGTGGCGCCCGATGCGCGCCGCCATCTCGGCCACGGTCACCGAGTAGCGCACCCCGCCCACCCGGGAGGCCTTGAGCTCCGCCTTCCAGCGCACGAGCTCAGGATCGTTTCCGGACTCCTCCACGGCTTCCCCGAGCGTCGTGGCCAGGGTGGTCGCCCACTCGGCCGGCACGTCGCCCTGCGGCGCCGTCTCCAGGATCGCCGCGAGACGGAGCACCGCCGGATCCTCGACCTCGGTGCGGTCCTCGAGCGAGAGCCAGGTGAGGCCCACGCCGTGGAGGTCCTGGTCCCGATGGCAGACCTGGCAGTCCACGAACGTCGTGTGCATGTTCAAGAACGCCCGGACTTCCTTCCGTTCTCCGTGAGGCAGCGCCGAGTGGCAGCCGCTGTTGGTGCAGGCGTTGCCCGGGTCGGGCTCGTACCAGGTGGGGATGGCGTGGAAGTGCGACAGCGGGCCGCGCTGGAGCGCGTTGCGCGAGGCTCCACCGGCGCCGGACGCATCGTCCTCGAGCGCGGGCTTGGTGAGCAGGCCGGCGTCCAGACGGAGCGGGACCTTGTCCACCTCAACCGCACGCTCGCCACCGCTGAGCTCATGGACCAGGAAGCTCACCGAGATGAACCCGAGCCCGCCGATGAGCGCCGCCTGGACCAGCGAGAACGAACGCCGACCAATTTGACGCATCACCTCGGCGAACCCGTGCGGGCGTACCTGCTTCGTCACCGTGATGCCGAGCTCCGCCGCCACCGCCCGGAGGTGCCCGAGGTGGTTCTCGGCCAGCTCGAACGGGGGCATGTCGCCGGTGAGGGACCCCAGGTTGAGCGGGAACACCGCCGGGGAGAACACCACCGCGAAGAAGTGCACCACCGCGATGTAGAGGAGGGCGAGGAACGCCTCATCGGAGTGAACGATGTAGGCGAAGTTCAGGGCACGGCCACCGACGGCCTGCGCCGCGGGGTCCTCCATCCAGAGCATGGCCCCGCTGACCCCGATCATCGTCATGCCCCAGAACACCGCCCAGTACTCGAACTTCTGGGAGAAGTGGAACCGGCCCTGCGCCGGGCGGTGCTTCCGCAGCCCAAGCAGATGCAGGAACAGGAAGACGAAGTCCTTCACGTCCACGGGCCGCACCATCATCGGGGATTCGTAGACCAGGAAGAACAGGTGCTTGAGAATCCCGCGCTCCGGGTTGGCCGCGCGACGGCGGGCCAGGTCGGCGCGTCCCTTCACGAACAGGTACCCGATGTGGTACACGAACGCGATGCTGATGACGATGGCCGCGCCGCGATGGAGCAGGCGGGTCGTCTGGAGTCCGCCGAGGATCTGCACCAGGATCGGCATCCACTCGACCTTGGCGAACTTCAGCGGCAGGCCGGTGACCACCAACGTGAGGAACGAGATCACCAGCACCCAGTGCTGGAAGCGCTGGTGCACGTCCAGCCGGACGAGGCGCTCACGGCCGACCGGATGCGCCTGCACGGCGCGAGCCAGCGCGACGGCTTCGAGGTGCTCGTCGTCCGTGCGGCGCACCACGATGTTGAGCAACTCCAGCACCAACAGGACGAAGTACAACGTCATCGTGCCGGCGGTGAGGATCACGAAGGCCGCGGTGACGTAGTACTCGGCGGTCTCCGTCTCCGGCGTCACACGCATATGAACGGCCGCGGCGGAGAGCTGTGGCTCCGCGTTGTCGTGACAGCCCATGCTGAGGCAAGTGAGCTTGCGGTTGTCCGGCGAGGTCGGGGACACCGGGTCGTCGGCCGCGAGCATCAGGTGGGGGTTGCCCTCCTCAGAGGAGTGGCAGTCGGTGCACACGGGCGCGTCGAGCATGCCGAGCGAGGAGGCCTTGCCGTGGAAGCTCCGCATGTAGCTGGAGACCGCGTCGTGCATGCCGGTGGTCTCAAGCACCTTGGGGTCGCTGTGGCAGACGGCACAGGCGCGAGCGGCCTCACGGGCGGGGCGCTGGTCGCCGAGGCGGCTGCCCACATGGCGGATCGCCCGCTCGGTGTCCACCGGGAGGCCGGCGTCGTGGCAGGTCTTGCAGCGCACGGTCGGGCTGAGGCCGCGGTGGAACTTGTCCGCGACATCCGGCATGCGGTAGGTCGGGTCGTCGTGGCAATAGAGGCAGGCGGACTGCCCCTTGTGGAGCAGGGGCGTGGAATAGGCCTGCGCGTCGAGGACGCGGGCGGCGTGCACGCTCTTCTCCAGCGACTCGGTGGGGACCTTGTGGCTGAACTCCACGTTCGCGCCCGAGTCGCTGACGAGGTGGCAGGACTGGGAGCAGTCGACGGGAGTGACGTCCGCGTGCGGGATCTTCTCCACCTCTGCGCGCTGGTGGCAGCCGGTGCACGCGACGTGGGTGTGGGGCCCGGCGCCGTCGGCGTGGAAGCGTTCGCTCACGAAGAACAGGCGAAGGTCGCCGGTCTCGCTGTCGAGGCGGGAGAGCCCAGGGAAGCGGTGGCACAAGAGGCAGTTGTCGGGGTCGCTGGCCTCGGCGGCCCGAATCGGCACGCCCGCCGCGTCTACGAGCTCGGGCGCAGGCGTCGTCGCGGCGTCGGCCGGGCCGGTCGGCGCGACGGGGAGCGCGGGCTCGCCCGCGACCGCGAGGGTCCCCCACATGCCGGCGAGCACCGCGAACAGCGCGACAAGGATCATACGGAGGCGGGATGACATGACTCAGCCTCGACGAAATGCCCGAGGCACCGGACAAACGGTGCCCGGGCGGGCCCCGCGCCTGACCTCGCGCCCGAAGGTCCGGGCGGGAGGAGTCAGGCTCGAGAGGGGTGCACACACAGGGGGCCAAAACCAGCAAATTCGTTGCCAGCACGGCCCTCCCCCATGCACCCGCGTATTCGCCACGACGCTGGCCCGCTATCCCCAGCCAGCCCGCGCGAGTCGGGCCGGACGAAACCCCAGGCTGTGTCATCGGACACCACCCTGTGGTGCAGTTTCAACAGGCCGCGGCGGGGCACGGCCGGTCCGCAGCGTGGCGCTGCGGATCGGCACCGATCATCATCCGGGCTGCCGGCCCGGCACCCGCCGGAGTGCGCCGACCCCGAACCACAGTCCGAAGCCGGACACGGTGAGCAGGACGAGCGGCAGCGGGGAGAGCACGAGCAGGCCCGGCTCCCCGCTGCCCGAGGCGATGGCCCCACCCAGGGAGGTGAGCAGGGTGAGGGCGACGAGCGCGCCGAAGACCGACAGCGCGACCGCGACCAGCGCGGTCACTCGACCGGTGGGCGGACTCCCGGCCTCCGCTTCGTTGGGGGCAGGGGACCGGGGATTGGCTTCGGTTTCGCTCATGGCACCTCCGTTGGGTTCAGGCACAGTTCGACACCTGCCGGGCGGAACCCGGCTCGCGCACGACGCACAGTTGCTGCGGACTCAACGCCGACTCCCGGAGGATACCAGAACTCCAGAATCACCCAATCGGTCGTTCGACCGATTGCTCACATTTTTCTGCGCGACAAACGGCCACACCCCCCCACCATCGGGGCACCATGGCTCGTTCGCCGTTCTTCGACGAACGCCACACCCGACTGTCCTGCCAATCCGGACTGGACGTGCTAGATTGCGGTCGCACCCCGCGCGGGCCCCCTGCCCTTCTGGAGCCAAGCCGTGATCATCGCCGTCTCCACCTTCCTGCTCCTCTCCGGCTGCGGCAGCGAGCCCGCTCCGGCCCCGCCCGCCGAGCCGGCCGCCGTGAAAGCACCGGATGGGCCTCCAGGCGCCGACGGCCCGGAGGCCATTCCGGTCCCTGAGTTCGAGGTCTCCGCCGATCCCACCGTGGTCGCCCGCGGGTCCCGGGTGTTCGAGACCCGTGGCTGCGGCGCGTGCCACCAGTTCGGCTCCCGGCTGGTCGGCCCCGACCTCGCGGGGGTCACCACCCGGCGTACGCCCAAGTGGATCGCCCGCCAGGTGCTCTTCCCCGAGCGGATGACGCGGGAAGATCCGGTGGCGAAGCAGCTCTTCGCCGAGCTGATGGTCCAGATGACCAATCAGCGCGTCGACCCCTCCGAGATCGGTCCCCTCGTCTCGTTCCTCGCCACCCACCCCTGATCAAGGACCGGCGAGCCTGAGCCCAAAACGGCGAAGGCGCCGCCCAACGGGCGGCGCTTGAGGCCGAGGCCGAGGTGGGAGCCGAGCTCCCGTGGACTAGGACTTCTTCGGCCGGTCCATGAACATCTGGATGAGGTCCATGGGGATCGGGAACACGGTGGTGGAGTTCTTGTCCACCGCGATCTCGGTGAGGGTCTGGAGGTAGCGGAGCTGGAGCGACGCGGGCTCTTCCGAGAGAATGTGCGCGGCCTGCGCGAGCTTGGCGGAGGCCTGGAACTCGCCTTCGGCGTGGATGACCTTCGCGCGGCGTTCCCGCTCGGCCTCCGCCTGCCGGGCGAGCGCCCGCTGCATCTCGTGCGGCAGGTCGATGTTCTTGACCTCCACGTTGTCGATCTGCACACCCCAGGGCTCGGCGTGCTGGTCGAGGATCTCGCGCAGATTGGCGTTGATCCGGTCCCGCTTGGCGAGGAGATCGTCGAGATCGATCTGACCGAGCACGCTCCGGAGCGTGGTCTGGGAGAGCTGGCTCGTGGCGTAGAGGTAGTCCTCCACAGCGATCGTGGCCTTCACCGGATCCACGACCTTGAAGTAGAGCACGGCGGAGACCTTCACGCTGACGTTGTCTCGCGTGATCACGTCCTGGGGCGACACATCCATCGCCACGGTGCGCAACTTCACGCGCACCAGGCGATCGATGCCCGGGAGGATGATCACGAGACCGGGGCCGCGAACGGGCTGCAGGCGGCCAAGCCGGAACACCACGCCGCGTTCGTACTCGGGCAGGATCCAGACCGCGCTGACCGCCACGAACACCATGAACAGGGCCACGGCTGCGAGGGGCAGGAACATGGACGCTCCAGGCATTCTGTTTCTCCTTGTGTGGGCGCGCGGAGGCGCGGACCGGCGGTGAACGAACCGGTGCCCACGTCGAGTAGCCCAAGGGGCGCAGACGGTCAAGTTGGGTGGGCGTGGATTTTCCATCGGTCGAGTGACCGATTGCGCATTTTCGATCTTCCACTCCACACTTTTGGGTATCCCATGTCGAACCTACATCGTCCACATTTCAACCTGTGACAACCAGCTGACACGAATTCGGCTCCACTGCCGGAATGGCGGCATAGACGCGCGGGCGCCCAGCGCGCGGCATGAACTAGAGTGTCCGCGTCCGCCGTCGGCTCACGGACGAGGCTCGGTGGACCCCGGAGCGAATCGACCATGCCACCGGAACCCCCGGAGACAGATCCAGAGAAAATGGCCTTGTTGCTACGATCTCACCCCCCCGACAGTACGGTGTTGCGGTCCACATGCGCCGTTGACACGAAAGGTGGCACACGGCGCTTGACGGGCCTTGGGGGCCAGCGGTACATGGGTTGCATGTCGAGCCGCTCTGTGTTCACGGTCACCGCTACAGCTCGGTGCGGCGTGGGCGGGCTCGGCGCCGCGGTGAACACAATGTCGTCGAGCTGCGTGGCGCTCCTGGCGCTGGCGCTGGGCGCCGCCGGGTGCGACGGCTTCGCCGACCCCAGCCGCGAGTACGGCGCGCCGGTGATCGGAGAGGCAACCCACGGAACCCTGATTGAATCTCCACAAACACTCGGCGTCGTCGACTCTCCGCTGGTCGACGTCAACGGGACCCCCATCGGCGTGGAGTGCGAGACCTGCCACGGCCCCAACCCCGCCACGTCCTGGGCGGCCACGCCGGGCAAGCCGTTTCACACTGGCGTGGGCGTCACCGAGGGGGGTGTGCGATTTCTCAACAAACACGGCCACCTCCGCTGTGATAATTGCCACACGGAGGACCGCCTCACGGTGCACCTCGCGGACGGCACGCACCTGAGCCTGGGTGACACGATGCGGCTGTGTGCCCAGTGTCACGGCCCACAGTCCCGCGACTACCAACACGGCTCGCACGGCGGGATGGACGGGTTCTGGGACCTGCGCCAGGGCCCCCGCACCCGCAACAACTGTGTCGTTTGCCACGCGCCGCACGCGCCGCACTTCGAGCCGCGGCTCCCCGCCAAAGGTCCGCAGGACTGGTACCTGCGGCCCAAGCCGGAGTTCACCGAGGAGGGTGAAGCCCCCGACTCCGAGGAGGCCACCCATGGGTAGCAACCTCACCCGACGAAGCGTCCTCACCGCCGCATCCGGCGTCTTCGGCGCCGCCGCGGTCCAGCAGGCGCTCCAGCCCCTCGCCGAGCTCGAGAAGGGCTTCTCGCTCGATGAGCTGCTCCAACGCCACTACAAGCAGCTCTCCCGCGAGGACATGGAGGCCATCCTCCGCCGCCTCGAGAAGGAGACGCTGGCGGAGTACGGGCGGGAGGTCCAGATCCAGGACATCCGCCCTATCCCGGAGGTCCAGTACGGCTACGCGCTGAACCTCTCGTTGTGCATCGGCTGTCGCAAGTGCGTGGAGGCCTGCCACAAGGAGAACAACCACGACCGGCAGACCTACAACTCGTACATCCGTGTGCTGGAGATCGAGAAGGGCGGGATCGACCTTCAGGACTCCAGCGTCACCTACGATCACCAGGTGCCGGCGAAGAAGAAGTACTACATGCCGGTGCAGTGCCACCAGTGCGACAACCCGCCCTGCGTGAAGGCCTGCATCACCAAGGCCACCTGGAAGGAGCCGGACGGCATCGTGGTCGTCGACTACAACTGGTGCATCGGATGCCGGTACTGCATGTCGGCGTGCCCGTACGAAGCACGACGTTTCAACTGGACGAAGCCGGAGATCCCCGCAGCGGAGATCAACCCCGACCAGTCCTACCTCACCAACCGGGTCCGTCCGGTCGGGGTGGTGGAGAAGTGTACGTTCTGCGCGCACCGCACCCGCGAGGGCCGCTTCCCGGCGTGCCTGGAGGCCTGCCCCACCGGGTCCCGGGTCTTCGGCAACCTCCTCGATCCCGAGTCTGAGGTCCGCTGGGTGCTGGAGAACAAGCGCGTCTACATCCTGAAGTCCGACCTCGGGACCCTCCCGCGGTTCTTCTACTTCTTCGACGAGTAGGCAGGGCCGATGTCCACCGATCGCCGCACATTCCTCAAGCTCGCCGCCGCTGGCGCCGCCGCACTCGGCCTCGGGGCGGCGGAGGCTGCCCGCCCGGGGCGAAGTCTCGCCGGCGCAGGGGCCTTCCGCTGGGCGAAGGCCCCCTGTCGATTCTGCGGTGCCGGCTGCGGGATGCAGATCGGCGTCGAGGCGGGGCGGGTCGTCGCGGTCGCAGGAGATCCGGACGCGCCGGTCAACAAGGGCCTGCTGTGCGTGAAGGGGTACCACGCGGGTGCGGTGCTGTACGGGGCCGACCGGCTCACCACCCCCCTGCTCCGCCGAGAGGGCGTCCTGCGGCCGGTCAGCTGGGAGGTGGCCATCCGCACCCTCGCGGACCGGATCGCCGCGAATCCCGCGGGCTTCGCGTTCTGGGGGAGCGGGCAGCTCACCGTTGGCGAGGCCTACCTCGCCCAGAAGTTCGTGAAGGCGGGGCTCGGGAACAACAACGTCGTCTCCAGCAGCCGCTTCGCCGACACCGCGGCCGACGCCGCCGCCCGGGCCGTTTACGGGGAAGCCTCCCAGGTGGCCTCGTTCGACGATCTCGACGTCGCCGACGTCCTGCTCACCTGGAGCGCGAACCCCGCCGAGGAGCACCCCGTGCTCTTCACGCGGTTCACCGACCGTCGCCTCGGCGGCGAGGACCTCACCGTCATCGACGTGGGCACTCGCCGCACCCGCACCACGGCCGCCGCCCAGGCCTTCATCCGTTGCCGGCCCCACACCGAGGACGCCGTCCTCAAGGGCATCCTCCACCTGCTCATCGAGGACGAGGCCTGGGACAAGGCGTTCGTCGATGCGAACTGCGCGCTTCGGATCCCCGGTACCGCCGTGGGCGCGCCGCCCAACGCCGGCTCGATCGAGCAGTGGCGTGCCGTCGTGGCCCCCTACACCCCTGACGCCGTTCAGCGGCTCACTGAGGTCCGCCCGGCCGACCTGCAGAAGCTCGCGGCGCTCTTCGCCCGGAAGGACGTCCGCATCGTCAGCCTCTGGTCCGAGGCGATCAATGAGCGTTCGCAGGGGCTCATCACCAACCTGCTGCTGCACACGCTCCACCTGTTCACGGGGCACTATGGCCGTCCCGGCGACGGGCCGCTGGTCCTCAGCGCCGCGCCGAGCGTGGCCGGGAGCGTCGTGGAGCTGGGCCTGAGCCCCGACGGGCTCCCCGCCGGCCTCCTCCTCACCGCAGACGCCGATCGTGCGCTCGCAGAGGGCCTCTGGGGCCTGCCCCCCGGGCGAATCTCCCCGAAGGCGGGCCTGGAGCCGGTTCCGCTTTGGAAGCGCTTCGCCGAAACCGCCGAGAGCGGCGGCGACGTCACCACCCTCTGGGTCATGGCCGCCAACCCCGCGCAGACACTCCCCAACGCCGCGGCGCTGTTCGACCCCTCGCGGAAGGACCCCGACAAGTTCCTCGTGGTTTCCGACATCTACCCCACACCCACCACGATGCAGGCTGACCTCGTGCTCCCCGCCGCGCTCTGGGTGGAGAAGAACGGCGTGTACGGGAACCTCGAGCGGCGCGCTCAGCAATGGTCTCGGCTGGTGGCCCCTCCGGGGGACGCCCGCGATGACGCCTGGCAGGTGCTCGCGGTGGCCTGGGAGCTGTTCCGCCGGGGCTTCGCGGGCATGAAGACCAAGGAAGGAGGCTTCCTCCTCGATTTCCTCCCCGGCGTCGCCGCCTGGGACTGGGCGAAGTACAAGGCGGTGAACGTCGATCGGGCGATCTACGAGGATTACCGCCGGTTCACCGAGGCGCGCCTGCGACCGATCGCGGCCTACGACACCCTGGTGGCCTGCCGTGGTCTGCGCTGGCCGGTGCTCCCGGACGCCAACGACAAGCCGACGGAGACCGCGCGCCGGTACGTGGCGCAGGGCGAGAAACCGGACGCGCCGCGCGTGCGGTTCAGCCAGTCCCCGTCGGGTGACGGCCGCGCCCACCTGTGGCTGTCCGCCGATGTTCCGTCCGGGGAGGTCACGGACACGAACTTCCCGCTCTACCTCACCACCGGCCCGGTCCTGGAGCACAGCGGCTCCGGCAGCCTCACCGGGCGGATCCCCCAGCTCCGTACCGCGATGCCTCGGGGATACCTCGAGATGAACCGTCAGGACGCGAACCGGCTCGGCATCGAGTCCGGCGAGATGGTCACGGTGGAGTCCCGTCGGGGGTCCATGCGCGTCGCCGTCTGGATCGAGGGCCGGAGCAACCCGGCACCCGGACACGTGTTCGCTCCGGTGTTCGACCAGCGCCTGCGCGCCAACGCGCTCTTGTCGGAGGCGGAGGTCGAGGGTGTCGGGGAGCTCGATCTCGGCTCCTGCGCCGTGCGCGTCCAGCGGGTGGTCGGATGATGCCCCGCCAGCTCCGCACCTTCTTCCTCACCCTGGTGGTGAGCATGGTCTCGGCACCGGCGTTGCACGGCTGCGCGTTGCGCGAGCCTCCGCAGAAGCCGGGCGAAGCATCGGAGGAAGCGGGCGAGTCCGACGTCGCGGTCGGCCCGGCCGTCACGTACTCCGAGATGCGACGCACGCCCCGCGGTCGGAGCTCAGGGCTGGAGCAGGACCTGGAGCCGATGCGCGAATCCAGCGTCGACGACAAGGTGTTCTTCGAAGGCGCCGCGACCAACATCGACATCGATCGCCGCTCCGAGCTGCGGGCGTTCGAAGGCGCCCCCCCGGTGATCCCGCACTCCGTGCGGCAAGACTCCGCGCCGGAATGCCTCGCCTGCCACGGCGCCCGCCTCATCTTCCGTGAACGTCCCGCTCGCCCGATCTGTCACGACGAACACACCAACTGCACGTCGTGCCACGTCCAACGTGAGGGTTCGGCGCCGACGGGAGACCCGGCCGAGGCCGACCCCCGCGCCGTTCCCAACTCCTTCGTGGGCCTGCGCAAGCAGATTGAAGGCGCCGTCGCCGCGACGGAGCCGCCCCAGATTCCCCATCGCACCGCGCTGCGTGAGCGCTGCGCCGCCTGCCACGGCGAGAACGGCCCTGGCGCCGGCCACCACCCCGTCGACTTCGACGTGAAGCGCGAGCTCCCCAGCTCGTTCGTCCTCGGCCCCACCGGCCGGCTCACCTGCCGCACCTGCCACGAGCCGAACACCCAGCTCCCGGCGATGCAGGCGGCATCCTCTGCCACGCCCTTGCCGAAGAACCCCCAGGGCTCGCAGCTCTGTCTCTCTTGTCACCAGTCCGCGCACGAGCCGGTCTTCGCCCGCCTCGGGCTCTCCGACGGCAAACACCCCGGGGGTAAGGACCTCGACCGCATCCTCTCGGAGCGGATGGGCAACGGCGTGACCAACTCCGGCTGCCTCGGCTGCCACGGCACGAAGGGAGCCCTTCAGCAGGGCGTGCTCCGGGACGCCGGCGAGGGCAAGGCGTGCGCCGTCTGCCACCGCGAGAAGATCGACGCCGAGCGGAACCACCCGATCAACGTGGCCCGGAAGCAGCTCGTCAAGCTCCCTGCCGAGCTCCCGGTCGGCGACGGGCAGGCGCCGATCTGCCGCTCTTGCCACGACCTGAAGTCGGGTAGCGGCGAGCACATGCTCCGTACGCTCGACGGCGGGCGTTCGTTGTGCCTCTCCTGCCACCAGGATCGGGAAGAGGCGATGAAGGGCGTCCACGGCAAGGCCGGCGCCGGCCGTTCGGAGCCCTGCTTCGGCTGCCATCAGGTGCACGGCGCCGACAAACGCCAGCACCTCCTCGCCACCGCCGGGCGCGCCTCCTCTGGGGATCCGCTCGGTTGCCTCGCCTGCCACGGCCCGGGCGGACAGGCCCAGCCGAAGACGGCCCGCCCGGGCGCCAAGGGCCACCCGGTGGACGGAAAGGCGCACGCGGGCCTCCAGGGAACGCTCACCTGCGTCTCCTGCCACGACGCCCACGAGCCCGACCCCAAGAACATCGTGTGCACGTCCTGCCACAAGGAGCGCGTGGCGGAGATGGCCCGTGGCGGCCACGGCGAGGCCAAGTGCCTCGACTGCCACCCGACCCACTCCGACAGCCCCGTGGCGACGGTGCAAGGGGTGAACCCGGCCGCCGAACGTTGCCTCGCGTGCCACGACAGCAAGCAGGGCAAGGCCGGCGCCCCCCACGTCAGCGAGTACATCCACCCGGCGATGATGTTTACCCCGGGCGGTGAGCGGTGGGAACCCCTCGGCGCGCTCACGCTCTACGGACCGAACGGCAAGCCCGTAGCAGCGGACGCCAACGGCGACCTCACCTGCATGACGTGCCACTACACCCACGGCCCCGATGCCACGCACCCCGCCGACCATCTCCGTCGCCCCGGCTGGCAGGGCGTCTGCTCCGCCTGCCACGGGGACGACGCCCTGATGGTCTACAAGTACTTCCACGACCGCGAGAAGATCGGGGACCTCAAACAATGAGCACGCCCAGCGAGCAATTCGGCGCCGGTCCTGACGGGTGGAAGCCCACCGCCCCGATCCCCTCGTGGCGTCCGGAGACCGAGAAGCCCTCGTACCTGAACCTCGCGAAGTTCTGCCTGCACCAGCTCGAGGAGGGCTCGGCGCTCTACTACGGGTGGATCGCGCTGCTCGCGCTGCTCATCTACCAGGGCATCGGCCCGGCTGTGGAGCAGGCCCTCCACGGCGCCGTGGTGAGCAACATGTCGGACTCCAACCCTTGGGGTCTGCACATCGCAAACTTCACGTTCATGATCGGCGTGGCCGCCGGCGGGATCACGGTCGTCGCCCCCGCCTACGTGTTCCACCACAAGGGCATGAAGGACATCGTGGTGATCGGAGAGCTACTCCCCATCGTCGCGATCATCATGGCGGTGCTCTGCATCTTCTCGGACATGGGCAGGCCCGACCGCCTACTCCACGTGATGCCCCCGTTCGGGATCCTCAATCTCCCGAGCTCCATGCTCTCGTTCGACGTCGTGGTGCTCAACGGGTACCTCGGGATGAACGCCTTCATGGTCGGCTACACGCTGCTGAAAATGTACTTCCATTGGCCGGAAGGGCGCTTCTACAAGATGGTGATCGTCCCCACCGCATACATCTCGATCGCCTGGGCCCTCACCATCCACGTCGTCACCGCGTTCATCTTCAGCACCCTCGTGGCGCGTCCATACTGGAACACGCCGATCGCCGCGCCGAAGTTCATCGCGACCGCCATCGCCACCGGACCGGCGATCCTGATCCTGCTGCTTCAGCTCCTCGAGCGGTACTTCAAGCTGAAGGTCCAGGAAGACGTCTACCGACTGTTCGCCCGCACTGCGTTCTTCGCGCTGGGCGGCAGCCTGCTGATGATGGTCTCGGAGCTGGTGGTGGAGCTCTACACCGGCTCGGAACACTCGCTCCACGCGCGCTATCTGTGGCTCGGGTACAAAGGCCACGCCGAGCTCCTTCCGTTCTCGTGGGGCTCCGCGATCCTCAATATCAGCGGCCTGGTCGGGCTCTACGCCTCGGGGCTCGGAAAGAACCGGCGGATCCTGTCGGTCGCCGCCCTGTGCATCTGCCTGGGCATCTACATCGAGAAGGGCATTTGCTTCATGTTCCCGGCGTACGTCCCGAACCCCATCGGGGAGATGGCGGTGTACGTCCCCGGCGCCCACGAGATCCGCTCCGTCATCTCGATCTGGGCGATCGGACTGCTCGTCTTCAGCTTGATGGTGAAGGTGGCGGTGCCCATCCTCGTGGCGAAGATGTCGTCCGCGGAAGGAACGGCGCCCGCGAAGCACTGAGTACCGAGCTCACCCAGACGGGTGAATACGCGCTCTGAACGCCCCGTCTCGCCATTCTCGCCCCCCGCGGCTCCTCGACCGCGGCGCCTCCGGGCGGCAAGGGCCGCGTAGCGCCACCAGCCCCTCGACACGCTCGTCGTCGACTAACGACGCCGGCGCGCCAAAAGTCCCGCCGCCACGATGAGCCCGAGGCCGAAGGGCGCCGACTCGCCGCCGTTGCACGCGCCGCATTCCTCGGGGAGCTGGCCGGGCGGGGTGCCGTCCGGGTCGAGCTTGCCTGGCGAGCCGGTGTCCGTATCCGCGGTTCCACTGTCCCCGGTGTCGACCGCCCCAGTGTCCGCGGTGTCGCCGGTGTCTCCGGGGTCCACGGCTTCATCGGCCAGCCAATCCTCCACCACGCCGATGGTGTCCTCTTCGGTGTAGCGGTTTCCGAAGGCGATCATCCAGGAGTCGTCGTCGTTCTGGGCGCCAGCCGTCACCAGGAGATCGCCGGTGATCGGCGACGCGTAGAGCAGGTCGAGGTGGGAGAGGTTCGCGACGTGTACGTCCTTCACCTCGGCGCCGCGGCCGGTGAGGCGGTCTCCGTCGGTGGCGCTGGTAAGGAACACCAGACCGTCGGACTCGCCCGAGATTTCGCCGAGCATCAGCGAGCCGTTGGCGAGGCCTTGGACCTCTTCTTCTTCGATGCCGACCGTGACCAACCCATCGCCGATCGCCGAGGCGACGATGTCGGCCCACTGGTTCTTGGTGAGCGTGCCGATCTCGGCCCAGGCTTCCCCGAAGAGGGTGCTGCTGAGGTCGCTCGCGCCGTTGGGCATCACCGGGTTGTTCCCGGCCAACAGGTAGATCTCGACCGAGGGGTCGACGCCGTTGGCCGACAGGGAGCCGAAGACGTCGCCGCCCGCGTCGACGACCGCGTCGATGCCGTCGGAGTAGCTGTAGTAGCCGTACCCGCCCTCGTACGTGGTGTACCAGTCCTGCTGCATCGCGTACACGCCGAGCCACGACATGGAACCCGGGAGATCGTAGGGCTGACGCGCGTAGAGCTGGCGTTGACCGGGGAAGAGGTCGCCGTCCTCGGGCAGGAAGTCCTGCTTCGAGAGGTCGGTGGTCGTCCAGGTGTTGGCCGTGGTGTACGGGTAATACGTAGCCCACGAGGCCGGAGACACGGCCTCCTCGGCGTCGAGCGACATGTAGTTGCCGTCCGGCCAGCGGAAGGCGGTGTCGATGCCGTCGAGCGGGGTGGCGATGAGCACGAGGCGGCGCACGTCGCCGCGGTACTTCGTGCCCACGGTCTCGTAGGCGTCGTTGTTCCAGGTTGCCTTCGGGCCGTTGGAGGCGTAGATCGCGGCCGCGATACCGCCCTTGCTGTGCGCGACCAGGTCCACCTGGGTGGCGCCCGTGCGGGCCTTGATCCGGGCGATCGCGTCGGCGATCTCCTCGGCCTGCTGGAACTCGTCGCCGTGGGGGTGGGCGAAGGTGATCGCGTAGACCGGGCGGCCGAGCAGGTCTTCGTGCCAGGCCATGGTGATGAAGCCGCGCGAGGCGTTGTCGGCCGCCCCAGGGACGAAGAGGATCGGCGTGCCGCTGGCGATCGCGGAGCTCGGGCCCACGTGGAGCAGGAACTCCGACGTGTGCGGGCGTGCCGAGCCGAAGCAGGTGGCGATGTAGGGCGCGTAGCTGGCGTTTGACGGCCACTCGGTCATCGAGTTGTACTCGCCCTTGTCGAAGAGGGTGCGGTCCGGGTCCTGGTGGCGCTCGATGGCGCTCCAAAGCCGGTAGTTCCCGTCGAGATCCTCGACCTCGGTGCCGGTGTACGTCTTGGCGGGGGTGGTCGGGTCGTAGCCGGAGGTGGCGAACGCCGCGGACGCGAGGAGGAGCAGGCTCATGGGAGAAACTCGGCGACGGCGGCGTTGAACGCCTTGGGGCTGTCGTGATGGACGGTGTGACCCGCCCCCTCGATGAGCACCAGGCGCGACTGGGAGATGAGACGGTGCCCGCGCTCGGCGATCTCGCGGGTGCGGCCGCCGGTGAAGACGGGGTTGGGGATCATCCGGTCTTCAGTGCCGTAGATGATCAAGGTGGGAACCGTGATGTTCCGGGCGCGCTCGCCGATCGGGAAGTCGACCATCCCCGCGACTGACCGCGAGACCGCGACGCTGGTCCCGGCGAAGCGGGGGGACTGCCCGAGGCGCACGCGCTCCTGGATCATCCGCTCCACGCCATCGTCCATCCGGTTGAAGACCATGGTCTGGAAGTTCGCGCGGACCTGCTCTTCGCTCGACTCCATCGCCCGGCCCTCGGTCCAGAACGACTTCATGAAGCTCTTGGTGCCCGGCGAGAACGTCTCGAAGCCAGCCGGGGCGCTGAGCACCAGCCGGTCCACCCGTTCCGGATGGGTGAGCGCGAGCTCCATCGCGATCTGCCCGCCCATGCTGTGGCC
>CAIXRH010000334.1 GCA_903921785.1 uncultured Pseudomonadota bacterium
CCACCGCACGGCCGGCGCGTTCGCCACCCTCGCCGTCCTGGAGCGCCACCGCCGGCACTTCCTCAACTGGTACGACACCCGCACGCTCGCCCCGCTGACGCCGCTGTACGTCTCCACCGTCGACAGCGGGAACCTCAGCGGGCACCTGCTCACCCTCGCCCCGGGGCTCCGCGCGCTGACCACCGCCCCCCTCGTCTCCCCGAACGCCTGGCGCGGGCTCGCCGACACCCTCGACGTGCTCCTGGAGGTGGCGCCCTCGCTGCGGACGGCCCTCGCCGGCCTGCGCGCTGGCCTCGACGAATCCCCCGATTCCCCAACCGACGCCCGGGAACGGGCGCGAAGGCTCCAGCTCGAGCTCGATGACCTCGCCGCCAGCGGCGTCGCTCCCGACGAGGAGTCCCGCTACTGGGTCGACGCGCTCGTCCGGCAGTGCCGCGATGTGCTCAGCGGACCGCTGGGCGCCGTCGTGCACGACGGCGGCGGCCCCACGAGCACGGCGGAGGCCCACGAACAGCTCGCGACCGAGCTCGCCGAACAATGCGAAAACTTCGCCTTGGTGGACTACGACTTCCTCTACGATGAGACCAGGCGCCTGCTGGCCATCGGCTTCAGCGTGACCGAACATCGTCGTGACCCCGGCGACTACGATCTCCTCGCCTCCGAGGCACGCCTCGCGAGCTTCGTGGCGATCGCCCTGCAACAGCTGCCGCAAGCCCACTGGTTCGCCCTCGGGCGGCTGCTCACCACCTTTGGCTCGGACGCGTCGCTGGTTTCGTGGAGCGGCTCGATGTTCGAGTACCTCATGCCCAACCTCGTCATGCCCACGTTCGCGGGCACCCTGCTCGACGAGACGTGCCGCACGGTGGTGCGCCGGCAGATTGAGCACGGCGAGCGCCTGGGGATCCCCTGGGGCGTGTCGGAGTCCGGGTACAACGCCACGGACGCGGAGCTCAACTACCAGTACCGGGCCTTCGGCGTGCCGGGGCTCGGCTTCAAACGTGGCCTTGGGGACGAGCGGGTGGTCGCACCGTACGCCACGGTGCTTGCGCTGATGGTGGCGCCCGGTGCGGCCTGTGCAAACCTCCGGCGGATGAAATCCGCTGGGTTTGAAGGGCGCTATGGGTTCTACGAGGCCATCGACTACACCCCGCACCGCTGCGGGCCCGGCGTCGACCACGTGCTGATCCGCTCCTACATGGCGCACCACCAGGGCATGAGCCTGCTCGCGCTCACCTCGGTCCTGCTCGACAAGCCGATGCAACGCCGTTTCCGCTCGCGCCCGAGCTTCCGCGCCACCGAGCTCCTGCTCCACGAACGGGTCCCCAAGCAGCTGGCCCTCTACCCTCACGCCCAGGAGGTCGCGCAGCGCCCCGCGACCGCCCGCCCGCCGGAGGCCGAGCTGTTGGTGTTCACGACGTCCAACACCCCGCGCCCCGAGGTGCATCTCCTCTCCAACGGCCGCTATTCGGTGATGGTCACCAACGCGGGGGGCGGCTACTCCCAGTGGAACGGGCTGGCCATCACCCGGTGGCGGGAGGACCCCACCTGCGACGGTTGGGGCACCTTCGTGTACGTGCGGGACGTCGACACCGACGAGACCTGGTCCGCCGCGCACCAGCCCACCCGCCGCGAGGCGGAGCGCTACGAGGCGATTTTCCCCCAGGCTCGCGCCGAATTCCGCCGTCGCGACCGGGAGCTGGAGGTGCACCGAGATCGCCGTCTCGCCGGAAGACGACGTGGAGCTGCGCCGGTTCACCCTCACGAACCTCTCCACGAGGGTCCGCACCATCGAGCTGACCTCGTACGCGGAGATCGTGCTCGCGCCCGCCGACACCGACGAGGCCCACCCGGCGTTCAGCAACCTGTTCGTACAGACGGAGATCCTTCGGGCAAAGCAGGCGATCCTGTGCACCCGTCGCGCACGCGAGCCGGGTGTGACCACCCCCGTGGTATGCCACCTGTTGGTGGTGCACGGAGAGCAGCTCGGAACCGCAGAATTCGCCACCGATCGTCGGGCGTTCCTCGGCCGTTCGGGCACGCTCGCCGCGCCCGCGGGCGGCATGACCGGCACCGACGGTGCGGTGCTCGACCCCATCGTGTCGATCCGCTGCCGCATCCAGATTCCCCCGGAGGGGACGGTACGCGCCCACCTGATCACCGGCGTGGCCGCCACCCGGGCGGCGGCGCTCGCCGTCGTCGACACCTACGTCGACAAACACCTCGCCGACCGGGTGTTCGAGCTGGCCTGGACCCACCGGCAGGTGGTGCTCGGCCGCCTGGGCGTCGACGAACGCGACGCCCAGCTGTACCTCCGCCTCGCCAGCTCCATCGTGTACGCGAACCCGCTCCGCTGCGCCAGCGCGTCCGTGCTTGCCCGGAACCGGCGCGGTCAGTCCAGCCTCTGGGCCTACGGGATCTCCGGTGATCTTCCGGTCGTGCTCCTCCGGGTCGGCACCGGCGACGCCAAGGAGATGCTCCGTCACCTCCTTCGCGCCCACGCCTTCTGGCGCACGATGGGCCTCGCGGTGGACCTCGTGCTCTGCGACGAGGAGGACAGCGGGTACCAGCTGGCCCTCCAGGGGGTGATCCTCGCGAGCGTGGCGGCGGCCAACGCTCACGCGCAGCTCGACGTCCCCGGCGGAATCTTCGTGCGGCGCCGGGCCCTGCTCGCCGAGGAGGACGTGCTTCTGCTCCAGACCGTGGCACGCGTGGTGTTCAACACCGCCGCCGGCTCCTTCGCCGAGCAGGTTCAACCTCGCCTCCGACCGATGGCCACCCCCGCGCCATTCGTGCCCCGCCCGGCGCCCGAGGACCCGGAGGAGACGGTCGCCCCCGCACAACCGTTCGGACCGCTGCTGTTTCCCAACGGCCTCGGCGGCTTCCGTCCCGACGGAAAGGAGTACCGCATGCGCGTCACCGCGCGCACGCCCACCCCGGCGCCGTGGTCCAACGTCCTGTCCAACCCGCACTTCGGCTCGTTGGTCTCGGAGAGTGGAAGTTCGTATACCTGGTGCGAGAACGCCCACGAGTACCGGCTCACGCCCTGGAGCAACGACGCCGTCGGCGACCGCAGCGGCGAGACGTTCTACCTGCGCGATGAGGTGACCGGTCACACGTGGGGCCCGACGGCGCTCCCGATGCGGGGACCGGGGGTCTACACCGCCACCCATGGCTTCGGCACCTGCGTCTTCGGGCACCGCCACCGCGGCATCGAGTCGGAGCTCACGATGTTCGTGGCCCTCGACGCGCCGGTGAAGATCGTCTTGGTGAAGCTCACCAACCACTCCGGGCGCGCGCGGACCATCTCGGTGACCAACTACACCGAGTGGGTGCTCGGGGAGCTTCGCGGTCGCTCGTTGCTCCACGTGACCACCGAGGTGGACGGGACCACCGGCGCGCTCCTCGCCCGCAACCCCTTCCACCCCGAGTTCGGTGCGCGCATCGGTTTTGTGGGCGTGAGCGAGAAGGTGCACACCTTCACGGGCGACCGAACCGAGTTCATCGGCCGGAACGGTACGCTGGCAACGCCCGCCGCGCTGCGACGCGAACGACTGTCGGGCCGCGTCGGCGCGGGGCTCGACGCGTGCGCCGCGCTCCAGGTTCCGGTGGAGCTCGCCCCCGGCGAGACGCGGGAGCTCACGTTCCTGCTGGGTGTCGGCCGGGACCTCACGGACGTTCGCACCCTGGTTCAGCGGTTCGGCCGGACCATCGCCGCACACGAGGCCCTCACGAAGGTGCGGGCGTACTGGGAGGACACGCTCGGGCGCGTGCACGTGACCAGCCCCGACTCCGCTGTGGACGTGCTCGTGAACGGCTGGCTTCCCTACCAGGTGCTCGCGTGCCGGATGTGGGCGCGCACCGGGCTGTATCAGTCCGGCGGCGCCTTCGGATACCGCGACCAACTGCAGGACGCGATGGCGCTCCTGCACGTGGAGCCCGAGCTCCTCCGGGAGCATCTTCTCCGCGCCGCCGGAAGGCAATTCCGCGACGGTGACGTGCAACACTGGTGGCATCCGCCCTCCGGCACCGGCGTGCGTACCCACTGCTCCGACGACGCCTTGTGGTTGCCGCTCGCGGTGAGCCGCTACGTGCTCGCCACCGGCGACACCGGGGTCCTCGACGTCCGTTCGCGCTTCATCGAGGGCCGGCAGGTGAAGCCTGACGAGGAGGCCTATGCCGACCTCCCGCGGACCTCGGAGGAGAACGCGACGCTGTACGAACACGCAGTGCTCGCGTTGCGGCGCGGCCTGCGCCTGGGCGTGCACGGGCTGCCGCTCATGGGCTCCGGCGACTGGAACGACGGGATGAACCGGGTGGGCCATGCCGGGAAGGGCGAGAGCGTGTGGCTGGGCTTCTTCCTCCACCACGTGCTCACCTCCTTCGCGCCGCTCGCCCAGGCCCGCGGCGACAGTTCACTGGTGGAGCTGTGCGCTCGGGAGGCTGCGGCCCTCGCCGCGCACCTGGACGGAGAAGCGTGGGACGGCGCCTGGTACACCCGTGCGTGGTTCGACAGCGGCGAGCCCCTCGGCTCCCACGTCAACGCCGAGTGTCGGATCGACTCGCTCCCGCAGAGCTGGGCGGTGCTGTCGGGCGCCACCGATCCCGTGCGGGCTCGGCAAGCCATGAACGAGGTGGACCGACAGCTCGTCGACGCGGAGCACGGCGTGGTCCGCCTCTTCACGCCACCCTTCGTCAACTCACAGCCAAACCCAGGATACATCCAAGGCTATGTCGCTGGAGTGCGAGAGAATGGCGGCCAATACACCCACGCCGCGGTGTGGACCGCGATGGCCTTCGCCGCCCTGGGCGACGCCGACCGCGCGTGAGCGATCACCCGGATGCTCAACCCGATCCACCACTCGGACTCCCCGTCCGCGCGGGAGCGATACCGGGTGGAGCCCTACGTGATGGCCGCCGACGTCTACACCGTCGCCCCGCACGCGGGGATGGGTGGATGGACCTGGCATACCGGCTCAGCCGGCTGGATGTACCGGCTGCTCCTGGAGTCCCTCTTCGGCCTGCGAGTGGAGGTGGACCGCCTCACCCTCACGCCGTGCATGCCCGCCGACTGGCCCGGGTTCACCCTGAAATACCGCTTCCGGGAGACCCACTACCGCGTCGTGGCCCGTCGCGTTCGTTCCGACGAGTCCCCTTCGTACACCCTCGATGGGACGCGGCTGTCCGACCCGTGGCTCACGTTGGTAGACGACGGGTCGGACCACGAGGTCAAGGTGGTTTGGTGAGGTTCAGGGGCTGATGACGCGCCCCGGCGCGTCGTTGGCCCCCACCTCCGTGTGGCACGAAGCGCAGTCGCCATCGGACTGCGGCGTGGACATCGCGCGGGTCTGCCCGCCGAGGGACAGCTCGGCGGTGTACGGCATCGCCAGGGTGGCGGTGCTGTAGAAGTTGCCGGCCGCGTTGGTGGTGAGGGTGGTGACCACGCCATCGGCGTCGGTCAGCGTGACGGTGACATCCGCGACGCCGTTACAATCGTCGATGTCGGTGTAGGCGCCCATCACCGTGCCGGCGATGGTGAAGGTGGGGCCCTCGCCGCTGGCGTGGCAGGCGATGCAATCCTGGCCGGGGTTCATCGTGGGACTGCCGTCGCCCTCGTTGAGGCCCGTGGCGGTGTCGAACGCGTCGTCGCCGCCTTCGCCGCCGCCGCCGGTGTACATCGAGCCCGAAGAGCAGCTCGCGGTGTCGACGGGCGCGGTGGTGGCGCAGGCGCCCAGGGTCGCGAGCGTGAGCCCGAGGGTGGCGCGAAGGGTGAACGAACGGACGATGGATGACATGGTTTCTTCCTCGACGTGAAGGTTGCGACGCAAGGGTGCCGGGCAAGGGGCAGCATCGGGAATCTGCGCGGCGTGCCGGTACACACCGCGGCGGGCCTCAGGGCGCCCAATCTCCCCCGCCGTCCCGATGCGCCGGCAGGCCGGGCAACAGCGCCACCCAGTGCTGCCGCGACGCGACCCAGATCTGCGCCGTGGGCGGGCAGCGCTCCGGATGGTCGAGGGAGACCACGGTCACATCCACCGGGCTCGACCCGGCGTTCCCGGCGAAGAACAGGCTGGTCCCGCACGCGGCGCAGAACCCACGCCGCGCGCTCGCCGAGGACGCGACCCACGTGACGCCCCCCCGCACCCCCTCCAGGGCCTCTGCCGGGAACGTGGCCCAGGTGACGCTCGCCGCGCCGACGTAGCGCTGGCACATCCGGCAGTGGCAGTCGGCGACGTCGGTCGGGGGGCAGAGCAGCGTGTAGCGGACAGCGCCGCAGCCGCAGCCGCCCTCCGCGAACGTGGTGCGCATCGCGACCTACCGATCCCGCGCCGCCGCCGTGACCGTGCTGATGTAGTCGATGAGGTCGATCCGCGTGATGATGTCCACCGGGCGACCGGTGTGGTCGATGAGGAAGGCGACCTTCGCCCGCTTGAAGAGCTCGGTGAGCACGCCCACCTCGGTGTCGGCGTCCACCGTGCAGAAGTTCGCTTCGGCGATGTCCCGCACGTCGCCCGAGCCACGCTTGCTCACGGCCGTGTCGAGCGCGCGCTCGAGGAGCCGCGACTCGTGGAGCACGCCCACCACCTTGCCGCTGTCGATCACCGGCACCTGGGAGACGCCGTGGAGCTTCATCAGCCCGATCACCTCGGCGACCTTCTGCCCCGGCGACGCGCTCACCAGCTCCCGCGAGATCCCCTTGTTCTCCACGAGATCCCGGACGAGGCCGAGGCTCAGCTCCGGTTCAAGGAAGCCGTTCTCGCGCATCCAGTTGTCGTTGTAGACCTTGGAGAGGTAGCGAGAGCCGCTGTCGGGGAGGATGACGACCGCGCGGGTCTCCGGCGTCGCATTCTGGCGCATCCACTTCACCGCCCCGGCCACGGCCGCGCCGCTGGACGCCCCGGCGAAGATCCCCTCTTCGCGCACGAGCCGCCGCGTCGTGACGAAGCTCTCCTTGTCGTTGACGCGCACCACGTCGTCCACCCAGGAGAAGTCCATGGTAGAAGGCAGGAAGTCCTCGCCGATGCCCTCCACCTTGTAGAAGTAGGGCTTGGTGAGCTGACCGGTGTGGAAGTAGTCGTAGTAGAGGCTGCCGACAGGATCGACGCCCACGACCTTGAACTTCGGGTTCTTCTCCTTGAGGTACCGACCGGCGCCCGAGATCGTGCCGCCGGTGCCGAGGCCGCAAATGAGCACGTCGACCTTGCCTTCGAACTGGCTCCACAGCTCGGGGCCGGTGCTCTCGTAGTGGCCGAGGGCGTTGCTCGGGTTGTGGTACTGGTTGGCGTAGGCCGCGCCGGGCGTCTCCTCGCAGAGGCGCTTGGCGACCGAGTAGTAGCTCTGCGGATCCTCGGGCTCGACGTCCGTAGGGGTGATCACGACGCGGGCGCCGTAGGCCCGGAGGGCGGCGCGCTTCTCCTCGCTCTGCTTGTCGGGCATCACGAAGATGGTCTTGTACCCACGGATCGCCGCGATCATCGCCAGGCCGGCGCCGGTGTTGCCGCTGGTGGCCTCCACGATGGTGCCGCCGGGCTTGAGCTGACCGCTCGCTTCGAGGTCGTTGATGATCTTGAGCGCCATCCGGTCTTTCACCGAAGACGCCGGGTTCATGTACTCGATCTTCGCAAAGAGCGTGCCGGGCATCCCGGCGGTGAGCCGGTTGAGGCGGACCGCGGGGGTGTCGCCGATGGCGTCGATGAGGGAGTCGTAGACGCGGCGCATGCGGGCTCCGGGAGGCGGGCGGCGCCTAACCCGAAGGTGGGGGGCGGACGAAGAAACGACGGTCGTTCCCCCTCCCGGCCCTCCCCGACCCTCGCGAGCCAGGACAAGCGTCGGCCCCCCGCCTCCGTGGGTCAACCGCCCGATGGGGCGGCGGGCGCGCCCCGCTTAGCCGCACCCATGCCCGCAACCGCGCGCCGGCTGGACCTCAAGACCGGCTTCGCCTGCAACAACCGCTGCTCCTTCTGCGTACAGGGCGATCGCCGCGCCCGGGAGCCCGACCGCGACACTGGAGAGCTCCTCCGCCTGCTCGCCGAGGGCCGCGCCCACGCCGACGAGCTCGTCCTCACCGGCGGCGAATGTACGATCCGCCGCGACATCGTGCCCCTGGTGCGGGAGGCCCGCGCCCTCGGCTACACCGGGATCCAGGTCCAGACCAACGGCCGCCGCCTGAGCGACCCGACGTTCTGCGACGCCCTCATCGACGCCGGTGTCACCGAATTCGGACCCTCCCTCCACGGCGCGCTCCCGGCCACGCACGACGCCCAGACCCGCGCGCCGGGCAGCTTCCGCCAGACGGTACAGGGCATCCGCAACCTCGTGGCCCGGCGGCAGCGGGTGATCACCAACTCCGTGGTCACCCGGAGCAACCTGCGGGAGCTGCCGCGGCTGGGTGAGCTGCTGGTGGCGCTGGGCGTGCAGCAGTACCAGCTCGCGATGGTGCACCCGTTGGGCAGCGCCGCTGCGGACTTCGCCGCCGTCGTCCCCTCCCTTCGTGAGGCGGCGCCGTGGGTGATCAGCGGCCTGCGCCCTGGGTTGGCAGCGGGCGTACGGGTGATGGTGGAGGCGATGCCGCCGTGCCTCGTACCCGGGTACGAAGCGCGCGTGGCCGAGGCCTGGATTCCCCCGACCCGCATCGAGGACGTCGGGAGAGTCGTCCCCGACTATCGCCACGCCCGGGTGGTCGAAGGCAAGACCAAGGCGCCCGATTGTGCACAGTGCACCTGGGACACCACCTGCGAGGGGCCGTGGCGGGAGTACCCGGCGGCGCATGGGTGGGAGGGGACGCCGCGGCGGGCCCACTAGCCGAACAGGCCCCCGAGCGGCACCACCCCCGGGAACCACGCCTCCGGGTCCACGTCGAAGCCGGACAACAGCCCGGAGAGCAGGTTCGCCACGGTCAGTCGGGCACCCCCGGGATCCAGCCCCCCCGTGGCGAGGTCCATCGGCGCGCCCGTGAGCTGGTCGTCGGTGGCCCCCACCGTCCGCCCCCCTTCGACCCCGCCGCCGAGGAGGATCATGCTGGTGGTGGGCCAGTGATCCTTGCCGTCCTGGGCGTTGAGGATGGGCGAACGGCCCATCTCGGAGGCCACCACCACGAGCGTGTCGTCGAGGAGCGTGCCCGACGCCCCGGGCGCGGCTTCGAGCGCGGCCAGCAGCACCAGCAGGTCGGCGAAGGACCCTTCCCAGGCGCGAGGTTGAAACTCGTGGTTGTCGCTGTGGCTGTCCCAGGTCGTGCCCTGGAGGCGGGGCGGGGCGAACATCAGGGAGCGGCTGATGCCCTCCTGGAGGAGCGTGCGGGCGAGGGCGACCTTGTCGGCGATGGACGTCTCCTCTCCCGCGTCAAGGACGTCGGCCTTCGCGCGCACGACGGCGAGACGATCCAGGCCCTGCCGCCAGCTCCGCAGCCGAGGACGCTCGCGGGCGGCGAGGAGGGCGTCGGCCTCGCCCGCCACCCAGGCCGCCGCCGCATCCTCCCGGCGGAGGTCCGAACCGACCGGTAAGTCTCCTTGGACAATGCTGGAGAAGGTGGAGTTGACGTCCGTCGACAGCTCACCCAGCGCCCCTGGGTAGCGGGGTCCGCCGAGCACCGCGTACGGCATCGCGAGGTCCGCGCCCGTCGCGCCGGCCACGATGGCGCCGAGGTCCGTGCCCGTCTCCTGACGCGCCCCGGTGAGGAGGAGTCGGGTACACCCGTCGTGGCTGATGGAGCCGACCCCGAGGCCGTTCACCACCACCGCGCGCGAGCCCCAGGTTTCGAAGAAACGGCGGACCGAGGGGCGACTCTCGGCGTCCGCCCAGAAGATGGAGCCGGTGGTCGCGGGCTCCGAGTCCGGATCGTTGTCGAGCGCCGCGCCGAAGTGCGGGTCGAGCACGTAGGTGGTGTCCCAGCCGCCCGCGTTCCACCAGATGAGCAGGTTCTTGGGCGAGCCCGCGCGGGCAAGGCGGGGCCGGAGGAGCGCCCCGGCGGCCACGGCCAGCCCGGCAGTCAGCACGCTGCGGCGCGACAGCCTCATTCGGGCTCCCATTGGACGAGGTGGGCGTTCTGACCGGGGTTCACGGCGAGCGGAAACGCCGGAAGCACCCCGTTGAACGGGAGGAACGAGAGCACCCGGGTCTCCAGCGCCCCGCCCTCGGCGTCTCCCAGCGCGCGGTCCTCGAACCGGTGCCCGTCGATCCCTCGCTCGTCCGACACGTAGAAGCTCACTTCGGAGCCCCAGTTCACCTCGATCCCGAGGATCAGCCGTTCGCCCGGTTGGCGCATTCGCGCGTCGATGTCAGGGTCGGGGTCTCGGGTGAACTGCCACTCCTCCGCCGCGGTCGACGTCCCGGCGGGCTCGTCGCGCGTGCGGGTCGTCGCCGACACCCAAGCGTCCGCATCCCGGAAAACCTGGAGCGGTGGGCTCCAGGTGTCTGCGTACAAAACCTCTCCCACCTCGTCGAAGCGGGTGCGGGTGAGGAGCCAGGCGTCGGCCTCACCGACGACGTACTGCTCGGTCACCAGGGTGCCGAGCGCCGAGGTAGAGCCGATGCCGAGCCGACGAACACTGAAGAGGAGGCTCCCGTCGGCGCCCGCGTCCACACGCTGCTCCACCTCCCAGGCGGCGCGACCGGCCGCGGCAACGGCGGGGACCGGGAATACGACGTCCTCGCCCGGGGCGCCGCACGCCACCCAGGCGAGGAACCGGGTGATCTCCGCGTCCGAGGGCCCCCCGCCCGGGGGCATGCGCCCCTCGCCCACCGCGCCAGGCAGGACCGAGAGCTGCGCGCGGAGGCCGGCGAGGCTTTCGAGATCAAGGCCCTCGGGGGCGCCGAAACGGCTGGGAAGCGCGCTGGAATGGCACGATGCGCACCAGGTCGTGGCGAACGGGATGCCCACCGTGGCGGCGTCGAGCCCCACGCACGTGTCGACCGTCGCCGCGGCGGCGGTTGGTGCCGAATCCCCCGGGGAGGCGCACGCCAGGGCGAGGAGGAGCATCAATAGAGCTCCATGCGCGGGTGCCGCACCAACCCCTCGATCACGGCAGCCCCACCCTCCGCCGGTGTGGGTTCGGCGGACCACAACGCGTAGAGCCCCTCGACGGACGCCTCCGTTGGCTCCACGGACAAGAACCGAAGGTACCAGGAGCGGAGCTGCGCGCGGACCGCCGCGTCGTCAGGGGAGCTGTCTGGATCGAGCTCGGTCCAGAGCACCCGCTCGCCCGCCGGTCGCCGGAGGTCGGCGTCCAGGGCCTGCAACGCAGTGCGCGCGGCCCACAAGCCGAGCACCTGCGTCCCCAGACCGGGTTCGCGATTCCGCACGAGCACCTGGACGTCGTCGGTGCCGCCGCCGAGCGTACGCATCTCCCGGTCCCACGAGAGCGGCATCCAGGCGGCGGCGCCATCCTCCTGTGGGTCCCAGCCGGTGAGGTCCGCGAGCGAGCTGTGGAGCTGCTCGGTGGTGAGGGTCCGCTCGTCGTCGGCGCGGTAGGCATCGGAGGCGACGATCTCGGCCACCAGCGGACGGATCTGGAGGCCGCCAGCCGTGAATGCGCGCGTCCAGTCGGCCAACTGGTCCGCGTCGGCCTCGTGGCCAAGGAGGCCGGTGGAGAGACGCTTCACCGTGCAGGCCGCGAAGCGCGGATCGGCCGCGATCATCGCGCCGAGGTCGCGGAGGTCCATACCTGGATGTCCGTACCACGCGGGCGCGGTCCACCCCCGGTACCATGCCGCCTCCCACGGGCTGTATTCGTACAGCTCCGCCTGCGCCTGCATGACGCTCCGGTCGGGGAACCCGCCGAGGAAGGCCGCGATCGGATCGAGCCCCGCGTGACACGACAAACACGCTGGCTCGGTGCGCGCGGCCTCGCCGAGGTCGCTGAGCGAGGCGAAGGAGAGGTCGAGCGCGTCGCCCTGCCGGTCGAGGAAGTCGGCGCACACGAAGATGCGCGAGACAGCGTTGGCGCGGCGGCGGTTGAGGTTCACCCGATCCGCGTCGTAGACCAGCCAGAACGCCGACACCGACAGGATGCCGGCCATCGGGCGGCCATCGTCCGGGGTGATCGCCGTCCACTCCGCTCCGGTCCCCGGCGGCGGCTGGTCCCAGAAGCTGGCGACCGGGTCGTTCCAGGGGACAGACCCAGCGGTCACCAGATCGGAAAACGGCCGATCCTCATCCACGACCTCGCGGACCACCTCCAGCGGATTCCAGCCGAGCGCCCGGGACTCCTCGTCGGTGGGGTTCATGATTCTATACGGAGAATCCCGGAAGAACACGGCGCTATGCACCGAGTCGTTCCAGATCCAGGCCACCCGCTCGCCGAGACGGGCGTCGTCCACGAAGGAGGCGATCAGGGCATCCGCATGATCGGGATCGGCCGCGACCTCCGCGAGCTCAGCCGGGCTGGGCCGGACGCCGCGGAGGTCCAGCGACGCGCGGGTGACCCACGCGGAGGCGCCGATCCGCTCGGGGGCCGGACTCCCGCCGTCCGTCGAGTCGGCGGACGAGGCGCCGCCCGGCCCGCCGCTGCATGCGGTGAGCAGGAGGAGCCAGCGGGTCTGCGGGGCCCGGAGCCGCATCGCTGCAGTCTACTCCAAGCGGCGGACAACGATGCGTCCCACCTCCCGGCCCACCTACATCCTCGCGAGCCACGACAAGCGTCGGCGACGCCGCGGCGGCGATCCCCGCGACCTACCCCTCCCCCCGCTCCCGGTGCACCGTCCAGCGGTGGAACAGTCGGGCGGTGCTGCCGTCCGCGTCGTCGCGGAGGCGGCGGAGCAGGCCTTCGAGCTGGCCTTTCTGGAGTGCGCAACGGTCGGAGCCGGCCTTGCGGGCGAACAGGTTGCCCTCGGCGGCCCAGCTCTGGAGGGGGCACACTCCGCAGAACGGGCGGTACACACACTCGTTGCAGCCCGGTAGCGTCTCGAGCGTGGACGCCAGCGTGATCGCCCGTACGATGCGGTGGTTCACGGCGTGGCTCCAGCGGTCCGCCGCGACATGCCCCACCCGGAAGGTCTGGTCGCCGGAGCGGGCGAGCATGCGCCCTTCGTCGCAGGTGTAGATCTGCCCGTCCGGCGCGTAGGCGAGCTGGCCGATGGCCGCGCCGCAGGGCGAGCGGAGGTCCATGTGGCCGGGCTCGCGGGGGGTCAACAGCTTGGTGAGGTACACCGCCGCGGTCTGCTCGCGGAGGTCGCGGCCGGCGCCGTTCGCCGTGATCACCGCATCGAGCGCCGCGAAGTAGAACTCCAGGTACTCGGCCGGGGTATAGCCGATGCGGTCCCACGCGGCGGCCGCGAAGCCGTACCGGTTGAGCGGGCGGAGGTGCAGCGCGGGGAGCCCGAGCTCCAGGTAGGTGTCCACGACGTCCCGGGCGCGCCCCAGCGACGCCCGCGTGGCGGTGAGCAGCGCCTCCACGTGGAAGAGCCCTGGATCCAGACCGGCCTCCCCGTAGACCTCCCGGAACCGCCGCAGCCACCCCGTGGCCACCGCGAACGAGCTCCCGCCGCCCATGAGGTGGCGATTCTCGTCGTGGAGGTCCGCCGGGCCGTCGAGGCTGGTGCAGATGGCCACGTCGGGCGCCACGAGCCACGGCAGGTACTCCTCGCGCATCCGCGAGAGATTGGTGACCAGCGAGAACCGTAGGTCCTTCTTGTGGTACTTGTTGGCCTCCCGGGCGTACTCGATCACGAAGCGGACCGTGTCCGGTGCGGCGAGCGGCTCCCCGCCCTGGAACTCGAAGTTCACCAACGGCGAGGCGGTCTGGAAGGCGAGGTCCACCGCCTGTCGGGCGGTGTCCAGGCTCATGTCGGCGCCGGTGGCCGCCATCGGCACCCGCGACGCGTGGCAGTAGCCGCAAGCGTGGTCGCAGCGGAGGGTGACCACCAGGATGTGCAGGCTCGTTCCCTGGAACCGCGGCGCCATCCGGGAACGCACCCGCTCCACCAGCGCGGGTACGTCCATCGCCTCTCGGAGGAAGCCGGCCGCCGCCAACTGCGCGTACCGCGGGTGGTCGGGGCCCAGGGTGCCGCCGAGGAGGGCGGCTTCGCTCTCCGCGTCAAGCAGGGCCCACCGTCCAGCGTCGTTGGAGAGGAGGAGCGCTCCGTCGAGGCGCCCGAAGCTCAACGGGCCCAGGCTGGTGAGCCCCGCAGGAATGGACATCCCAGAGGGCTATGGCGGGCGGCAGGGGGCCACCATCGGGCTCCCGCCCGACCTGATCGCGACCCGCCACGATCACCGCTCGCCCGGCGAGAACGCGGCGCCCGGGGGGCCAGACCGGGCGCCGCGCAAACACGCGTCGCGCAAGTGGCTGAAATCGCTTCCAGGCCGCCGGGCTGGCCCACCCCGCGTCGCCGGTTGTACGGCTGACCGAGGCGGCGGGTTACTGACCCGCCGACGACCGAAGCCGAACTACAACCGGCAGAAAAGTGAGTCGATCCGAGCGCGAGCGTTAGCGTAGCGCGCGCATCGGCGGGACGGGCCTCCCGGCGTCGCGAGCAGCGCCACTTGCTGCACGGGCTCGCTCCGCGTCGCCGCGACGGTAGGCGCGTTCCCACTCGAAGGTGCCGGGCCACCCCGCCAACCACGCCTCATCCGTCGGGTCCAAGAGGTACGCGGCCCCGTCGTGCTCAACCACGCGAAGACGCGCCACGAGCGCGAACCCGCGACGGAGCTCCACGTACCCGCCGCTGACCGCCCAGCGGCCCCGGATGTCGTCGGGGACGCGCGCGCCGAACAGCCCGCCTCGGCACGCCCCGCCCCACGTCTCGTGGCGCTCCCACTTGCCGTCCCCGGAGAGCCGGAGCCGCCCCGCGCCGTACCGAGGGCTCACGGCGTCCTGCCAATCGAACGCGTATTGCCCCGAATACGCGACGGCGACCGCGGGATCCAGGTGCACGCAGCCACCCGCCGGGAGGAGGGCGACCGCCAGTACTGAGGCTCCCGCGCCTACTCGCACGGCGAAGCCGCGTACCGAACCGTGGTCCAGGAAGCCCACCTGGGTCCTTCCGTGAAGGTAACCCAAAGCGGCACAACTTCGGAGACACCCGCCGCAGGATCCCCGTGAGGGTCGCCACGCACGCCCCAGGGAGCCTGGAACACCCTCACCACCCCATCGGGGTGGAGCACCGCGCCCGTGAGGTCCAGCGTCAGCGCGAGGTGGCGGCGGTCACACATGATCCCCTCGACGACCTTCCCGTCGGGCATCGTCAGCTGGACGCCGAGGCTCAGCCCGGTGATCACCCGACCAGAGCGGTTCTGAACGACCACCGAAGCGCGCGGCGCGCCGTCGGGGGATCGTTCCCAGCGCACCCCGCCGATCGCGATCGGAGGTGGAGTGGCGGCCAGCTCGGACTCGAGCTCCCCCGCGGCCCGTTCGAGGACCGCAGCGTACTGGCTGCCGAAATCCTCCTGGTCCAGCTTCCGGTAGTCCTCGATCGTGGGCTGGCTGGACAGCCTGGCGACCAGCGCCGCCATGTCCGCATCGCGTGCTGCGGACGCCCGACGGGACACGTCCTCCGCGATGGAGTCCAGATCGATGCCGACGAGAATCCCGTGGTCGAAGGTCAGCTCGACGTGACCCGCGGCGCCGCCCTCGGCGGCCGCCGGGTACCGTACGGAGCCCCCCTCGACGACCCTCCGGGAGAGGTCCACCTCGAGCCAGCCACAGGTGCCGCCGTTGGAGAAGTCGCGAGGATCGAAGCCAGTCGGGTCCGCCTTGAAGCGCCGCTCCCAGTCCTTGGGAGCCTCGGGGTCTCCGACGGACATCCCGTAGATGTTCAGCCCATACTCCCCGTCCACCCGCGAGTCCCCCCGCACACAATCCCCCAGCGGATCCATCGGCTTCGGCGACGTCTCGAGGGCGTTGCAGGCGGACACGAGACCCCGGCCGAGCCCCTCCGCGACCCGGAGGGGGACGGCGCCGACGGCCTCGGCGGCGTCCCTCACGACCGACCCGAAGGTCGGCGGCTCGTGGAGCGTCGGAGCCTGCACCACGACTCGGGGCGCCGGGGCGGCGGTCAGGGCGGCGGGCGCCGGCGCGGCGGCAGGGGCGGGCGCCGGCGCGGGAGCAGCGAGCGCGGACGGGCCGTCTCCGCCCCCGTCGTCCGCACCGCACGCGAGGAGGACCACCAACGCCAATCCTGGCTCGCGACGGTGGAGGAGGGCCGGGAGGGGGAACAAAACGTCCCTTCTTCCCTACCGCACCAGCCCGTAGAGCGCGTAGATCTGCCCGGTGAGCGCGCTGCTCGACGCCGGCCAGGTGGCGGGCCAGCTCCCGAAGGTGCCGCTGTAGCTCTTGTAGTAGATGGTGTTCGTCGTGGCGCCGTCGGACCCGCTCGTGGAGTAGCTGGTGCGGCAGTTGGAGCCGGAGCACCACCACGCGATCCAGTAGTCGCCCGCGGCGATCGAGACCGGCGCGCCGACCACCGACTGCTCCTGATACCCGACGGTCGGCGCGGTGGCCGAGCCGGTGTACCCGACGAGCGTGCCCGGAGCGCCGCCGCTGTTGGTGTAGAGGGCCATCGAGAACGTGCTGCCCGACGACCCGACCACGTTGTACTTGCCCAGCTCGTAGAGGCTCGCATCCGCCGACACCGTCACCTTCTCGGAGAAGAGGTAGCCCACCGCTTCGCTGCCGGTGCCGCCGTAGGTCGTGTAGTGGCCGATGGTGTAGATCGGGCCGAGCGCCGTGGCCGTGGCCGTGCTGGTGGCGGTGGTCGCGGCGCCGTCGGTGGCGCTCACGGAGCACACGAACACGTCGGAGTCGGCGACAGCCCCGGCGAGGACCGTGCTCGTGGTCGCGGTCGTGGTCGCGCCGGCGTAGGCGGCGCCGTTCTGGGTCCAGCTGAAGGTGTAGCTCACGGGGTCGGCCGCGTCGGCGTCCGTGCTCGCCGTGGCGAGGGAGCACACCACGTCGTCCACACCGCCCTCCGGGGCGCTCGGCGAGACCGAGGCGACCGGGGCCGTCGGCGCGGTGTTGCCCACGACGATCGCCGAGGAGCTGACCGCGCTGCCGGGCAACGTGCCGTCCGAGGGCGTGGCCGTGCACACCAGGCTGTCGCCCTTGTCGAAGTACGCGCCGGTGAGCGTGCTGCCGGTGGCCGCCACCGCCGACCCGCTCACGGTCCAGGCGTAGGTGTAGCTGACGCTGTCCCCGTCGGCGTCGGAGCCGCTCGGCGAGCAGGTGACGGTGCTGGCCTCGTAGACCAGCGTGGGCGAGAGCGTGGCCGCCGTGGCGACCGGCGCCGTGTCCCCGATCGTGACCGCCGCGGCGCTCACCCAGCTCCCGTCGTCGAGGCCGTCGTTGGGCATCACGCTGCACGACACCGCGTCGCCCTTGGCGAACGCGCCGGAGAGGGTGGCGCTCGTGCCCGCGACCGGAGCGCCGTTGACCGTCCACGCGTAGCTGTAGGTGAAGGAGGTGGTGCCGTCGGCGTCCGTGGTGGGGCCGGGCGTGCAGGTGAGGGTGTCCGACCGGGTGGGCGAGCTCGGGGACAGGGTGACGCTGCTCGTCACCGGGAGACTGTTGCCGACGGTGAGCGAGGCCACCGCGGCCGCGCCGACGTCCACGCCGTCGAACGGGGTGGCGGTGCACTCCACCACGTCGCCGCGGACGAATCCGCCGCTCAGCGTCGCGCCGGCGCCCGCCGCCGCGCCGTTGACGGTCCACGCGAAGGTGGTCTGGTCCGCGTCGCCCTCGGCGTCCGCGTACCCGACGTCGGCGCAGGTGAGCGTGTCCCCGACGTAGGCCGGCGAGGGCGTGATGGCAGCCGCGACGATCGACGGCGCCGAGTTGGCGATGCTCACCGTGTTCGAGGTGACGGCGACCCCGTCGTCATAGCCATCGTTCGGGGTGACGGTGCAGCTCACGCTGTCGCCGCGAGCGAACCAGGAGCTGTCGAGGGTGTCGGTGGTCACCGGGATCACGGAACCGGAGACGGTCCAGCTCGTGGAGGTGCTCACGCTGTCGCCGTCGCCGTCGCTGGTGGCGCCGGCGGTGCAGGTGAGGGTGTCGGAGGCGCCGGCGGGGTCCGGCGTGAGCGTGGCGCTGGCCACCTCGGGCAGGTGGTTCGCGATGGTGACGCTGGCGGTGCCGGCCGGGCCGTCGCCGTAGCCGTCGTTCGGGGTGACCGAGACCGCCCAGACGTCGCCGCGGGTGGTGTCGGCGGCCGAGATGCCCGTGCCGGTGTCCGTCGTCGGCACGCCGTTGACGGTCCAGGCGTAGGTGTAGCTGACCCGGCCGCGCTCAGGGTCGACGCTGGGGGTGGTCACGGTGACGGCGAGGTCGTCGTCGTCGTACGGGGTGCTCGGCCGAAGGGTGAGGCCGGGCGCGGTGGGCAGCCCGTTGATCGTGTAGTCGACCGTGGCCTTGGTCTTCGATCCGTCCCCGTCGGTGACCTTCAGGGTGATGGTGTGGTCGCCCGTGGTGAGCCCCGTCGCGTCGAACGCGAGAGCGCCAGTGGCGTCGGGCGAGGTGGTGTCGAGGACGCCGTCCACGCTGTCCTTCCACTCGACGACGAGGTCCTCGGGCGCGGTCGCGTCGTCCACCGCGGTGGCGGTGAACGGGACAGCTTCACCTTCGTTGAAGACCTGGCCGTCGGTGGGGGTGAGGATGGTCACCTCGGGCCCGTTGGCGATCGTGAAGGTGACGGTGTCGGTGCACGTGGCGCCGGCGTCGTCCTTCCCGGTGAGGGTGAGGAGGTGGGTGCCGACCGACAGGGTGACGAGCACCTCGCTGAGCCCATCGGAGCCCACGCCCTCGCTCATCAGGGCGCCGTCGAGGTCGCTGTACCACTTGGCGCTGAGCGCGAGCGTGTCGACGTCGGGGTCGGTGATGTGGCCCTCAAGGACCACGGGCTCGTCGGCGGCGCCGGAGCCGCCGTCGATCGGCTGGAGGATCTCGCAGCTCGGCGGGGTGTCCTCCCCGCCGACGGTGAGCTGCACGCTCGCCGAGCCGCTGAGCCCGCCGGAGTCCGTCACCGTGACCGTGAGGGTGTGGCTGCCCTCGCTGAAGGTGGTGGTGCCGGAGAGGAGCCCGTCGGCGTCGACCGAATCGTCGATGGAGAGCGTGGCGCCGGACTCGTCCGTCCACACCACGGTGAGGGCGCCGGGGCCGTCCTCCGCGTCGGACGCGGAGGCGCTCACCGCGATCGCCCCGCCCGCGTAGTACTGCCCGTCCGACGTCGGCGCGGTGAGCTTCACCGCGGGCGCGGTGTTCTCCACGCCGCTGTCCGCCGTGTCGCCGGTGTCGCCGCCGGAGTCCGACGTGTCGGCGCCGCCCCCTGAGTCCCCCGAGGCGGTGTCCTCGGTGGGGGTGGAGGAGCAGGCGACGAGGGCAAGCAGGAGCAAGCCCGGAGGAACGAGGCGCATGGAGGACTCCGCGGGGTCGCGGAAGCCTAACGCAGACCGACGTAAGCGCCCCCGACGCGCGCGCTACCGCACCAACCCGTCCCACATTCCTCGGGTCTATAAGCGCAATCCTCCGATTTTCTCCTTCGGAGGCGTCCAGAACACCGACGCGGGGATGGAGAGGTGCCGTAGGACTTGTTCGGCGGTGTAGGTGAACTTCTGGGGAGGGCGCACCCACTC
>CAIXRH010000335.1 GCA_903921785.1 uncultured Pseudomonadota bacterium
AGGGCGTTTTGCACCTTCGTGCGTATGCGAAGAGCGGACGCTGGACCGAACTGGAGGGCACCGTGCTCGCCCACTGCCGCTGGCGTCCCACCGTGCGAAGTGCCCACCAGGGTGCCTGACCGGCTTTTGAGCATCGCGCCCCCCCCCTGGAGACGCAGTATTGGTCCGCGGTTCCGTTCACGCTCGGCACGGGCCCGGATCGACAGGCCGTGAAGTACTCGGCGCGGCCATGCACCCCGGGAACATCGAGGATTCCCACCGATCCCGGGCCCGACTACCTCCGCGAGGCGATGGTCCGGACCCTCGCCGGCGGCGACGTCTGTTTCGAATTCCTCGTGCAGCCGCGCGCGGGAGACGGGATGAGCGTGGAGGATTCCCGAACAGAGTGGACCGAAGCCGAGGCTCCGTTGGTAAAGGTCGCGACGCTCACCATTCCCCGGCAGGAGTTCAGCTCCCCGGCGCAGGATGCGTTCTGTGAGGACCTCTCGTTCACCCCGTGGCACTCCCTCCCGGAGCATCGACCGCTCGGCGGGATGAACCGGGTGCGCCGTGTCGTCTACGAATCCGTCTCCGCGCTACGGCACGAGCTCAACGGGACGGAGCGGCGCGAACCCTCGGGGGAGGAGCGGTTTCCATAGCGGAGCGCGGCGCCCTCCCGCCCGGGGGCGTTGTTCCCGGGGGAGGCCCAACCACGTCAAGCGGCTGGCGGCGCCCCACCGCCTTGCCCCCCGGACCCGTCGGCGGTCGAGGAGCCACCGTCGGCGAGAATGGCGGGGCGGGCGAAGTGGCCGGCCGCGACGGCGTTCCACCTCCAACCCTCGCCCCCGCCGCGCCGCCGCCGCCAGTCTTGGCTCGCGACGGTGGAGGAGGGCCGGGAGGTCAGCGTAGGATCAACCCTGACCGCGCAGCCCCGCTACTTCGCCACCGTCACCGCCTTCTCGCTGAGCACCTTCTCCCCCGCGAGCCAGCGCACCCGCCAGCCGTCCGCGCCGAGCGGCCACACCTGCGCCGCCGGGACCTTGCCCAGCGACACGGGCTCGCTCCCCGCCGTGGTGAACCACGCGACGCCCGCGGCGTCGCGGGTGAGCGCGCGGAACGGGTCGTACGCGGAAGGCACGAGCTGTTCGAAGGTGGTCGGGGCGGTCCACGGGATGGGGGTGCCGGTCTCCCAGAGTTTTCCGGAGAGGTCGAGGCGGAGCGTGCGCGCCTGGGGCGGGGTGGTGTCCACGCCGGGGAGCGTCTGCACGGCGAGGATCGAGAGCCCGCCGGCGCGGCCGTCCTTGTCGGGGAGCGAGTCGAACGCGACGGCGCCGGTGGTCCAGCCGTCGCCCGGCTTCCAGGCGCGGACGCCCTTGAGCGGGAGCTTCACGTTGTCCTTGGGGGCGGCGCGGTACACGTCGAGGCCCTTGGGGTGGGCCAGGGCGAGCACGAGCCCGCCAGACGCGTCGATCGCGGTGGAGACGATCGGCGGCCGCGCGGGCAGCTCGCCCACGTTGCGGAAGTGCACCTCGCCGCGCTCGCCCATCACCAGCACCTTCACGCCGCCGCTGTCGCCCTTGGGGTTGGGCACCCACACCGGCACCATCAGCCCCCCCGCGCCGTCGGACACCCCGCGGCCGAGCAGCTCGATCTTCGGCCACGGCGCCCCGAGCGACCGCACGCTACCGGAGATGCGGGTGCCCTCCAACCGCGCCGCGCGCACCTCGTTCGGCGCACCCAGCCAGTACACCCACCGCGACCGCGGCGCGTTCGCCTGGGAGATCGACAAGACCGGCTGGATCGCCGTCGTCGCCCGGAACAGGCGCGAGCGCGCGAGGAGCCGGGAGCCGTCGCCGGCGGCGTACTGGTCGAGGTACACGTCGAACCCGGAACGGGCGGCGTGCACCCAGGTGAGCACGGCCCCGGAGTTGCGGGCGATGGTCGGCTCCCACACCGGGTCCCCCGCCACGGGCTTCGCCGGGACGATGCGGAACTTCTGGGTGGGGAGGACGACCGCCTTCTCGCCGTCGCCCACCATCACGTTGAGCTGCCAGTCCCCCATGTCCAGCGCCGCGGAGGAGGGGATCTCCAGGAGCACGGTGCGGCCGCCGCGGGGCGCGAGCGTCCAGTCGCCGCCCGTGTCGAACTGCGGGGGGGTGGTGTAGCGCTCGGAGAGCTTGCCGTCGGGGCTCACCAGCTTGAAGTGCACCAGGTGCGGGCGCGCCGAGAGGTCGGGCACCTGGATCGGCGCGGCCGTGGGGTTGTTGAGCGCCACCTCCACGAGGATCGGGAAGCCGGAGAGGTACTCGTCCCGGGTGTCGGCGTGCACGACGGCCCCGGAGGGCGCGGTGCCCTGGGTGCCGGCGCCGAAGTCTTCGGTCTGCACGCGCGGCTTGGCCGGGGGCAGCGGCGCGGGGGTGGGCTTGGTCGCCGGGGCGGCCGGCGCTGGCGCCGCTGGCGCGCTGGGCTTGGCGGGGGCGCTTCCGGAAGCGGGGGCGGCCGGGGCCGGAGCAGCAGGCGGGCCCGCGAGGGCCATCGAGCCCACGAGGAGCGGCAGGAGGAGCAAGGGACGCATCGCGCCCTACTATGTCACCGGACTCGCGTCCGTGCCCACGCCAGCGCCGCCTCCGGGGACGAAAGGTGACCCTCCAGCTGCGCCTGCCGCACCTCCCCGAGGATCCGCCCGACCTGCCGGCCCGGCGGGAGCCCGAGGGCGAGGAGGTCCCGGCCGGTCAAGAGCGGCATCAGCGGGGCGCGCAGGACACCGAGGGACTCCGCCACCTCGCGGAGGCCGGGGTCGTCGAGGAGCGCCGCGTAGAGCTCCACATCCACCCGCTCGGCGAGGCGGCGGGCGCGGGTGGCGGCGCGGGCGGCGCCATCGGCGGACGGCGCTGCCGCACCGGTCGCGACAACATCATGCACTCCGTCGTGAGTCGTCGCGACGATAGCATGCACGCTGCGATCCGCTTCGTTTGCGGCTGTCTCCTCTCTCCGCGCGGCGTCCAACGCGAGCGCCTGGGCCCGCACGTCGTACCCCTCCCAGGTGAAGACGCGGAGGCGCTCGAGGGTGTCGAGGAGGCCGGGGCCCGTGGCCGAGGCGGCGAGGAGCACGGCGAGGCGACGGGGCTGCGACTCCAGGGGGAGCGCCGCGAGGCGGTCGATCGCCGGGGGGCAGGCGATGTCCCACGCGGGGATCACCCGCGCCCAGAGGCGGGCGCGCCACGCGAAGTCCCAGCCGAGAGACGGGCGTCGACCCTTGAGGAGGAGCTTGTCCACCTCCCCGCGAACGCGCTCCGCGGGCAGCTCCCCGAGCGCCATCGACGCGCAGAGCGCCTCCAGCTCCGGCGCCACCTGGAACCCGAACCGCGCCGCGAACTGGGCCACCCGCAGGGCGCGGAGCGGGTCCTCCACGAAGCTCTCGTCGTCCACCGCGCGCAGGCGTCCGGCGGCGAGGTCGGCGACGCCGCCGAAGGGGTCGAGCAGCTCGCCACTGAGCGCGTCCCAGGCGATGGCGTTCACGGTGAGGTCGCGGCGGCGGGCGGCTTCGCGGACGCCGAGGCCGGGGTCGGCCACCGCCTGGATCCCCTTGTGGCCGGCGCCGACCTTGCTGTCGCGGCGGGGGAGGCTCACGTCGAGCTCTTCGCCGCCGAGGCGGAGCTTGAACACCCCGAAGGCGCGACCGACCTCGTCGACCCGGCCGAACTCGCGAAGCACACCGCGCAGCTCGGCCGCTTCGAGGTGGTGAACCTCGATGTCGAGGTCTTTGGTGGGCCGGGCGAGCAGCGCGTCGCGCACGCAGCCGCCGACCAGCAGCGGCCGGCCGCCGGCCGCGGCGAGGCGCTTCAGGAGGCGCAACACCGCGGCAGGGAGGGGCACGAGCGCGGGGCGGAGGTCGATCACCGTGCCGCGGATGTTAACCCTCCCGGATGCTGCTCCCGTTGTTCGCCCTCGCGCTCGCCGGCGCGCCCGCTCCGTCCGTCCACGTGGGGGACCCCGCGCTCCTCTTCTCGCTGCCGGCGATCAACGAAGACGCCGCGCTGCACGACGTCGCGCGCACCAACGTGGCGCTCAGCGACTACACCGGGGTGATGCCCGGCTTCCCGGCCAAGGCGCTGGTGGTGACGTTCCTGCACCGCGAGGGTGGAGACGCACAGCTCGCCGCCCTGGATCGCCTCGCGAAGAAGTACGACCGCTCGGGGGTGAAGGTCGTCGCGATCCTCGCCGGCCCGGGCGAGATCGCCAGCGTCTCCGACTGGGTCGAGACCCAGCACCTCAGCTTTCCGGTGCTTCGCGATGTGCACGACATCGTCGTCGCCCGCTACGGGGTGACGCAGTTCCCGATGACCGTCGTCGTCAACGCCGACGGCGACATCGCCGCGCTCGGCGTCGCCCGCTCCAACCTGGAGACCTCGCTCGACACCGTGCTCACCGGGCTGGTCGGCAAGTAGCGCGGCACGGCGCTTGCAACGCTTCGTAGCGTTCCCGAGGCTCCCATGCTCTTCTTCCTCGCCCTCGCCGCCTGCGACTCCGAACCCCTCGCCTGCGACACCATGGCGGCCTACTCGGTGAACGTCACGGTGGACGCGCCGAACGCCGAGAACCTCACCGTCACCTACGCGGTGGACGGGGTGGACAAGGGCGCGTGCGACAGCTGGCAGGCCGGCAGCTACGCCTGCGGCGTCGAGGTCGCCGGGCACTTCGTCATCACGTTGATGGCCGACAACTACGCCACCACCACCGCCGAGGTGGACGTCGCCCAGGGCGAGTGCCACGTGGAGCCCGAGGCGCTCACCCTCGCCCCGGAAGCCGTGGATTGTTCCGACACCTCTCCGTCGATCGTGGTCAACCTCACGGCCTCCGACGCCACCGCCCTGTTCGACCCGAGCGTGCTCTGGATCGAGTCCGGCGGCGAGATCGACCAGCCGTGCACCTACTTTGGGGACATCGAAGGCGGCACCCAGTGGACCTGCGGCGACGGCACCCCGGGCGACTTCATCGTGACCGGGATGGCCACCGGCTACGGTCCCGCCACCCAGGCGGTCACCGTGCCCAACTCCGACTTCGGCTGCGGCCCGGAGACGCAGACCGTGGACATGGTGCTGGAGCCGGATGCGTAGGGGGCCGCCTCACCGATCCAGGTGCCCCGCGTCCGAATCGCCTCGAATCGATGCCTGCTCCTGTGGATCCTGCTCCTCGCCGCCCGCGCCACCCCGCCAGACGATTCACCCGCCGGCCCGCCGCCCCTGCCAACCCATCCGAACCCGGCTATCGTACCGTCATCCTCACGCTGACGTGTTCGTCTCCCTCCTCCTCGCGAGCACCCGTCGACGGGGATGGGGTGGCGGAGGTGGTGTACCCCGACGCGGGCTGGGTGATGGCGGTGGGTGTCGATGGCGTGACCCGCTGGGCCTGGCCCAGCGCCGTGGAGCCGTACGGCACGTCAGGCGTGGTGCTCTGGGACGTCAACGCAGACGGGACCCCCGAGGTGCTCCTGTCCGGCAGCACCGGCGCGAGCATCCTCGAGGGCAACAGCGGCGACGAGCACGTACTCACCACCTTCCTGGTGACCGTGGAGGGCGGGGGTTGGGAGATGGAGGTCGCGGACCTCGACGGGGACGGCTCCGCAGAGCTGCTCGCCGCCCTCCCGGCCACCGGGGACCCGGCCGTCCGGGCGTGGACGCACCGGGGCGTGGGCGGCTGGCCGTCGAGCGTCGGGCTCTGGCCGAGCTCCGACTGGGCGGGCGACAACGTCGACGACCGGGGCGTGGCCACGGCGCCCGCGCACTGGGGCGACGGCTACCGCCGGAAGCCCACCGGGGACCTCTACGGCGGCGCGGACCTCGCCTTGTCCCTGTCGGATCAGTGCCTCGCTTCGTGTGAGCCCGGGCACGCGTCCGGGCACGTGGTGGTCGCGGTGCGCAACGAGGGTCCGTACGCCTCCGCTCCCGACGTCCCGGTGGCGCTCTACGCCGCGAGCGGCCAGCTCCTCGCCGTGCAGACGGTCTCCGGGCAACTCGCGAGCGGCACCCGCTCGGTCGGGCTGGACTTCCCCGTAGACCCGCGCGGCTGGGCGGCGTCCGGGCTGCGCTTCGTGGTCGGCGATCCCGGCGATGGCACGGTCCTCCCCGACTGCGACCCGGCCGACAACACCCTCGTGGTGACGCTGCCGGCGTGTGAGTGAGCCCGGGCGCGGATCCAGCCTCTCGGCGCCACCGGCGGGAGAGGGGGGCGGTGTCGGCCGTCGGGACCGCTTTCCGCCGACGCCCGACCCGGGTTGGGCTATGCTCACGGCGTGACGGTCGCGCGCGCCCCGCTCTGGCTACCCTGGTGGATCGCCGCAGGATGTTCGTCCATCGCGACAGACCCGAGCGACAGCGCGGCGCCCGACACCGCGGACTCCGCCGCCGAAGCCACCGACACCGCGGAGACGGCCGCCCCGGAAGACGCCGACAACGACGGCTTCACCGTCGCCGACGGCGATTGCGATGACAGCCGCCCCCACGTGCACCCCGGCGCGCCCGACTACTGCGACGGCCTCGACGCGGACTGCGACGGGGAGCCGATCCCCCCCGGATCCTGCTCCCAGCCGGGCGACCCGAGCGTCATGTGGACCTGGTCGATCGAGCCGGGCGACTACGAGGGCATCGACGACCTGCGCGCCGGGGACCTCAACGGCGACGGCCTGCCCGAGCTGCTGCTGCCCTACAGGCGGTCCGACGACGACCATGGTCTGGTCATCGACGAGACCCCGCTTCGGAGCCGCCCGCCCACCAGCGACTGGGCGGATCCCGACGTGGTGCTCGGCGCGGCCTGGTTTTGGCGCGTCATCCCCACCCCGGACGCGGACGGCGACGGCCTCGACGACCTGTGGCTCGATGGCGGCGATGCGCTCAGCTTCGTCGCGGGGACGCCCGAGGGCTTCAACGAGGGAGCACGGTCCACGGGGCAGATCGCGAGCATGCGATGGACCGAGTTCAACTACTTCCCCGAGGACTCCAGCTGGGCCGACGGCCCCCTCGACCTCGACGGAGACGATGTCGCCGAGCTGCTCGTCTTCACCCGGGACGCGACCGACCAGACCCGCTGGCTGAGCGCTGCCTACGCCTCCGACGGCATTCGTGGCGACTACGGGTTGGAGCGCGCGCCCCGGATGCGGGTGGACACGTCGCGCACGGACTCCCAGTACGGAGGCCCCGTCGGCGACCTGGACGGCGACGGGTGCGGAGATGCTGTGTTTTACGTACCGGGCCGCGACGGCAAGCGCGCCGCGAGGTTCCTCCCGGGGGCGGACTGGGTGGACGACGGACAGCTCGAGGACGCCACCGTGCTCCTCGAGTACGGCGTTTCGGGCGACGGCAAGGACGTCTACGCGTACGTGGAGGGCACCCCGCCGGAGGACTTCGACGGGGACGGGCTCGCCGACAGCCTCGTGTTCACGTTCGGCGACGGCGAGTCGTGCTCGCGCATCCTCACCGGCGGTCTCCCCTCCGGGCAGGTGGACGACTGGACCTGGCTGCGCATCTGCAATGCCAGCGTGCTCGGCTGGTACCCCGACAGCGACGGCGACGGGATCGCGGAGCTCTGGACCAGCGGCTACGGCGTCATCCCCTCGACCGAGGTCAGCGGCGGCGGCACGTTCGAGCTGCCCGATTTGAGCCTGGTCGACACGGAGGGGGACAGCCCTCGCGTCGTCCGTGACCTCGATGGCGACGGGCTGCCCGAGTGGGTCTACGTCGAGTTCGAGCTTGGCACCACCTACATCGTGGGCGGCTTCCCGCTGCCGATCGACGACCCGACGAAGTGGTGAGGGCCGCTTGCGGCTCGCCGCCGCCGAACAAGGGCCAGTAGCCCCAGCAGTCCGCCCGTGCCCCCCGCGAGGCAGGCGGGTCCCCCGGAGGCCTCGGTCTCCGGCGAGCAAGGCTTCTCGGCGGTAGAGGTGCCCTCGTCGACGACCCCGTCGCAGTCGTCGTCGACGCCGTTGCAGGTCTCCGCGGCGGCAGGGGAGATGTCCGGGTCCCCGTCGCGACAGTCTCCGGGCGGGCCGAAGCCCGGGGGTCGGGAGCAGGAGACCTGGGTCAGTCCGTAGCCGTAGCCGTCCCCGTCGGCGTCGAGGTACCAGGCGATCGGCTCGATGGCGTCGGGATCCTCGCCGTCGAGGAGCCCGTCGCAGTCCTCATCGACGCCTCCGCAGCGCTCCTGGCCGGCAGGGCTCACGGTGGGATCGGCGTCGTCACAGTCCGTGGCGGTGAGGCTCCGACCGGCCTCCGGATCGCAGGCGAGCACCGGGGCACCCCCCGGGTAGCCGTCGCCATCCGTGTCGTCGTACCAGGGGACCTCCGAGTCCGGCGCCAGAGACGGGTCGGCGCTCCCGCTCAGCCCGTTGCAGTTCTCGTCGAGACCCAGGGCATCGCAGACCTCACTGGCGCCGGGGTTGACCTCCCCGTTCCGGTCGTCGCAATCGCCGTCCTGCGGGGCGAACCCCGCAGCGCCGTCGCACGACCGCGTCGAGGCCGAGCCCGCCTCGCCCCATCCGTCTTGATCGGCGTCGGGGAACCACTCCAGGAACGACGAAGGGTCCACGCCGGGGTCGGCATCGTCGGCCAGGCCGCTGCAATCCTCGTCGACCCCTCCGTCGTCGCACACCTCGCGCGCCGCGGGGTTCACCCCGACGGCATCGTCGTCGCAATCGTCGAGCGTGAGCGAACCGCCCGGGGGGGGATCGCAGCGATGGGTGAGCGTGCCCGCGAAGCCGTCGCCGTCGGCGTCGCGGTAGAAGGGGCTCGCAGTGGTGACGTCGTAGCTCGGGTCGGCGTCGTCGCTCCGGCCGTCACAGTCCTCGTCCACGTCGGCGTCGTCGCAGAGCTCGGTGCCGTGGCGGTGGATCGCGGGGTTGGTGTCGTCGCAGTCATCGTCGGTGGCGACGAGCCCCGCCGGCGCAACGCACGCCCAGGCCACGGGCGTGCCCGCGCCGCCGCCATCCCCGTCGAGATCCGGGTAGAACGGAGTGGTCCCGGTCACGTCGGGGTCGGCGTCGTCCACCAGCCCGTCGCAGTCCTCGTCCACGCCTGCGCCATCACACACCTCGGCCGCGAGCGGAGAGATCGCGGCGTCGTGCGGGGCGCAGTCCTCGCACGTCGGGACCCCGTCCCCGTCCGCGTCGTCCGCCGCGGCGAGGCCGTCGCAATCGTGGTCGACGGGGTCGGCGCAGTCGGTCTCCGCCGCGCCGGGGTGCGCGGCGGCGGAGGTGTCGTCGCAGTCGGTGGCGTCGGCGACGTAGCCCGCGGGCGGAGTGCAGGTGTCCACGGCGCTCGCCGCGTCGCCGTACCCGTCGCCGTCGAGGTCGGGCCCGTACAGGGTCCCGGACTCGTCCACGTCGCCGTCGCAGTCGTCGTCGGCACCGTTGCAGGTCTCGGTTCCGACCGGGGAGATCGTCGCATCGGTGTCGTCGCAGTCCTCGCTCGCGACGTAGCCGTCGGCGTCCGCGTCGGGATCCCCGGGCCACCAGTAGACGGCGCCAACCAGGGCTCCGGAGATGCTGGCGTCGTAGGGGGCGCCCAGGAGGACGTCGGGCAACCCGTCCGCGTCGACGTCGCCGACCGCAAGCGAGTGCAAGGCGCGGATGTCCGCTTCGGCCGGGATCGTGAGGAGGACCTCGTCCGCCGCGAGGGTGCCGGTCGATCCGAACCACACCGAGACGACGCCGTGGTCCCCCGTCGTCGGACCCAGCACCACCACGTCGTCACGCCCGTCGAGGTCCAGGTCGACGTTGGCGACCAGGGGGGCGCCGAACGAGCCCCGGTCCTCGGCCGCCGAGGACACGAGCTTCTCTTCGGCGCTCGTGACGATCCCGGCAGAGGAGCCCGGGTACAGGTAGACCGCACCCGCGCTCGACCGGTCCGTCACCGCGTTCGGCGCCCCCACGGCCACGTCGCGGTACCCGTCGTCGTCGAGGTCACCCACGCCGACCGCTCGGCCGAGGTCGTCGCCGCTGAGCCCATCCGAGGCTTGAACCCGAACCTCGGCCGTGGGGTCCGCGCCCGAGGCGTCTCCCGGGTAGAGGTAGACGGCGCCCGGCCTGAGCTCCGGGCCCCCGGCCACCACGTCGTCGAGCCCGTCCCCGTCCACATCGCCCATCGCGACCGAGGTCCCCAGGTACGAGTCCTCTCCGCCGAGCGGAAGCAGCTCGGTGGCCGCGACCGGCTCGATCCCCGCTGCTCCCCCGAGGAACAGGTACACCGCCCCCGTGGACGCCAGGTGCGCGTGGGACCACGCTCCGATGGCGAGGTCGCTGTACCCGTCGCCGTTCACATCGCCGGAGGCGAGCGCGCTCCCGAACTCGGAGCCGCCCACCGCATCCGGTGAGACGAGCTGCTCCTCGCGGCTGGTGTCCACGCCGGTGGGGCTCCCGTAGTCGACGTAGGCGGCCCCGTCTCCGCCGCTGAGGCTGGTCTCTCGGGACGCTCCGGCCACCAGGTCGTCGTAGCCGTCACCATCCAGGTCGCCGGCTGCGGCGAGGGCGTGCCCATAGTAGCCAGGGGGGGCGTAGCCCGACGGGACGTAGTTCGTCTCGGCCCCCGCGACGGGCCCGTCGTCGTCGCACGGGAAGAGCCAGATCTGCTCAGAACCGCCGACAGCCAGCTCCACGCGGCCGTCGCGGTCGAGGTCCACGGTCGCCAGGTCCCGTCCCACCCCGTCTCCGCTATGCGGCACCGACTCCCCCACCACCCGCTCGCCGCCGTCGTGGAGGTACGAGGCGCCGTGGGCAGGCGTCCCGCCCACGCGCTGGGCCGCCGCCGCGTCCAGCACGTCGCGGGTCCGTTCGCCGGACACGTCCGCTTCGCCCGAGTCCGGGTCCGCTGCGCAGCCGATGAGGAGGAGGGCAAGAAGCAACGGGCCTCCGATGCCCTCAGCGTAGCCGGTCGCCGTGGGTTCGGCTTGCGACGAGCCGCCCCCGCTACGCCTCGACCCCCCGACTCAGCGCCGGCGGCGGCGAATCACGGCGGCGAGCCCCGTCAGCACGCTGACGAACGAGGCGGCACCGCCCGCTTCCGTTTTGCACCCGCAGTCGCCGCCGCGGCCCTTCTCGCCGGGGCCGGGCACCGCCCCCCACGCGTCGAGGCTGCCCCCGGCGCCGTCCCCCGTGTCGGCGTCCGAGACGGCCATGAAGGGCCGCGTCTGGCACCGCGGCTCCCCGCACTCCGGCGGCAGGACGCACAACTCGACGTCGTAGCTGCCCGGCGCCGCGTAGGTGTGAGCGGCCTCGCTCCCCGCGGCCACGCCGCCGTCTCCGAAGTCCCAGGTGGGCGAGAGCAGGGCGGTCTCCGAAGGGTCGGTCACCGTACACTGCACGCTGAGGCCGTCCTCCCCCGCGGCGCCGCAGGTGAAGGCGAACGGGTAGGCCGCTCCGTAGATGGCGGCCAGCCCTTCGATGTCGTCGGCCCCGAGGGTGCTCGCCCCGGTGTCACAGGCCTCCATCGACCCGTACATCGTGGCGGCGAGGGCGTCGGCGTCTGTGCACGCTTCGCCTTGCTCGCAGGAGTGCCCCAACCCGAGCACGTGGCCGAGCTCGTGGGTGAGCTGCCCCTGCAGGGAGAGCTGTCCCGAACACCCTCCCGCCTCGATGTCCGCGTCGGTGGACCAGACCCCCGCGTCGTTGAAGACGAACTCCGCCGCCGCCGCCTCCGTGAACGTCATTCCGTTGCGCTCGAACGACACGCCGGACGAGGAACCGGACACCACGCGCTCCAAGTCCCCGTCGGCCAGCTCGTCGTCGGGGTCGCCGAACAGCACGGCCACGCCCCCCTCCCGAAACCACTCGGCGGCGGCGGGGTCCTGCACGACGCGGATCCCGAACGTACACGACGCGTTCGACACCCACGCGGTCGCGGCTCCTTCGACGGTCGCTTGGAGCTCCGCCTCGGTGAACCCCTCCACCGAGCCCGCCCAGTGGACCTCGATCGGCAACGCCGCGTCGGGCCAGGCCTCTCCGGAGAGGGTGTAGGCCGAAGCGAGCGGGACCGGCAGGAGGAGGGACGTCGTGGGAGACCGGGACTCCCGACTCCGTATCTTCAGGAAAGGGGGGACGCGAACGCGGTGGGCTCGAGCCCAACGAGTTCTGGCAGTTCGACCCCGATGGCGCGGTGAGCCGCGTCAGCTGGGATGACCCAGAGTTCGCGGTGCGCTACGGCGACCTCCCGGCGCCCACGTGGCGTTCCCCTGCGGAGATCCGAAGACCGTAGCCGAGCGCGAACTACGTCGGTGCGCGCCGCCCGTCCTCCCCATTCTCCCCCCGGCGGCTCCTCGACCGCCGAGGCCGACCGGTGGGAAGGCCCGTCTCGCGCCGCCAGCCCCTCGCCCTCTCCTTATCGATCGAGGTGCCCCGCGTCCGAGTCGCCCATCTCCACCTTGCCGCTCGGGAAGTACTCGCCCCAGCGGCGGCTCACAGTGGCGGCGGTGTCGGGGTCGCAGAAGAGCTCGGCCGGGTAGGTCGGCTTCTTGCGCGCGTCGATCAGCAGGGAGCCTTCCCACACCACATGGTTGCGGTGGAGGCGGCGGCTGCCGTGGAGGTCGGCGGCCGGCTCCATGCGGGTGAACGCCGTCCACAAGAAGCGGCTGTCGGTGCGGGTGGCCTCGCGGGCGTCGTCGACGAGCACGATCATCGGCCAACCCGGGAAGGCAGCGGCGAGGCGCTCCCCGGCGCCGGGTTCGGCCGTATACGCCGGACCACTCACCACGAGGCAGCCGCCGCAGTACACCGCCACGTCGCGCACTCCCACCGGGACCTCGCCACGGAACTGACGCGGGAGCTCCCGCACCGGCGCGCCCACGCCCATCATCACCGCCTTGCTGCCCTCGTTGATCGCCGGGCCCGCGTAGTCCAGCGTGTCCATGGACAGGTTGGAGAACACGTAGAGGTCGGTCTCGGGGCGGAAGCGCGCGAGCACGTGCTCCAACACGGGCTTGAAGTCCCGCAGGTCCATCGGCTGGTCGAGCAGCAGCAAGAACTTGGTGAGCGAGAGCTGGCCTTCGCCGAGGATGCGGAAGGCGCTCGCCATCGCCTCCCGGCGGTACCGTTCGTGCACGACCGCGGCGGAGAGGGCGTGGTAACCGGTCTCCCCGTAGCTCCAGAGGTCGCGCACCGCGGGCATCACCAGCGGGAACATCGGCGAGAGCAGCTCCTGGAGCCAGTCGCCGAGGAAGAAGTCTTCCTGACGGGGCTTGCCGACGACCGTCGCGGGCCAGATCGCGTCCTTCCGGTGGCAGACCTTCGCCACGTTGAAGACGGGGAAGTCGTGCTCGAGCGAGTAGTAGCCGTAGTGGTCGCCGAAGGGCCCTTCGGGCTCGCGCACGTGGGGCGGCACCTCGCCGATGATCGCGAACTCGCAGTCGGCCACCAGCGGCAGCGGACCCGCCGGGTTGTCGCAACGACGGAGGCGCTCCCCCGCGAGCAGCGAGGCGAGGAGCAGCTCGGGCACGTTCTCGGGCAGGGGCGCGATGGCGCTGGCGATGAGCCCCGGCGGGCCGCCGACGAACAGGTTCACCGGGAGCGCCTGGTTCTTCTTCTCGGCGACGTGGTGGTGGAAGCCGCCGCCCTTGCCGATCTGCCAGTGCATGCCGGTCTTCGCGTCGCCCTTGCGCTGGATCCGGTACATCCCGAGGTTGTGGGCCCCGGTCTCGGGGTGCTCGGTGTAGACCAGCGGGAGGGTCACGAAGCCCCCGGCGTCGTCCGGCCAGCCCTGGAGCATGGGGATGCGGGTGAGCTGCGGCGCGCCGACGACGTCGGTGACGGGCCCCGCGGCGGACTGGCTCAGGCCCAGGTCGAGCGCCTGCCAGGCGAAGTCGCGCAGCCCCCAGAGCTTGCCGAGCGAGGGCGGCATGAGCTCGTGGGGGAGGCCGGCCGCCCGCTTCACGAAGTCGTTGGCCCGGCGGCCGAACGCGAGGTCCACCCGCTTCTTGTTCCCGAAGAGGTTGGTCACCACCGGGAAGTCGCCGCCGGTCGCCCGCTTGAACAGCAGCGCGGGGCCGCCGGCGGCGATCACCCGCCGGTGGATCTCAGGGATCTCCAGCTTCGGGTTCGCTTCCACGTCGATCTCCACCAGCTCGCCTTCGCGGCGGAGCACGTCGAGGAAGGCGCGCAGGTCTCGCATGTCGGGGCCCCAGAGGCGGGGGCGTCTAATCTGGTGGCGGGAAGGGCGGCGGTGGCGCCCGCCACCGGAGCGCCGCCGGTGGCTCGAAGCGCGACCGTGCGCTTGCCGTGGGTCGATCGGAGCGCCGAGGGTGGGGATGCGCACCGCCGACCTCGCCCCCCGCCTCGACGCCGCCCGGCCTCATCCCCCGACGCAGAACCGCTGCACCTTCGACACCAACCCCGCGTCCGCCTGCGCATAGAAGCACGCGCCTGCGTGGAGCTCGGGGGTCACGAAGGAGGCCGCGGCTTGGCCGTCGGAGAGTTTCCCGGCGTGCCAGGGGTTGTTCTCCAGGTCCGGGTCCAGGCCCACCGTCACGCGCACCTCGCCGCGCACGCCGCTGTCCACCCGGAGGTGCGCCCGGCGGCCTTCCAGGGTGACCGTGAGGCGCGGGCGCTCGACCACGACGGGCGCCACCGCCGGCGCCGACACCTGGAGGAGGTAGCGCCCGGCGAAGCTCTGGGGATCGCCGGTGTACGGCGAGACCGAGCTGTCGGTCGCTCGGACCTCAAGGACGTAGGCGCCCTCCGCGGTCGGCGTGCCGTCGAGGGAGCCGGCGGGGTCGAGGGTCACGCCGTCGGGCAGCGGCCCGGATTCGAGGCTCCAGGTCAACGGGGCGGTCCCGCCGACGGCGTGCAGCACAATCGAGCCGGCCACCCCCACGGTGAGGCGGCCGGCGCTGCTCACCACAGCGAGGCCCTTCTGCGTCGCCAACGTGGCCGAGAGCTCGGTCACCTCCGCGGCGAATCGGGGGTCGTGCACGACGTTCTCGCCCTCCGTGGGGTCGGCAGCGAGGTCGTACAGCTCGCTGTCCCCGTCCACATACTCCACGTACTTCCGGGTATCGGTGACGAAGCCGGAGTAGTCCGGGCTGTCGCCCACATGATAGCCTTCGAGCAACAGATCGCTGCGCCAGGGGAGCGTCTCTCCGGTGAGCAGCGGGGTGAGGCTCACCCCGTCGGTGAGCGGCGTGAGCCCGGCGATCTCGGCGATCGTGGCCGCCACGTCCGTGGTGACCGAGACCAGCTCCGTGCGCGTGCCGGGCGTGAGCGCCGGGTTGTAGACGACCAGCGGCACCCGCACCGACTCCTCGTAGGGCACTCCCTTGGAGAAGAGCCGATGTTCGCCGAACAAGAACCCGTTGTCGGAGGCGAAGAGGATCACGGTGCGGTCGGTGAGCCCTGCGGCCTCCACCGCGTCGAGCACGCGGGCGAGGCCGCGGTCCGCCGCGAGGAGGCTCTCCAGCGAGCGCTCGTAGACCTCGTCGTGCGCGGCGATGGTCTCTGCGTCCGCGAGCGGGAGCGCCCGCACCCATGCGGGTTTGTCCGACACATCCGCCTCGTTGAACGCCCCGCCTCGCCAGGTGGCTCCAGCGTAGGTGCCCACGTCTTCCGGCGCCACCACCGCGGGGAAGTGCGGCGCGTACTGGGTCACCCACAGGAAGAAGGGATGTTCATCCTCTTCTTCGAGGAACGCCACCGACTGATCGGTGATGTAGTCGGTGAGGTACTCGTCCACCGCGTGCCGCTCGCCTACGCCACGCTCGTCGGCCGTGCTGCTCCCGACGATGGTCGTGTAGGTCGTCCAGTCCTCATCGGGCATCACGCTGTCGAAGTGCGACCAGCCCCTCGGCACCTCGGGGACCATCGCTCCGTAGTCGTTGAGGTACTTCCCCACCATCCCGGTGCGATAGCCGGCGCCGAGGAGCCGGGCGGGCAGGGAGTTCTCGTCTTCGAAGCGGGTGGCGCCGCCGTCGGGGGCGTCGTTGCCGATCACGCCGCTGTGCTGGGCTAGAAAGCCGCCGGAGAGGAAGCTGGCGCGGGCGGGGCAGCACAGGGGGGTGTCCACGTACGCGCGCTCGAAGACCACGCCCGGCGCGACGAGGCGCTCCTGCACGGTCGGCATGCCCCCCAGCGCGTCCCAACGCTGGTCATCGGTCATGTACAAGACGACGTTCATCCCTGAGAGGTCCGGCGGCGCGGCGGACTCACCGCCCGACTCCGCCGCGGCGGGGCTGTCCGAAGCCCCCGGCTCGCAGCCCGCCGCGATCCCCGCGAACAGGAACGGCCACCCTCGACGGAGCAACGACATGCGCCGACGTAGCGCGTCGCGCGAGCGCAGGCGGCCCCGTGTCGCCGCACGCCCGCGCCCGTGGCGCCCCGCCGACGAGGACGACAGGGCCGGGATATCGGACCGGGTCCGCCCGGGAGCCACCGTGTCCACGCCCTCCGCCGCCTCGCTCAACGACCTGTTCATCGGCATCGCCGGGATGATCGGCGCCGGGAAGAGCACGCTGGCCACCGCCCTCGGCAACCACCTGAACCTCCCGGTGTACTTCGAGCCCGTCGCGGACAACGAGTACCTGGCCGACTTCTACCGGGACACCCGCCGCTACTGCTTCGCCACGCAGATCTACCTGCTCAACCGGCGCTTCCAGCAGCACCAGGAGATCATCTGGCGCGGCGGTGGCGGCGTGCAGGACCGCACCATCTACGAAGACGCGGTCTTCGCCCGGATGTTGGTGAACATCGGCCTGATGGAGGAGCGCGACTACCGCACCTACCTCTCGCTGTTCCGTCACATGAGCAACTTCATGTGCCGGCCCCACGTGATCGTGTACCTCGACGTGAAGCCTGAGCGGTCGATGGAGCGCATCCGCATGCGCAGCCGCGACGTGGAGAGCGGCGTCTCGCTCGAGTACCTCACCGCGCTCTACGACGAGTACAGCCGCTTCATCGCGGACATCTCCAAGACCATCCCGGTCATCACGGTCGACTACGACCGGTTCCGCGACGTGGAGGAGATGGCCCAGGTGATCGAGCGCGAGTACCTCAACGCCAGCTTCTTGCGCGCGGTGCAGTGGGAGCCGACGCGGGGGTAGACGCCGAAGCGCCGTCCGCGCAGATCGAAGTCTCGTCGTCGCCCGCGCCGAGCGTTGCCGCGTGGCCGGCCGCAGGTCCGCGTGAGCGCCCGCCGGCCGCACCTCCCGCCTACAAACTACTCTTCCGCCGCTCCGACTGCATCCCCGCAGTGTAGTCGATGAACGCCAGGATGAACCCGACGAACCAGGCGTACACGTAGATCTCGTCGAAGAAGTCCGGGGGGCCCTCGCGGAAGCCGGCCGCCTTGAGGAAGCCGGGAACGTTGGGGAGGATGCCGATGATCAGCGCCCGGATCGCGATCCAGTTGGTGCCGGCGTAGCGGCCCTTGGGGTCGTAGAGGTCGCGGAGGTTGAGCTCCCGGTTGCGGTGCAGCCAGTAGTCCGCCACCATGATCCCCGCGATCGGCCCGAGCAGCGCGCTGTAGCCGATGAGCCAGGTGAAGATGTACGCGCCCGCGGTGGCGAGGAGCTTCCAGGGCAACATCGCGATGCCAAGCACCCCGGTGATGAGTCCGCCGGTCTTGAAGCTGATGTACTTCGGGGCGAGGTTCGCGAAGTCGTTGGCCGGGGAGACCACGTTCGCCGCGATGTTCACGCTGATGGTGGCGATGCCGATGCCGAGGAGCGCGATCACCGCGACGACCGCGCGCGTGGCGGCCGACGCGATGAGCGGCACGGTGTGGCCGATCGGCGGCGTGGCGCTGGTGAGCTGCTGGAGCAGATAGTCGGGCTTCCACAGCTCCTCCAGCGGCGCGCCGGTGAGGATCGCGGCGGAGGCGCTGGTGATCACCACCCCCATGCAGGAGAAGGCGATCATCGTGGTGGGCAGCCCGAGCGTCTGCCCGAGCATCTGCTCCCGCTGGCCCTTCCCGTACCGGGTGAAGTCGGGGACGTTGAGCGAGAGCGTACTCCAGAAGCCGATCATCCCGGTGAGGCTCGGGATGAACACCTTCCAGAACTCGCCGAGCGTCGTGAACTTGGACGGCTGGGTGAGCAGCGGGCCCACCCCGTCCGCGGTGTAGACGGCCCAGCCGAGGAGCGCGGCGGCGAGCACGAGCACGATCGGCGCGGCCCAGTTCTCGAACACCCGCACCGCGTTCATCCCGCGGAAGATGATGACGATGTTGAGCACCCAGAAGATCGCGAACGTGATGGCGCTCGGCACGGAGAGGCCCGCGAACGTCCACCCGCCGCCGAGCTCGCCGAACCCCGGCCACATCGCCACGAGGAACGCCTTGACCGCCTCCCCGCCGATGAAGGTCTGGATCCCGAACCACCCGCACGCCACGACCGCCCGGAGCACCGCCGCCACGTTGGCGCCCTTGGTGCCAAAACTCGCACGGGCGAGCACCGGGAACGGGATTCCGTACTTCGTCCCCGGGTGAGCGTTGAGGAGGATCGGCACGAGCACGATGAGGTTCCCGAGGCCGATGGTGAGCAGCGCCTGCCACCAGTTCATGCCCTGCGAGATGAGCCCGCCCGCCATCATGTACGTAGGAATGCAGTGCGCCATGGAGATCCAGAGCGCCGCGAAGTTCCAGGTCGTCCAGTCGCGACGGGCCGGGGGCACGGGCGCGAGGTCGGCGTTGTACAGCGGACTGTCGGCGAGGTCCGCGCCGAGGAGGGCGAGGCCCTCGTCGGACGAGGCGGGATCATGCATCGGGGCTCCGGGTCGGCCGGAGTGTACAAGTTTTTTGGGGGATGCGGGCAGCGCCTCCCCCGACACCCGGAGGCTCGCTCCCGCTCGCCCGAGGAGCTTGCGGTGTCGGGGACCGCGGGCCGGGCGCCCGGGCGGTCAGCCGGGGCTGGGGGCCGACGGGACGGCGCGCGGGCGCGTCGCCCACCGCACGGTGAACCCCGCGCCCAGCCCGTGCCCGCCGAGCTCCACCTCGGGTCCGAACTGGGTGCCCTTCGCGGTCGCGAAGGTCCAGCCCGCGACGAGCGCGAGGCTCGGCGCGCTCACCGAGCCGTCCAGCGGCGTGCTCTCCCCGGCGAGCAGCGACGCGTACAGCCCCTTCGCACCCCCGAGGCGCGGCCCGACGCGGTAGTCGATCGCGGCGCCCGTGGGGTACGGGATCACGTAGTAGGCGCTGATCCCCGTCGACATGCCGACGCGCGCGTCGATCGCAAAGATTCCGCCGACCGGCACCACCGCCTGGACCGCGGAGGTGTCCGTCAGCAGGCCGCTGACCGGCGAGTACCCGACGGTGTCGGCGTGGGTGAACCCGAAGGAGATGGGCGCCGGGGTGGCGGCCGCAGCGGGCGGGGTGAGGGCGGCGAGGGTGAGCAGCGCGAACATCAAGGCTCCTGGTGAGCCCAACGTACGCCCGGAATCGCCGAACCCCCTCAGACCGCCATCAGACTCGCCCCGGCTACTCCTTGTGGGAGACCAGGTTGCCGGCCTCGGCCACGAAGTCCTTCTTGCCCCACTCGGTGTCGCGGTTGGCGAGCTCCGCCGCCTTCGCGGCCTTCTTCTCGGCCTGCAGCTCCACGAGGTGGTGGTGGCTGGTGAAGTACGGGAGGGACTTGCCGATGCTGTCCCGCACGGTGGCGAAGCCGTGCTGCTGGAGGAAGGCGCCGAGGCCCTCGCCGAGCTCGTGCACCATCTCAAAACCCTGGAGCATCGGACCGGTGCAGCTCTGCACGGTGGAGGCGCCCATGAGCAGGAACTCGATCGCGTCGGTGCTGGAGCAGACGCCGCCGATCCCCGAGATCGCGAACCCGGGCTGGTCCATGGCGATCTCTCCGACCATCCGCAGCGCGATGGGCTTGACCGCCCGGTAGCTGTACCCGCCGAAGGTGCTGTGCCCCTCGACCGTGGGCGTGGGCCGCAGGGTCTTGAGGTTGATCCCGATGGTGGAGAGGATCGTGTTGATCGCCGCCACCCCGTCGGCGCCGCCGGCCTTCGCGGCGCGCGCGGGCACCCGGATGTCGGTGATGTTCGGGGTCATCTTCGCCCAGACCGGCTTGCCGCCGGCCGCAGCGACCACCCAGCTGGTGACCTCCTCGACCATCGCCGGGTTCTGGCCCATCGCCGCGCCCATGCCGGTCTCGGGGTGGCCGTGGGGACAGGAGAAGTTCAGCTCCAACGCGTCGCACCCCGCGGCGAGGCAGCGGGCGGTGATCTCCTGCCACCGCCCCTTGTCGTACTGCTCCATGATGGAGCCGACGAGGATCCGGTCGGGCCACTGCTCCTTCACCTTCTTGAAGTCGGCCTCCCAGTCTTCGAACGGGCGATCGCTGATGAGCTCGATGTTCTGGAAGCCGATCGTGTCGCCGTGGGGGCCGTTGAGCTTGCCGTAGCGCGGCTGCACGTTCACCACCGGGAGGTCGCTGAGGCTGGTGGTCTTCGCGACCACGCCGCCCCAGCCCGCGGCGAAGGCCTTGCTGATCACCGTGGCGTTGGTCGACGGCGGACCGCTGCCGATCACGAACGGGTTGAGGAACCGCATGCCGTTGACCGTGACGGCGAGATCACCATTGGTGAGGATCGAGGACATCCTGGGGCCACTCCGAAGCGGGGAAGGTACCACACCCGCGCGGTCAGCGGACGCGCCACCAGAGCGTCGAGCCCGCCGAGCTCATCGGGAGCGACCACCAGCCCGCGCCGTCCGCGGTCACCGGCACAGGCGCGCCCTCCACCCCCGCGGCGTCCATCGGGCGGACCTCGGGCTTTCGCGGCCACGCGAAGCGCACCGCGCCGCTGGGGCGGGTGAGGACCACCGCGTCGCCACCGTCTGCCAGGATCACCGAGCCGCCGCCGATGCGCTGCATCCCCCGGTTCTCCATGCGCCCGGCCACCGAGAGCAGGCCGCCCTTGCAGGCGCTCACCTCCCCGTCGAGGCAGGTGAGGCTCACCGCCGCCACGCCATCGAGCTGCGGGTCGAGGTGGGCCGCGCGAGTGGGGCCGGAGCCCTCCCCGGCGCCCGCCCGCTGCCGCAGCCCGTGGTCGCCGAGCACGGCCTCCAGGGCGGGCGTCTGCACCACGAAGCGCTCGGCGTCCGGCCACCAGCCGAGGGTGGTGCTCGGGGTCCCCGCGATGGGGAGCGGCGGCGCGTCGCCGTAGGCTTCCCGGTACCGCGCCCGCAGGAACGTCCCCACATCGCGGAGCTCGAGCAAATCGAGCTGCTGCTGCTCGACGATCTCCGCCTTCACCGCCGCCGGAGAGCGCCAGATGGGCAGGAGCCCGTCCGCTGCGGGGACGGCGCCGCTGCGGAACAACCCCGACGCCGTGGCCATCTGCGCCCACTTCACCGCGGCGAAGCGCATCTCGGAGAAGCTGGCCACCCCGTCCGGGCCCTCGGTGATCGGCCCGTTGGTGTAGTTGAGCCAGATCACCGCGTCCCAGTCCTGCTCCGAGGCCAACGACGCCCACAAAAGCGGCGCTTCGCTCATGTGGTCGTTGGGGAAGCCTTCGTTGAGCTCCGACACCATCATCGGCTTGCCCGCCTGCGCGATCGCGAAGCGCGAGATCATCTGCTGGCTGCGCGGGTTGGCGATGAACGACTCGTTGCGGAACGACCCGCTCGCGGACGCGTCCCACTCCAGGTGGGTGTCGATGACGTCGTAGCGGGCCATCGTCTGCGCCACCGCGGCGTTGGTGTAGGTGATTCCCCCCGTCAGCGGCTGGGTGTACCCGAGCCCCCGGACGGCGTCCCGGACCGCGTCGAAGAACGGGACCTCCAGGCCGAGGTAGAAGTCGTAGAGGTCGGCGACACGCGCGCGCGGGTACTGCCCGAACGAGCCCTGGCCGGCCGGGAGCCGCGCCACGTGACCCAACCCTTCGCCAGGGCGGAGGCCGGGGTTCACCGAGCCGGTCCACTTCGCCGCCATCGCGGCATCGTCCGGGTAGCGGGCGCGGAGGAAGTCGTTCCACTGGCGGTCGAGCTCGGCGCGGTGCACCGCCGGGAGGCGCTCGGTGCCGCCTGTCAGCCAGTTCATCACCAGGCTGTTCTCATTGGTCAGCTCCACCATCGCCACGCCGGGATCGTCGGCGTATCGTTTGCCGGTGTAGCGGTTGGTGCGCCCGAGCCACGCCTTGGTCCACTCCAGGTAGGCGGTGCGCCACGCCGGCTCGAACATGGGGAGCAGCTTGTGGCCGTTGGGAATCTCCGGCCCGGGGTCGTTCACCCCGTCGGCCGTGGTGAACGCGCGGTTGGTGGCGATCTCCAGCTCGATGTACACCCCCGCCGCCTCCAGCTTGGACACGAGGTAGTCGAAGCGGTCCAGCCCCTCGTCGAGGAACAGCGGGTCCGAGGCGGACTTCCGCGCCGGATTCAGCCCGCCCGAGGCGGGCGCGTCCGCGTGATGCATCCGGACCAGATTCACGCCGTTGGCCGCGAGCTGCACGGCGAGCGCGTCGGCGAGCTCGTGGGTGGGGTAGTTCGCCACGGTGAGCAGGTTCACGCCCCAGAAGCGGGCGCGGGTGCCGTCGGGCCACGCGAGGTGCCCGTCCTTCACGGCGAGCTTGCCCCGGGAGCCGGCGTTGGGCGGCACGGCCCAGGCCGAGGGCACGGGCGCGCCGGGGGAGTGGATCGTGATCGGGAACGGGAAGCCGTCGAGGCCGTGGCGCGTGGCCATCGGCAGCTCCACCACCCGGCCGGGGTGCGCGCCGAGCAGCACCACGTCGGGCTCGGTGACGCGCACATCGAGGGTGACGGCGTCCGTCGGCTCCACGTAGACCACGGAGAGCACCCGACCGTTCCCGGCATCCACCGCGGCGTAGCGGTCGGCCGCGACGCCGCCGGTCAGCGACGACAGCCCCTCGCCGGCGCGCAGGTCCTCGATCACGGCGGGCCCGCCGGTGGGGGTGCGGGTCACCCGGAGGATCGGGGCGCCGCGGGGCAGGTCGCCGCGGTAGGCGAGGAGCAGGCTCACGCCGCGCGACGCCACCTCCGGACCGCCGCCCAGCTCGAGCCGTCGCGGCGCTTTGGGATGCGCGGGGCCGCGGAAAGCGAACGCGTCAAGCCCGGCGTCGGGCGCCGCGAGCGTCGGCACGGCGGCCTGCACCTTGGCCCACCCCGCCGCGTCCAGCCACGCGTCGGGGCCGGCGCCGACGATGTCGACGTTGGGCTTCCAGGTGAGCGTGGCCGGCGGCACCTCGGCGGCGGCCTCGCCTTCGGCCGGCTTGGGGTGCGGCGGCGGGCGGGTACGGGGCGCGGCGGCAGCGGTGACGGCGAGGGCGGCCGCGACCGCGGCGGCGAGGGCGAAGCGGAACGACGTGCGCACGGAAGGGGTGTATCCGGCCCGGCGGGCCGCGCGGGGCGCGGAGACGGGAGGTGACCGCCCTACTCCCCCTGCACCGTGATCACCACCCCACCGGGAATCTCCTGGCAGCTCAGCGACGCGCGCTGCCCCCCCCGGGAGAGCGCGTAGGTGAACGTGCCGTCGGCGATGTCCGCCCAGCCGGCGGTGCGGAGGTCGGTCTGCACGGCGGCGCAGGACTCCAGGAGGTCGCCGCGGCCGGTGAGCGCGACGCGGTCGGCGCCGCACTCGACCACGGAGAGCCGGCCCGGCACGGTGAACTGCCCGGCCCACGGTGCGCAGAGGTCGGTCTTCGGGGCGGCGGCCGGCTTCGCGGCGGGCGGAGAGAGCCCGAGCAGGCCCGGGACCGACTGCCCGTCGCCCCCGAACGGGACGGCGGCGGCGCCGGAGGGAACCCCGGCTTCAGTGCCTTCCACCGAAGGTTTGGGGTCGGAGCCGGGGCCATTGGCGCAGGCGAGGAGGACGAGCAGCATGACCGGGCGGGCCTCGGGCCGCGATCTACCCCGAAGCCGACGAGGACGCGCCCGATGTCGAAGGGCTGGAGGCCCGGCACCGGCTTGCCCGGCAGGAGACGTCCGCGGTCGAGGAGCCGCCGGGGCGAGAATGGCCATCCGGGGACGCGCCCGGCCTCGCTATTTTCGCCGACGGTCGCGCCTCGACCACCGGCGCCGGCCGGGCGGAAGGACGGTGAACCGCCACCCGCCCCTCGACACCTCCTCGTCGAAAGCGCCCCGGCCGCACGTTATCCGGGGCCCACCATGAACTACTGGCTCGCGAAGTCCGAACCCTCCGTCTACCCCTGGTCCACCTTCGTGGCGGACGGGCGCACCGCCTGGACCGGCGTGCGCAGCGCCGAGGCGCGCAACAACCTCGTGGCGATGAAGCTCGGCGACAAGGTGGCGTTCTACCACAGCAACGAGGGCAAGGAGGTCGTCGGGGTGGCGGTGGTGGTGGCCGAGGCCTACCCCGACCCCACCGCCGAGGGCGATCCCCGGTGGAAGTGCGTAGACCTCGCGCCCGTCGGGCCGGTGCCCCGGCCGGTCTCGCTCGCCACCTTCAAGGCCGATCTGGTGCTCAAGGAGTCCAAGCTGGTGAAGCAGGGGCGGGTGAGCGTGATTCCGCTGGCGCCGGAGTTCTGGGCGCGGTTGTGCGAGCTGTCGGGGTTTGGGGGCTGACCGCGGGCGGCCGGGCCGCGCGAACCGCACAATTCCCCGAGCGACCGTCGGCTTCTCCGCGCATACTCGCGCATGCTGCTCCTCTCCCTGGCCGTCGCGGCCCCACTTTGGCCGCAGATGCAGGTGTCCGCCGCGACCGTCGACTTCGACGTCGTCGAGCCGGGGAACACCGCCACGGTGCCCGTGCAGGTGACCAACGCTGGCGAGATGCCGATGGGACTCGCGTGGCAGCTCAACAGCTCCCCGCCGCAGGCGTTCTCGCTCGCCTGGCCCGAGAGCGGCGCCTGCGACGACGGCACGCCCTTCGTCGCCGACCTCGACCTCGCCGCCGCCCCCCAACCGCCGGACGCGATCCTGCCCCCCGGCTGCGTCGTGACCTTCAAGGTCAGCTTCGCGCCCCACGGGACGAACGGGGCCGCCGGGGCCGTCGTGTTCACCGCGCTCGGCGCGTACCGGCATGGGGCGTCGGTGGAACAGGCGGAGCTGCCCGCCTTCGCCGAGGATCCGCGGGAGTGGCGGCAGGAGGTGTCCCTGACCGCGACCGCGCTCGAACGGGCGCAGAACACCGAACCGGCGATGCTTGCGATGCACGGCTCCCCGGACACCTGCCATTCCGGCGAAGAGGTCGCCTTCTCCGCCGACGCCTTCGACGCCGACGGGCAGGCCCTGATCTGGAACTGGAGCAACTCGGAGAAGGAGGGCGTGGCGCTGTTCGACTCCAACCAGCTCGGCTCGCCGACGTTCACCTGTCCCGAGCAAACGGCGTGTGCCCCCGCCGAGTCCGTGGAGGTGATCGCGATGGCGACCGACGCCGACGGCCACCAGGCCTGGTTGGTGACCACCGTCGCCGTCCTCGGCGAGGCGTGGGCGCTCGCCGACCCCTTCGACGCGGCGGACGCCGAGTGTCACCCGCCGGCCCCCGAAGGGAGCGACCCCGACGACCCCGCGTGCGACTGCGCGGGAGGCGCGGGTAGCGCGCTGGTGGCGCCGGGGATCGTGGCGGTATGGAGGAGGCGGAGGAGGGCGGAGCGCTGAGGAATGCCGTTTGACCCCGCCCCCCCGGATACCCTCTCGCGATGCCCGCCCCCACCCTCGTCCTCCTCCCCGGCCTCGACGGCACCGGCGACCTGTTCGCCCCCTTCGTCGCGCAGCTCCGTGGCATCGAGACCGTCGTCGTCCGCTACCCGGGCGACCGCTACCTCGACGTCGCCGCCCAAGCGGAGCGCGCTGTCGCGACCCTGAACGGCCGTTCGGACCTCATCCTGCTCGGCGAGTCCTACTCCGGGCGCGTGGCCATCGAAGTGTCGCGACGCATTCCAAACGCGATCCGCGGGTTCGTCTTCACCGCGTCCTTCCTAAGCAACCCCGCGCCGTTGCCCGCGTGGACCGCGGCCACTCTCGCCGACGCCCTGTTCCGCCTCCCGCTGCCCGACGCGGCCGTCCGCGCCATGCTCGCCGGGGGCGACGCGCCGGACACGCTCGTGCACGAGGTGCAAGCCGCCGTCCGCTCGGTGGCGCCGGAGGTCTTCGCCGCACGCGTACGCGACGTCCTCCGCAGCACCCCGCCCGACCCCCGCGGCGTCCCGCGCGTGCCCACGCTCTACCTCGCCGGCCGCGCCGACCGTCTGGTCGCGACGCGCAGCGTGCAGGACTTCCGCGACCTCGGGCTGGACGTGGAGGTGGCCACGCTCGACGCGCCGCACCTCTTGCTCCAACGGGCTCCCGAAGCAACCGGGGAGCGCCTCGCGGCGTTCCTGGCGGCGCTTCCGGCTGACCCTCAGTTCCCGAGCACCATATAGACCGCACCGGTCGCGCCCACGCCGCCGCCGCCGACCCCCGCTTGGGGCGCCGCGACCACCATGTCCGCCGCGCTGTCGCCGTCGAAGTCGCCGATGCCGAGCACGGCGCCGAAGAGATCGCCGGAGGTCTCGCCGAGGAGGCCGCGGAAGGCCTCGGTGGAGGTGTGGGTGCCGGCGACGCCGAGCACGTCGCGATCCAGGGCGTAGACCGCGCCGATGTCCGTGCCCACGGCGTACCACCAGTAGTAGGGGTAGGCGGCGTAGGTGTTGGAGAGCGCCGGTGCGCCCACCAGCAGGTCGGTGCGACCGTCCGAGTCCACGTCCGAAGCGAGGAGGCTGCTGCCGAAGTTGTTGCTGCCGGTGATCGTGCTGTCCGCGTCGGCGCTCTCGAGCTCGCTGCCGAGGGAGCCGGCGTCCCAGAAGACGGACACGGCGTCGGCGGTGGTGCTGCCGACCGCGAGGTCGAGCTTGCCGGAGCCGTCGAAGTTGCCGATCACCAGGGCGCCGCCGAAGTGGTCGTCCTTCGTCGAGCCGTAGAGCACCGAGGTGGCGGCGTCGTCCACGTCGACCTCGCCGCTGAGATCGTCCGCGTTCACCACGTAGACCGCGCCACCGGCGCTGGCGGCGCCAGTGACCCCGGGAGCGCCGAGCGCCACGTCGTCGTAGCCGTCGCCGTCCAGGTCGCCCGCATCGATCGCGGCGCCGAGGTAGCCCATGTTCGACACGCCGTTGAGACGGGCCAGGTAGCTGTCCTTGTCGATCGCGCCGCCGGACGACAGGTCGTAGAGCGCCGCGGAGCCGGCGTAGGTCTTCGAGCCGTTGGTGACGATCATGTTGCCGAGGAGCACCTCGTTCACGCCGTCGCCGTCGGTGTCGATCTCGGTGACCAGCCGCATGCCGCCGTAGCTGTACGTCGCGTCGCCTTCGACGCCGATGGAGGCGTCGCCGGTGTCGAGGATGCCGCTGAGGCTGCTGCCGCCGGAGAAGACGCTGATGCTGTCGCCGCCGACCATCGCCGAGTACGGGGAGGCCGCCGCGGCGAGGTCCACCGTGCCGTCGCCGTCGTAGTCCACGAAGTGGCGGGGGAGCTCGCCGAAGTAGCTGTAGGTGTCGCCGTTGATCGTGGCCGTGTCGAGCGAGGAGACCACGCCGGTGGCGCCGATCACGTCCGCCGAGTCGAGGAGCCACACCGTGCCCGCGTACCCGGAGGACCAGCCCGCGCCGATCGCGAGGTCGTCCACGCCGTCGCCCGTGACGTCGCCCGTGCCGATGCCGGCCGCGGCGCCGAGGTAGGTCGCGCCGCTGCCGACGATCTTCGCGGAGTACACGTCGTCGACCGTGGGGTCGTCCACCACCCCGTCGCAGTCGTTGTCGACGCCGTCCCAGGTGTCGGCGGCGTCGGCGTAGACGGCGGCGTCGGTGTCGTCACAGTCGCCGCTGGCTTCGGAGTAGCCGTCGCCGTCTTCGTCCACCGTGGTGCACTGGTCGTTGGGGTCGGCCGGGGTGCCCTTGTCGGTGGCGCTGATGTGGCTGGAGGCGTCGCACCACCACGCCGTGTCGAGCGCGTCGTCCTTGTTGAGGTGATCGGGATCGAGCTCCCGGGCGACGCCGGCGGTGGCGTCCGTCCAGGAGATGGTGGCGATGGTGCGCCCGTCGACCAGCAGGGTGAGGCCGTCGCTGGAGTTCATCGAGAAGGTGGTGGGGTCGTAGGCGTAGTCGACGTGGACGTTGCCGTTGGTCACCGCGTCGGCGTTGGCGCCGACCACCGCGCGGCCCTGGCCGATGATGTCGGTGTGGCGGGAGACGACGAAGCTGTCGCCGCGGCTGTTGCGCACCTCCCACCCGTAGAGGTCGATACGGCCGGTGCCGAGGTTCGCGACCTCGAACCATTCGCCCTTGGCGTCGGCCACGGCGCCCGGCGTGGCCATGACCTCGGAGACGACCACCTCGCCCGCGAGCACGAAGTCTTCGTCGACCATGCCGTCGCAGTCCTGGTCCACCTCGTCGAGCGCTTCGTCGGCGCCGGGGTGCACCGCGCCGTTGGTGTCGTCGCAATCGTTGCCGCCGTAGGCGAGCGCCGGCCAGCCGTCGGCGTCCTGGTCGTAGTCGTTGCCGCCATCGCAGTCTTCGTCGACCCCGTTGTACCAGACCTCGTTCGCGCCCGGGTGCACCTTGGCGTCGGTGTCGTCGCAATCGTCGCCGCCGGCGCCGAGGTTGGCGAAGCCGTCGCCGTCCGCGTCGGTGGTGACGACGCCCTCGAGGCTCACGAAGGCCTGCGGGGTGGTCGGATCGTTGCTGTCCAGCTCCAAGGCGCCGTAGTGGGACGACGCATCGGGCGCGAGGAAGGTGACGGTGAGGGTGACCGACTCCCCCGGGGCCACGCGCTGCTCGCCGGCCGGAGAGACCACGAAGGCCGTGTCGGTGATCGTGCTGGTGAAGACCAGCGCGTCCTCACCGGTGGTGCACGTATTGCCGACGCTCACCTCGCCGGTGACCTCCGTGCCGGGCTCCACCCCATCCCAATGGAGGAGCTCGGGGTCCACCGAGATGACCTGACAGCCCACCGGCGCCTCGCCGGTTTCACCCTGCGAGTCCGTGGTGTCCGTGTTCGTGGCGCACGCGGCGAGCGAGAGCAGGAGGAGAAGGCGCATCAGGTGTCCGCTGGGAGGCGGATACTGTAGCCTGATTCTCCTAGACCCGCGCTACCCGCCGAGGAGGCCGGACTTGAGGTTCGCCGTCGGCGGCTTGGGCCCGAGGTAGATGCCCCAGACCGCCTTCATGAAGTCGGCCCCGGCGATCGTGCCCTTGGCCTTGCCGTTGACCAGGAAGGTGGTGCCGGTGCCGGGCACGTAGTCAAAACCCATGGTCTCGCCGGACTTGACCGCGGCGGGGACCCAGCCTTCCATCTTCTCCACGTCGGCCTTCAGCGGGCCGGTGGCCACGGCGCCGAAGCCCTCGTTGAAGGTCTCCAGGATCTGCTCCCGGGTGACCTCCTTGTAGATGAAGCTCATCACGATGCGCTTCGGCTCATCCGCCGCGATGGCGGCCGACCCGTCGTGCGTCTTGTGCTCGAGGTAGAGCCCGCCGACGTACACGTCGATGTAGAACTTCTCGCGGAGGCCCATGCCGTTGAGCTGCACGGTCTTCCCGCCGAGCTCCGCGCTGTCGGGAAGGGTGACGCCAGCGAGGGAGCCCGCGTGGGCCAGGGAGGAGAGAAGAAGGAGCGTGATCATGGTGCCTCGCGAAGTGCACGGGGCGGAGCGTCACCAAGGGGGGGGGACGGTGCCGCTGCGACGCCCCGTGCGGACGCGTGTATAGCACAGAGCAGGGCAAATGGGCTACGGGGCCGCCATGTCAACGTTCTCCGAGCTCGGGGTCTCTCCCGCGCTCGTGGCGGTGCTCGACGCCGCCCAACTCCTCCAGCCGACTTCGGTCCAGCGCCTCGCCATCCCCGCTTTCCTGTCCGGCAAGGCGGCCGTCGCGGTCGCCCGCACCGGCTCCGGAAAAACCCTCGCTTACGCCATCCCGCTCGTTCAGCGCACGCACGCGGTGGAAGCCGAGGAAGGGGCGGTCACCCTTCCGGCGCGCCCCCGCGCGGTCGTGCTCACTGGTACGCGCGAACTGGTCACCCAGACCACGAAGGTGATCAAGACGCTCACCCACGCCGCGCGCCTCCGCGTCCGCGCCGTCGCGGGCGGCGAGTCGGGCCACGACACCAACCTCACGCTCAAGCAGGTCTTCGACGTGCTGGTGGCCAACCCGCCTCGCCTCGCGAAGCTCCTCGCCGACGGCAAGCTCGACCTCTCCGACGTGCGCGTCGTCGTCGTCGACGAAGCCGACACGCTCCTCTCTCCCGGGCAACGTCCGCCCGTGGAGTCGATCCTCGCCTCCACCCCCGGCGTCACCACCTGGTGGATCTCCGCCACGCTGCCCGAGCCCATCCGCTACTGGCTCGACAAGCGTCCCGAGAAGCCCCAGTTGCTCCTGTCAAAGGACGCGCACACCTCCCCCGAGTCGGTGACGGTGAAGAACATCCCGCTCCGCGGACAGAGCCGCAGCGACGCCGCGAGCGACGTCCTCGTCTCCCTCGGGCCCACCGCCCGCGGCATCGTCTTCACCAACCGCCGCGAAACCTGCGACGAAGCCGGCGCCGCCCTCAAGGAGCGCGGTCACGACGTGGTCGTGGTTCACGGCGGCCTTCTGCCCCGTGAGCGCGAGAAGGCGATCAAGGGGTTCGTGGCGGGCGGCGGCCGGGTGCTGGTCACGACCGAGCTCGCGGGCCGGGGCCTGGACGTCAAGGACCTCGCCTTCGTGCTGAACTATGAGCTCCCTGAGCGCGCCAGCGACTACATGCACCGCGTGGGTCGTGTCGGTCGTGTCGGCCGCGCCGGCCGCGTCATCAACCTCGTCACCGACCGCGATCGCCACCTCCTCGGCGACGTCGAGCGGTTCGCCGCCGGCGGGAAGCTTGACACCGGCGAGCCCCTCCGCACTGCGCGCACCCGCAAGGTCACGACGGCCCAGGGCGCGAAAGAGACGACGAAGCGTCGCGAAAAGGCGGCTCGGACCCAGGGTGGGGTCAAGGTGTTCAAGGACAAGGGCTGAGGACCGTCCTGCCGGCCGGCCAGCGTCGGCGGTCGAGGGGCGACCGTCGGCGGGCATGGCGGGGCGGGCGGGTCAGCCGCCGAGGCCGTGCACCTGGTGCAGGTGGTCCGTCCGCGGCCCTTCGTACAGGTACGCCGCGGCCTCCACGCAGAAGTTCATCGGCCAATGCCCGATGAAGGCCGGCCAGAAGGTCTTGCACCGCAGGCACGCCACCGCGAGGAGGGCCGCGCCGACGAAGCTGGAGAGCATCTCGATCTCGGGCTTGCCCTTGTGGAGCATGAAGTAGCCGAAGCTGGTGATGATCACCGCCGCCCGCTTCCCGTGGGTGCGGGAGATCGCGAACAGGGCGAACCCGTGCCAGAAGAACTCTTCGCCGAGCAGGCAGGAGCCGCGGAGGAGCTGCCCGATGCAGAGCTGGTAGAAGCTCGCGCGCCCTTGCGGGTCCTGGGGGTAGAACTCCCGGAGTCCCGGGACGAAGAGCACGACCAGGAAGCTCGCCGGCACGATGATCCCGATGGCGATGGCCATCTTCGGGCCCCACCAGCGCCAGTCGCCGAGGCCGATGCCCCATTCGTCGGGCTTCACCTTGGCCACCACGAAGCCGACGATCGCCAGCGCGCCGGCGATGGCGAGGGGGGTGAGGAACTTCTGCGGGTCGTCGAGCGCCCAGTTCTTGTTCCAGTTGTCGACCTTCGCCTCGAGTTGGTTCGCCGTGACCAACGCGAAGACCACCACCATCAGCGCGGCCATGGTCTTCTTGAGGCGCTGCCCGCCGGCCATCGCCATGTAGGCGATCGGCAGGGCCATGTAGATGGCGTCGTAGCCGGCGGCGGTGAGCCGCTCCATCTTCGGCATCATCCGCCAGTCGTAGAAGCAGGCGAGGGACACGACGATCGTCGGTCCCATCCCCGACAACAGCTCGGGGGCCTCGAACTCGTTGATGAACGCACGCAGCCGCGACATCCGCCCCGGCTACCCCGTGGGCCGTGGCCGCGCCTCCCGCACGCGGCCCCGGTGGTTACCTTCCCCGCCTCATGTCGCGTACCCTGCTCACGCTCGCCGCCGCCTCCCCCGCCGAGCTCCGCGAGCTGCTCACCCGGGCGTCGCTGGTCGCCCACGATCAGCTCATCCCGCTCCGCGCCGCCGCGCCGGTGGTGGTGCTCTGCGCCGCGCCGCGGCCCTACGCCCGGATCGCGGTGCAGTCGGGCGCGGCCCGGGTCGGCCTCGTGGTGGCGACCTACACCCCCGAGGAGGTGCGGGAGCTCGGCTCCGCCGGCTCCGCGGCCGCCACCTTCGGTCGCGCCGGCCCCGGCGTCGTCCTCGTGGGGTTCGATGCCGAGTCCGCCAACGCCTTCGCCGCGGCCTCGCCCGCGCCGTCCCTGGGCGTCGACTCTGCCGGCGGCTGCACCGTCGGCGCCCTCGCCGACCTGCTCGTGCTCGAGCGCCGCGCCCCCCTCGCCGGCCACCGCCTCGCCATCGTCGGCGACGCTTCGCCCCGGTCCATCGACCTCGCGGTCGCCGTCGCGTCGCTCGGCGGCTCGGTGAGCTTCGCCCACCCGGTCGGCTTCGCGCCCGACCCGGATCGGCTCACGGTCGTGCGGGAGCGCGCGGCCGCGGTCGGCGGCGCCGTGCTCGACACCACCGAGTTGATGGACGCCCTGCGCGATGCCACCGCCATCGTCACCGAGCCTTTCCCCGCCGAGGCCGGGGAGCGGTTCCGCGGCTACGGCGTGGCGCGACACCACCTTCGCGTCTGTAAACCTGGGTACCTCCTCCTTCATCGCGCAGCCGAACGGCGCGGCCCCGAGGTGAGCGCCGCCCTGGTTGAAGACCCGGGGTGGTCCGCCCCGGCGCAACGCCAGGCCGAGTCCTGGGCGGCCGCCGCGCTGCTCTCCTGGGCCCTCCAGCCGGATCGGCTCCGATCCGTGTTAGGGTAGGCCCATGGCGTCGGTCGCGCTCTACGAAGTCTCCCCGCGGGACGGGCTGCAGAACGAAGCGGCGGTGCTCCCCACCGCGGTGAAGGCCGAGCTGATCGGCCGGTTGGTGGCCGCGGGAGTGCAGGACATCGAGGTCACGAGCTTCGTCCGCCCGCGCTGGATCCCCCAGTTGAGCGACGCGGTGGAGCTCGTGCGCATGCTCCCGAAGGCGGAGGGCGTGCGGTATTGGGGGCTCATACCCAACCAGGTGGGGCTGGAGCGCGCGGTCGAGGGTGGCATCCGCCACGTCGCCACGTTCCTCAGCGCCAGCGAAACCCACAACAAGAAGAACGTGAACCGCACGGTCCGCGAGAGCCTCGCCAGCGTCGAGGAGGTCATCGCGGTGGCGCGGGACGAGCAGATGGCCATCCGTGGCTACATCTCCACCGTCTTCGGCTGCCCCTACGAGGGCGATGTGCCGGTGGAGAACACGCTCCGCATCGTCGACCGGCTGATGACCGCCGGGGTGGATGTGATCGCGTTGGGCGACACCACCGGCATGGCCAACCCCCGCCAGGTGCGGGAGGTCCTCGCTCGCGTCATCGCCGCCGGCGTCCCGGTGGAGCGCATCGCCGTGCACATGCACGACACGCGGGGCACGGCCCTGGCCAACGCGCTCGCCGCCTACGAGGTCGGGGTCCGGCAGTTCGATGGGTCGGTCGGCGGCATGGGCGGCTGCCCCTATGCGCCGGGCGCCAGCGGCAACGCCGCCTCGGAAGACATGGTCAACACCTTCGAGGCGATGGGCATCTCCACCGGGATCGACCTCGATCGGCTCGCCGCCGCCGGCGTATACGCCGAGGAGCAGCTCGGCCACGAGCTCCCCGGCCGCTACCACCTCTATTGGAAGGGCGCGCGGTCTCGGGCCGCAGCGGCGCGCTCCGCCTAGCCCCCCACCATGTCGCGCAGCTTCCTGAAGATCATCGCCGGGTCACGCCAGGGCCTCAACGTGCCCCTCCCGGCGAAGGACCCGCTCACGATCGGGCGCAAACACGGGGAGCTGCTGCTCGACGACCCGCTCGTCTCCAGCCGCCACTGCCACGTGCAGTCCCGCGGCGCGGAGTGGGTGCTCACCGACCTGGGCAGCACCAACGGCACGATGGTCGACGGGCGCCTCGTCCGCGAGGTGGTGCTCCGCCCCGGCAGTGAGATCCAGCTCGGCGGCACCCGGCTCGTGCTCTTTGTGGGCGCACCGGAAGAGTCCGTCGTGCCCGAAGAGAAGGGCCCCACCGGGGACACCTCCGCCAACCAGCCCGACATCGCCTGGCTGCTCGACGAAGAGCTCGTCGAGCTGGCCGGCAGCGGCGAACGTACGCGCACCCCGGCGGACGTGATCGGGCAGGAGCTCCGGCTTCCCCCCGGGCTCAACGCTCTGGTCGAGGTCGTGGCCGGTCAGGACACGGGCAAGGTGTTCCGCTTCACCCGCGGCAACGTGAACGTCGGCCGGCGCAACGGCGAGGTCCCGCTCTCCGACGGCGAGGTGAGCCGCCGCCACAGCGTGATCGAGGTCTTCGGTCGCGACATGATCTTCCTGCGCGACCTTGGCTCCACCAACGGCACCTACCACAACGGCCGGCGCATCCTGGTGGCGCGGCTCCGCTCCGGCGACACCGTGGGCATCGGAAAGACGGTGCTCAAGCTGCACATCACGCGCTGACGGTGCCCCGCGACCCGCGCCGACCGGCGCGGGCAAATCCACCCGGCTCGCGATTCTCGCCGGCGCGGCGCCGACGGCCGGTCACGTGAGGCTCGATCCGCCGGACGCCCGGGTGGCTCGCTGCGTCGAGGATCGCACGCTCGACGTCACCACCCTGGACGCGCTCCCCGCGGGAGAGGGCGAGCTCGGCCCGCGAGTGGTCCTCCGCCTCCTCCACCGGTTGGGCCAGACCGAGCGGATGCGCGATCCCCTGCGCGACGTGAGTCCCGGCGAAGGCCAGCGTTGGCAGCGGGGCCGACGGGACGATCCGGGCCTGGCCCGGCACGCTGGCGCTCGTGAGCCACGACGACACGTTCGCCGCCGCGCTCACCGACGGAACCTGGGCGGTCGCGCCCGAGGCTAGGGCTTGATGAACCGCGGCTGGATGATCTCGTCCACGATGCCGTAGGCCACGGCCTCGTCGGCGGTCATGATGTAGTCGCGATCGGTGTCCTTGAGGATGCGCTCGAACGGCTGCCCGGTGTGGTGCACCAGGATGTCGTTGAGCTCCTTCCGCATCCGACCGATCTCCTTGGCCTGGATCTCGATGTCGGAGGCCTGCCCACGCGCGCCGCCGAGCGGCTGGTGGATGAGCACGCGGGCGTGCGGCAGGATGCGCCGCTTGCCCTTGGTGCCGGACGCGAGGAGGACCGCGCCCATGGACGCGGCCTGCCCGAGGCAGATGGTGTTCACCGGGGCGCGCACGTGTTGCATGGTGTCGTAGATCGCCATGCCGTCGGTGATGCTGCCCCCCGGGCTGTTGATGTAGAGGAAGATGTCGCGCTCGGGGTCCTGGGAGTCCAGGAACAGGAGCTGGGCGACGATGAGGTTCGCCACCCGATCATCGACCGCTTCGCCCAGGAAGACGATGCGGTCGTTGAGCAGACGACTGTAGATGTCCGAGACGCTCTCCCCGCGGTGGGTGGATTCCTTCACGTAGGGGATGAACGGCATGGACTACTCCTCGGTCTTCTTCTTGGTCGACTTCTTCTTGGGCTTATCCTCGGCCGCGGCGGCCGGCGCGGCCTCTGCGGTTTCGGTAGCCGGAGCGGCCTCAGCGGCGGGCTCGGCCGCGGCCTTCTTCGACGCCTTCTTCTTCGGCTTCTCCTCCACCGCGGGCTCCGCGGCGGGGGCCGGCGCGGCCTCGGCGGCCGGAGCCGCTTCGGGGCCGGCGTCGTTCTCGCTCACGTAATCGAGGTCGGAGCGCTCAAGGACCCAGTCGAGCGTACGCTCTTCGAGGAGGTGCTTCTTGAGCTCGGCCACGCCGCCTTCCTTGGCGATGTAGCCGCGGATGGCCTCCACGCGCTGGCCGCGCTGGTCGGCGATCTCCTGGTACTTACGCTCCAGGTCGTCGTTGGTGATGGCGATGCCTTCCTTGGCCGCCACGGCGTCGAGGATCAGGCCGGCCTTGGCCGCGAACTCGGCGCGCACGCGGAGGTCGGCGATCTGGGCTTCGGAGTAGCGGATCGAGCGCGGATCGCGGCCGCGGTACGCCGCCTGCACACCCAGCTCCTCGATGAGCAGCTTGAGGTTCTTCTCGGTGAGCGCCGCCGGCACGGTGACCTCGTGCCCCTTCACCAGCTCCTGGAGGAGGTGGATGCGGGCCTGGTTCCGGGCGTTCTCGTTGGCGCTGGTCTCGATCTCCATGCGGATGGCGGCGCGCATGGCGTCGGCCCCGCCCTCGAACCCGGCGGCGGCGGCGGCCGCATCGTCGATGTCCGGGACCTTCTGGATCTGGATGCCGAGCACCTTCACGGAGGCGATGAGCACGCGGCCGCGGTTGGCGGCGATGGCGCTGGACTCGCCGAGGGTGACCTCACCCGACTTGCTCTCCCCCACGGCGAGGCCGAAGAGCAGCTCCTCGATGCCGGGGTAGTAGCGCTCGGCGCCGGTGTTCACCATGGTGCCGGCTTCGATGACGTTGCCGCCGTCGGAGATCTCGGCGAGCACGAAGTCGCCCGCCTGCACGGTGCGGCCGGCGTCGGCGTCCACGAGGCGAGCCTGGCCCTGGAGGCGGCGGCGCACTTCGAGGTCGACCTGATCGTCGGAGACCTGGACCAGCGGGTAGCGGATCTTCAGGCCGAGGTACGCGGTGAGCTCGACTTCGGGGCGCACCTGCACGGTGATCGCGAAGCTGAAGTCGCCCGCGCCGATCTCACCCGCCTCTTCGACGGAGGGCTGGCCCAGGAACTCCATGCCGGCAGACGCCGACTGGAACTTCATGTTCATCAGCTCGCCCGCGACTTCGGAGCGGAGCTGCTTGCCGTAGCGGTCCTCAAGCACCTTGCGGGGCACCTTGCCGGGGCGGAACCCGGGGATGCGGACGCGGTTCCCGAGGTTGCGGAACGCGGCGTCCAGCTTCTGGGAGACCTCCGCGCCGGGGACGGTGAAGCGCAGCCGCTTCTGGATGGGGGAGACCTGCTCGATCGCGAAGGACATTTGGGCGACTCGGGAGACGGGGTGCGAGAAGGGGGAGTTGAACCCCCACGGGTTTCCCCACCGGATCCTAAGTCCGGCGCGTCTGCCAGTTCCGCCATTCTCGCAAGAGGCTCCCGCGAGGGGCGCGCGGCGCCGCGTCAGCGCCCGACGACCGGCGTGGGCCGGCGGGCGGGGGGAGAGGAGGTGGTGGGCCCTCCGGGGATCGAACCCGGAACCTGCGGATTAAGAGTCCGATGCTCTACCAATTGAGCTAAAGGCCCGTTCGAGTGGGGTGGATGACGGGACTTGAACCCGCGACCATCGGTGCCACAAACCGATGCTCTACCAAGCTGAGCTACATCCACCGTAGCGCGGCGCCTTCTAATGCCCGAATGGAGAGTCGGCAAGGGCCGAGCCGCCCAATGCTGGTGAAGGTACGCTGAATCCGGGGGTATCGACACGATCATTGTCCAGCTCAGACGAGATGAATGCGAATATGATCGTACCGCTGTCCATCGGGCTCGCCCGCAGCGCCGCGGACACCACCAGCTGCCCCGCGACGTCCTCGTCGAGCGGCGCGCCCCCGAGCCCCGCGAACGGCGCGGGCACCGTGCGGGCGAACGACGCCGGGAGCCAGGGCAGGCCGGGCGCCTCCTCCGGCTCGGGCGCCCCGCCGGGAAGCACGCCGGCCTCCACGAGCCGCGCGGCGCCGTCCGCCCAGCCGACCGGCGGGTCGAACGCGGCGGCGTCCCAGAAGGCGTCGGTGGCGCCATCCGGGGCGCGGAAGGGCGAAGGGGCCGGGGAGAGCTCCATGTCTTTCGGCGTCCAGGGCCAGCGATCAGGGGCGGTGGTCTGGCCGCTGAGCGGGTCGACGGCGCGGAGGAGGTCGACGAGGATGCCGCCGGGCAGGGCGTAGCGCCCGCCGGGGCCCGCTTCGGCGGCGTCGACGCCGCGGAGCCACCCGCCCGGCCAGGGCCGGAGCGCGCCGACCCACGGGACCATCAGCGGGTAGCCCCGTGGATCGAAGAGGACGGCGCTGCCAGGGCGTCCCACCGCCTCGGGCGACATCGGGGCCCGGGAGGCGTCACCGACGCCGAGGAGCGCGTCCCAGCCCACGAGAACGTCGGTGCCGACCCGGCGGAGCCGGCCGAACGCATCCCGGAGCAGCGGCACGGCGCGCTCGCCGAGCGTCAGCACCGCGGGTCGGCCCAGCCCGTCGTGCACGAGCACCGCGCCGCTGGTCTCGCCGTCGATCCCGCCGAGGGTCCCCCCCTCCGTCCAGCGGTAGCTCGCGGCGCCCGCCTCGAGCCCCCACGGTCCGGCCGCGCTGAGCGTGGCGGCGGTCGGCCGATCGGCCTGGTCGAGCGTGATCGCGCTCCCGTCGGGGAGCGAGAGGCGGCCGGCGTCGCGACGCCATTCGCCGTCAGGGCCCAGCAACCCCACGAGCAGGCCACGAGGGTCGCGTTCCAAGCGCACCGCGCCGCCGGCCGCGAGCGTCAGCAGGCGTCCTGCGTCGTCGAGGGTCCAGGAGGCATCACCCGTCGGCCGCCCGTCTCGGTCGGTCGCGAGGAGCTCCCCCGCGTCGCCGCTGACGTTTCGGCGCACCAGCGTGCCGTCCGACAGCCGGAGCAGGCTGAGCCCGCCGTCCGGCTCGTAGTCGGCCCCGGTCACGCCCACGCCCGGCACTTCGACCCGCACCACGCGTCCCAGCCCGTCGCGACCCACGGCCCAGGTGCGGTCCGCGGTGACCCGGCTGATCCGGCCCCGGAGGTCGCGAGAGAGGTTGGTGATCCCGAGCTCGTCGGTGATCCGACTGACGAGGCCGGCGCCATCGCGCAAGAGCGACGCGGTGCGCCCGTCGGCGGTGGTGACGCTGCTGACCCGTCCGGCGGCGTCCCGCTCGATCCGCCAGCGTTCACCGCCCTCATCGCCCGCGCGCACGTCGCTGACGCGCCCCGCGGCGTCGCGGGTGATGGCGAACGCGATGTCGCCCATGCCGAAGCCGGTGACCCGGCCGCGGTCGTCGCGGGACCAGCCGGCGAGCGCGCCGGCCGCGTCCCGCACTTCGAGGACGCGTCCCGCGGCGTCGCGGGCGAGCCGCCAGGCGCCGACGCTCCGCACGCGACCCAGCGTGTCGCGACCGATGGTGAAGCTGCTCCCGTCCGGACTCCGTACGGTCGCGACGCGCCCCGCGCTGTCGCGAGTGAAGGACGTCAGCGCCCCCGCAGGGTCACGCACCCCGGCCAATCGCCCCGCGCTGTCGCGAAGCCAGCTCCACCGCACCGCGCCGTGGGTGAGCTGCGCGAGCCTCCCCTCGCTCCGGACGAGCGAGACGCGCTGCCCGTCCGGGCGGGTGAGCGAAACGAGGTGCCCCGAAGCGTCCACCCGCAGCTCCCAGCGGGTCCCGGCCGGGTCGACGATGGCGGTAGGAACGCTCGCGGCCGTACGCTCGACCTGCCAGGTCCCGCCAACCGCATCGAGGACCCGGACCACCTCCCCCGCCGCATCGCGCTCCAGGCGCACCTCGCTGTGGCTCCCCACCTGCAAGGACACGGGGCGGCCGTTGCCATCCCGGAGCACGCGGGCGGACTCGCCGCCGCGCGTCCACACCCGCACCCCGCCGTCGGTGAGCTCGCGCCGGACCGACCGGCCGTCTGGCTCGGTGCGGGTCTGCACGCCGTCCCCCGTCGTCGCGAGGCGCCACACCCCCTGGGCGGCGTCGCGCAGCTCGACCATCTCCGCGCCGGACCAGCGGAAGTTCGCCACCGTGGCGCCGCCCTGCACCAGCGCTTCGGGTCGACCGTCCTGCCCCCACCGGAGCTGAGCACGGGCGCCGTCCGCGTCTTCCCAGCCGGTGATCCGCCCACCGAGGCTGTCCAGCCGCATCCGGGCGCCCGCCGGGTCCGTGGTGGTCGTGGCGTTCCCGTCGCGAACGACGGTCCACCGCCGCCCGGCCCCGTCGTCCACGGCCGTGCTCGTCCCCGTACGGTCACACTTCCACCGGCCGCCCAGCCCCGAGGTGCCGTCCGCCTCCACCCGGAGGCGACCCCCATCGGGCCACTTCACCCCCCGCAACCCCGCGCCGTCGTACTCGTACTGGACGCGCCCCAGGGGCCCTTCAACCGCGTCGATCCGGGTGCCGCTGTAGGTGTAGGTGACCCGCCGGCCGCCGTCGCTGGTGGCCCCCTCGGGGTCGAGCTCGACCGACGCTCGACCCGAGCGCATCCCCCGGAACCGTCCGTCGTCCCCCCGCAGGACCTCCACCCGTCGCCCCGCCGAGACCCGCGCGACAACTCGCCCCTGGCTGTCGGTCTCCAGCGCCTCTGGCCACGCCGCCTGAGGGATCGAACGTAGTCCAGGCCGAAGCAGCAGCCCGTCCCTCACCACCCAATCATCCGCCCAGCTCCACGCCTTCCCGTCCCAGACGCGCGCCGCCCGGACGTCGTGCGCGTAGGCCCCTGCGTCCAGGTCGACGACGGCGAGGTGGACCGCGCACGTGTCGACGTCCAACTCCACCGAGCCGTGCGCCGGGTCGCCGACGACGGGACCCAGCCAGCTCCACCCAGCGGGCGTGGCCACCGGATCGACGCCGTGCAGCGCGCGGGCAGCGAGGAAGACGAAAGGACCGATCAGGGCTTCCCAGCGATCATGTAACGGACCCAGTTGGTCGGCCGATTGCCCAGGTCGAACTCCTTCATGGTCGCGGCCCGCGACTCATAGAAGGAGCGCGTGGCGGTGTACCGACGGTTCACCCCCTCCCAGAAATGGGTGACGGCGCGCTCGTGGAACGTCGGGTTGGCCCCGGGTGCGCCGACGAGGAAGTCCTTCACCCCGGCCCGACGGACTGCGGCGAGGCGACGCTGCGCCCCGACCGGGTCCGCACCGCCACCGATGTACGCGGCGCGCGCGCTCAACGGCATCGACGCCACCTCGGCGACCGAGAGCTCCCCGTCCGCGAGCTGCCATCCGCCCGTCGGGCCGGTGGGGAAGTCGCCGATGTGGAGGAACCGGGCGGCACCGGCGTTCGTCTTGAACGAGGCCACCGTGGCCGTGGGCCCCTCGAGCACCATGGCACCCGGGTAGAGCCGCTTGATCATGTCGGACTCCACCGGCGTGGCGCAGAGCGCGACCAGCGTCTGCTGGTAGTCTTCGAGCACCGGCGGGGTCGCCTCGATGATCGACGCGAAGTCCGGGTAGTAGACGACGGATCGGATGTCGGCGAGGTAGCGGAGCCCGTCGGACTGCTCGGGGAGGGCGTTGATGGCGAACGATCCGTACGGCGGCGGCCCGACCACATAGAACTTGCCGATGCCCGCGAGGGTCTCCTCGGCCGAGTCGAGGATCGCGCTGCGGAGCCGATCGCCCTGCGCGACGGCGGCGTCGCCGGCGATCACCGCCTTGGTCCAGGTGACCATCGCATCGCCGGTCTGGGGCTTGACGCGCACCAACTTCCCGCCGTTCGCCGTCAGGTAGAGCACCTCGACCATTCCGGGAAGCGGGCGGAAGGAGAGCACCGCCGAGCCGTCGAGGCCGGTGCGCAGCGCCGACACGTCCACCGACGGGGCGGGGACGAGGCCCGCCGCCTTCTCGGCCGACACCAGCGCGTCCCGAGGCGCCGTCGGCCACGGGCCCTTGCCGGCCAGCCAGGCCAACTCGGCCACGCGGTACGCGGCCGCGGCATCCCACACCGCGGCGGACAGCTCCGCTCTGGTGCCGGGCGGCAGCGGCGCGACCCCGCCATGCCACATCATGGTGGTGGTGGCGCGGGCCTGGGCCCAGCCGTGCAGCGCCACCGCCGGGGTGACGGCGTCGGCCGCCGCGCGGACCTTCTCGGCGTCCGCGCCCATCTGGTCAGGCCGCGGCCCGTCCAACACGAGCACCGGCGCCCACGGGCCCGTGCGCCACGCAGGGACCGCCTCGGCGAGCGCTTCGTACTCATGCGCGGCGGTGACGACGTCCGCCGCCGCCAGCGCCATGCGTGCCCGTGCCCACGGCGCGACACCGCCGCCGGGCGCCCCCGCCTCCGCGCCGATGACGGCGTTCCAGGCGGCGGTCTCGGGATGGTCCCCGGTGAGCGCGGCACCCTTGCCCGTCGCCAACCACGCGCGGGCGCCAGACTCTTCGGCCCACGCCGCCCCCTCACCCGCAGGCAACGCGCCGGGCCCGGCCCAGGCGGCGGCCCAGGTGTGGAGGTCTGCGGCTGGAGACGCCGCGGCGACGCGGAGCGCCTCACTGGGATCGTCGAGCCAGCCGGCAGAGAGCATCGCGACCAGCGCGGCGTCGTCCCCGGTGAGGCCGCTGCCCGGCAGCTTCTGGGCGCCGCGGAGGGTGGCGGCCAGCTCGCGGGCGGCGGTGGCCTCCGGCTCGGCGAGGCCGGCGGCAGCGGCAGTGACGCCCGGCGCGTCGCCCAGCG
>CAIXRH010000336.1 GCA_903921785.1 uncultured Pseudomonadota bacterium
GATCTCGCGAGTGGCGGCCGCGGACCGCGCGAGTGGCGGCCGCGGACCGCGCCAAGGCAACCCGGCCCCCGAGCGCCGCACAACCCGTCGAGGTTGCGGAACCTCGGGCCGTTGTGCGGCGGCGCGCACGTCGATCGCCGCACAACTCGCCGAGGTTGGGGTGACCTCAGCGACTTGTGCGGCGTCCAGGCCGCGCCCGGCCGCCTCGCGGCCCCCGAGTGCCGCACAACCCGTCGAGGTTGTGGAACCTCGGGCCGTTGTGCGGCGGAGAAGACGCCGATCGCCGCACAACGCGTCGAGGTTGCGGTGACCTCAGCGACTTGTGAGGCCTCCAGGCCGCGCCCGGTCGCCTCGCGGCCCCCGAGTGCCGCACAACCCGTCGAGGTTGCTGAACCTCGGGCGGTTGTGCGGCGGGCTGTCCGTCCTGCGCCCCCCGGGTTCGGGCGCGCGCCCCGGACCCCGGCGTGCCGACTCCGCTCGCCGACGTTTGTCTCGGCTCGCGAGGGTGGGGAAGGGCTGGGAGGTGGGACCAACCTGGAGATCCCGTCGGTCAGCCGAGCGCCCCCCGCGCGCGCCGCCGCCCGACCGCCGCCCCCGCCGCCCCCCTCGACCCCCCAACCCACCCTCCGAAGATCGCCACCCGACTTGCCCATTCAGGTACCTGAGCATATGCTCAGCTCGTGCCGCCGCTCTCCGCCGCCGAACGCCCCGCCGTCCTCGCCGAGCTCCGGGCGCGGATCGCGGCGCCTCGCAGCCTCGGCGGCCGGCTTTCCGCCGAGCTCCCCGAGTTGGAGGCGTGGTTCGGCGGCTGGCCCTGCCCCGGGGTGAGCGAGATCGTGGGCGCCCCCGGCAGCGGTCGCCTCGGGGTGGTGCTCCCGGCCCTCGCGGCGCTCACCCGCCGCGGCCGTCCCGTGCTCGTCGTCGATGCGATGGAGGAGGTGTATCCCCCCGGCTGGGCGGGCCCCGGCGGGGGGGTGGAGCTCTCGCAGCTCTGGATCGTCCGCCCCGGCCTCGATCGGGCCGCCTGGGTGGCCGAGCAGGCCGCCGCCGCCGGCTCGGTGGAGGCGGTGGTGCTGCTCGATGCGCCCCGCCTCGGCCGCCACGCCGTCCGGCTCGGGCGCGCCTGCGAGCGCGGCGGCACCGCCCTCTTCGTGGTCGCCGAAGAGAGCGAGGCCGAGCTGCCGGCCGCCGTGCGCCTGCAGGTGCGGGGGCAGAAGGGCGGGCGCGTGGCCGTCTCCTGCACCAAGAGCCGCGATGGGCGGCACCTCGGCGAGCGGCGGGTGCGGCTCATGTCCGTCGGCGGCCGCCTCTCGTCCTGAACCCTTCACGGAGTCCCCATGGGCACCAGCCTCAAGACCGTCGAGTTCCTCTGCGAAGCCCTCCTCCCGCTCGAGCTGCGCGCCCGGCCGATGTTCGGCGAATACGGCCTCTACCTGGGCGAAAAGATGGTCGCCCTGATGAGCGACGAGCAGCTCTTCGTCAAGCCCACCCCCGCCGGCGCGGCGTTCCTCGGCGAGGAGCACCTCTGCCCGGCGTACCCCGGCGCCAAACCGTCCCTCCGCGTGCCGGACGAACGATGGCGCGAGAAGGCGTGGCTCACCGCGTTCCTCGTCGCCACCGAGGCGGCGTTGCCCGTGCCGAAGCCCAAGAAGCCCAAGGCCCCGAAGTAGGCCGTGCTCGCGGTCCACCTCCCGGCGTTCCGCCTCGAACGGTGCGGGTACGACCCGCGCGAGGCCGTCGTGCTGGTGGAGTTCGAGAAGAGCGCCGACCGGGTGCAGGCGTGCAGCCTGCCGGTGGTCCGCGCCGGCGTCGCCCCGGGGATGACCCTCGCCGAAGCCCGCGCCCTCTGCCCCGAGCTGCGGGTGGAGCGGCGAGTGGCGGTGGAGGAGCGGTCCGACCTGGAAGCGCTCCGCGATGCCCTCCTCCGCTTCTCCCCGTCGGTCTCGGCGGTCCTGCCCGACGGCCTCTTCGTCGACGCGCCGGCGGCCGACCTCCCCGCCATCCGCGCCTGGCTGGCGGAGGTCGGGCACCGGGCGCGGCTGGTGTGGGGGCCCGAGCCATGGGCGGCGTTGGTCCTGGCACGCCACGCCGAGCAGGACCTCGTGCTGGCCGACGCGGCGGCGGTCGCCCGGGCGCTGCGGCCGCTGTCGGTGGCGGCGTTGGGGTTGCCGCCCGAGGTGCTGGAGTCGCTGGCGGGGGCGGGCGTGCGCTCGGTGGGGCAGTACGCGCAGCTCCCCGGGGCGGCGTTGGCGGGGCGCTACGGGCCGGAGGCGCGGCGGTTGTGGCAGATTGCCCGAGGAGAAGCCACGGCGGCGGTGGCGGCGGGCGGGCTCGGGGGGCGGGCGGCGGCGGCGCTCGCCGGGTCGGCGTCGGCGCGGGCCAAGGCGGCCGAGCGGGGGCAGGCGGCGATCCCGGCGGCCGCGCGCGAAGAGCGGGTGTGGATCACCGAGCTCGACGAGGGGGTGGTGGAGCTCGAAGCCGTGCTCTTCGTCCTCCACGGTCTCTGCCGCGACGCCGCGGCCGACCTCGAACGTGCCGGCCTCGCCGCCGCCCGGGTGCAGGTGCGCCTGCGGCTGGAGGCAGGGGAGTCGCTGAACCCCGTGCGCACCGGCCAGCCGGTCCGGGGCGCCGATCGGCTGTTCCGCTTGTTGAAGGCGCGGTTGGAGCGGGTGCAGCTCACGTCGCCGGTCACCGCGGTGGGGCTGGAGGTGCTGGAGGCGGCGCCGTGGCGCGCGCCGCAGGGCGGCTTGTTCGACAAAGCGAGCGCCCCCGAGCCGCTGCCCGAGCTGCTGGCGCGGCTGCAGGACGCCCTGGGGGTGGAGGCGGTCTTCCGCCCCGCGCTGGCGGATCAGTGGCGGCCGGAGGCGGCATGGGTGCCGGTGGCGCCGGGTGCGGAGCCACCGTCGGCGCTGCCGCCGAAGAAGCCCGATCCCGCGTTGGTCCACGAGCCGGACGCAACGGCATGGTCCAGCTTCTACGCCGAAGGCAAGGTGCCCCGGGTGGCGCCCGTGCCGGCGGATCGGGCGCGGCCGGGGCTGCTCCTGCCTGCGCCGCGGCCGGTGCGCGTGGCCGTGGGGCCGTCGGGTCGCCCGCGCGCCCTCCTGCTCGACCGGGACACCCACCTCATCACCGACCTCGTGGGCCCCGAGCGCCTCGCCGGCGAGTGGTGGAAGGCGCGGATTGGCTACACTCGGGAGTATTGGTCGGCCACCCTGGAAGATGGGCGGCGGGCGTGGTTGTACTGCGAGGCGGTGGAGAGCCAGCGCACCCAGCGATGGTTCCTCCACGGCTGGCTCGATTCGGGCGGCGAACTGGAGGTGGAGGCCCCCGCCCCGCCCCCCGTGGCCCAGGAGCGGAGCGCGGAGGTCTTGCGGTTCATCTCCCGTCCGGTGGCGGCCGAGGCGCGCGCGCCGGGGGGCGAAGTGGTGGCCTTTCCAGGTTCATCGGGCGCATCCCCACCCTCGGCGCTCCGGTCCACCGACAACGAGCGCACGGTCGGCGATTCAACCCACCGTCGGCGCTCCGGTGGCGGCGCCGGCCGGGGCGCTCCCCGCTACGCGGAGCTCTGCGCCCGCTCCAACTTCTCGTTCTCCGAAGGGGCGTCTCCCCCCGAGGCGCTGTACGACCGCGCCGCCGAGCTCGGCCTCGCCGCCCTCGCCCTCACCGATCGGGATGGGGTGTACGGCAACGTCCGCGCCCACCGCCACGCGAAGAAGGGGGCGGTGCCGCTGATCCACGGGGCGCTCCTCACCGTGCGGGGCGCCCGGGGCGCGCCCGGCGCCAGCGTCGTTGCCCTGGTGAAGGACCTCCAGGGTTGGGGGAGCCTGTGTCGTCTTCTGAGCGCCGAGCGCATCCCCGCGGGCGCCCGCTCCACCGCCGGGGTCGACCTCGACCAGTTCTCCATCGGCATCCCCGCCGATCCCCGCCACGCCGACCCGCTGCTGGAGGACCCCGCGGCCGCCGCCGCCCACCGCCACCTCGGGAAGGGCTGGCCGGCGTTGCCGCTGGAGGCGCTGCTCAACGACCACGAGGGCCTCATCCTCCTCGCCCGCGAAGGCTGGGCGCCCGAGGCGCTCGGCACCCTCCACGACGCCGTGGGCGATCGGTTGTATCGCGGCGTGTCCAGGCGCTTCGATCCCGGCGAAGAGCCGCGGATCGACGCGCTGGTCGGCGGCGAGCTCCCGTGTGTCGCCATCGGCGACGTGCTGATGCACGACCGCGGTCAGAAACCCCTGCAGGACGTGCTCACCTGCATCCGCCTCGGCCTCACCCTCGACCAGGCGGGGCGCCGCCTCCAACCGAACGCCGAGCGGGTGCTCCACGGGCCGGAGGCGATGCTGCGGCGCTTCGCCCGCTGGCCCGAGCTGCTCGACCGTACCCTGGAGATCGCCGGGCGCTGCTCGTTCTCGCTCTCGGAGCTCACCTACAGTTACCCCAAGGAGGTGGTGCCCGAGGGGTACACCGCCATGGCTTGGCTCCAGGAGCTGGTGCGCCGCGGGTTGATGACCCGCTACGGCTCCCAGGTGCCCGAGCGGGTGATCCGCCAGGTGGAGCACGAGCTCGGGGTGGTGGAGCGGCTCAACTTCCCCGCCTACTTCCTCACGGTCAACGATCTGGTGCGCTTCGCCCGCCGCCGCGGCATCCTCTGCCAGGGCCGGGGCAGCGCCGCCAACTCGGCGGTGTGCTTCGTCCTCGGCATCACCAACGTCGATCCCGCACACTCGTCGCTGCTTTTCGAGCGCTTCATCTCCGAAGAGCGCGGCGAGCCCCCCGACATCGACGTGGACTTCGAACACGAGCGGCGCGAGGAGGTGCTCCAGTACTGCTACGAGAAGTACGGCCGCGCCCGCGCCGCGATGGTGAACGAGGTGATCAGCTACCGCGGGCGCTCCGCCGTGCGGGACGTTGGCAAGGCCGTGGGCCTCGGCCTCGACCAGGTGGATCGCCTCTGCGGCCTCCTCGACTCGTGGGGAAAGCTCCGCGAGGGCAACGAGGTGCTCGTGGAGGCCGGGCTCGATCCGGCCGACGAGCGCGTCACCCGCGCGATGGAGCTCAGCCGGGGCATCCAGGGCTTCCCCCGCCACACCTCCATCCACGTCGGCGGCTTCGTCATCAGCGACGACCCGCTGGTGAACCGCGCGCCCATCGAGCCGGCCACGATGGGCGGCCGCACCGTCATCCAGTGGGACAAGGACGACATCGACGAGCTCGGCTTCGTGAAGGTCGACTGCCTCGCCCTCGGCATGCTCAGCGCCATCCGCAAGGCGTTCGACCTCATGCGCGCCTGGCACGGCATCCACCACGACCTCGCGAGCATCCCCCGGGAGGACCCCGCGGTGTACGAGATGCTCGGCGAGGCCGACAGCATCGGGGTCTTCCAGGTGGAGAGCCGCGCCCAGCAGGGCATGCTCCCGCGGCTGAAGCCGAAGAACTTCTACGACCTGGTGATCGAGGTGTCCGTGGTGCGCCCGGGGCCGATCCAGGGGGGCATGGTGCACCCGTACCTGCGGCGCCGGCAGGGGTTGGAGCCGGTGGAGTACGCCGACCCGCGTCTGGAGCCGATCCTCGCCCGCACGCTCGGGGTGCCGATCTTCCAGGAGCAGGTGATGGCGATGGCGGTCGCGGTGGGGGGCTTCACCCCCGGCGAGGCCGACGGGCTCCGGCGCGCGATGGGCGCCTGGCGTAAGCGCGGCGGCCTCGCGGAGCTCACCGAGAAGCTCATGGGCGGGCTCCTCGCCAACGGCCTCGAGCCCGAGTACGCCGAGCGGGTCTGCAAGCAGATCCAGGGCTTCGCGGAGTACGGGTTCCCCGAGTCGCACGCCGCGAGCTTCGCCCACCTCGTCTACGTGTCGTCGTGGCAGCGGTGTTTCTACCCGGCGGCGTTCACCGCTGCGCTCATCAACAGCCAGCCGATGGGGTTCTACGCCCCGCGCACCCTGGTGGCAGACGCCGAGCGCCACGGCGTGGAGGTGCGCCCGGTGAACGTCTTGCGCTCCGACTGGGACTGTACGCTCGAAGCGGGGCGGGACGGCCCGGCGCTGCGCCTCGGGCTCCGGCTGGTGAAGGGCTTCGGGGAGGCCGAGGGCCGTCGGCTCGAGCGGGTGCGGCGGGAGCAGCCGTTCGCCAGCCTGCCCGACCTCGCCGCGCGCGCCGGCCTGGATCGGGGCGCCCTGCGCGCGCTCGCCCGGGCGGACGCGCTGGGGGAGCTCCTCGCCCAGGTCCAGGCGGCGGAGGCGCGGGCGGAGCAGGCCCTGGACGCCGAGGCGCTGGCCGCCGAGGCGCTGGCGGGGCGATTCAACGAGGAGCTGGCGGAGGAGGCGTCGGATTCGTGGCCGGGCGCCGCGGCTGGCGGCGCGGGCGCAACGGCCGATCCAGCCCCGGCCTGGCCGCTCACCGAGGCGCTGGTGGCGGCGGACGTCGCCCATCGCCCCAGCCGCAGCTTCGGCCACGCGCGGTCCTCCGCGTTCGCGGCCGATGCCTTCGTGCCGGGGAACCGCGCCGCGGCGGCGGGCGCCGCGCGATCGCCGGCCGGCGCCGCGGCGGCGGGGGGC
>CAIXRH010000337.1 GCA_903921785.1 uncultured Pseudomonadota bacterium
AGGCGCTCCGCCACGGCGCCGAGCTCTTCCGCGCTGAACGACGTGGGGAACCGGGTGGTGAGCTCGGTGAACGTGGCCTCGGCCTCGGTGCGCTTCTCCCGGTCGAGCTGGTAGGCGGTGAGCCGCATCAGCGCCTGCTCGGCGTAGAAGCCGTCGTAGCGGCCGGCCATCGAGCGGAGCTGGGCCTCGGCGTCGTCGGCCTTGCCGGCGTCGGCCAGGGCGGCGAACTTCTGGGCGTCCGTGGCGTAGGAGATCGCGTCCGTGCCCGCGCCCACGGCGCCGGAGGTCGCGGCCGTGGCGGCCTCCTCCGGCTTGCCCGCGCGGCGCCAGGCCTCGGTGGCCTTCAGCCACGCCACCCGCTGCGCGGTGCCCGTGGACTCGCCGGCCACCTGCTCGTACCGGCGGGCCCCTTCCGCGAGGTTCGCCATGAGCGTCTCGTCCGTCGTGTCGTCGGGGAGGACCATCTCCTGCCCCTGGCCCGCCTCGAACGACTGCCGCTTGGGCATCTTGTAGTCGATCGCGGAGATCGCCCCGTACTGCTCTTCCCACACCGAGTGGCGCCAGGTGTTCCAGCTGCTGTAGGCGAACGCTCCGAGGAGGATCGCCGCGACGACGTAACCACCGTACTTCCCGTACTTGAGGAAGAACTCCGTCGTGGCGATCTGCGCCCGCAGGACGTAGTCCTGTTCAACGTCGGGCGCGGGGCTGGGGGTCGGCGGTTGATCCATCGGGCGGGCCTTGCGGTCGCGCGCCCTAACGGGTCGTCGGCTGGGAAGCATCCCGACGCGCGTGGACCGGGGCGTCAGACCGAACGATCGTCCCACCCGCTCGCCCGGCGAGGACGCGGCGCCGGGGGGGAGCGGGAATCGCGACGTCCCGAGGGGGGACATCGTGGCCTTTGGCCTCCATAACCGTGCGCATCAGCCATGGGTCCTGCCGCCACGGACGACGGGCCCTCGGCAAGCTCGGCCCGCCGCCCACGACGTCACCCGCCCGGTCACCTCACCCTCAACCATCGGCGAAGAAGGCAGAGACTTTCCCGCAACGCCGTGAAAGCGTCGTCGGCGTGCTCAACGGGCCCGCCTGGTGTCGCACGGACGGGCGAGGCACCCGTACCCGGACAAACCGTGTCACCCCCCCCGTTCTTCAAGCGCCGCCAACGCCCCCAGCGCGCGCAGCCAGAGCATCACCGCGCCGCCCAGGCTGGCGGCATCGACCCCCGGGAGCCGCAGGCGGATGACGGACAGGCCGACCTCTTCGGCGGCGTCGATCCAGCCGCCGCTGGTGTCGCCCGGGCCGCTCCACGACACCACGACCCGCTCGGGGCCGCCAGCACGCAGGAAGGTGGCCCAATCTTCGTCGTCCGCGCGTACGGCCACCGGCGCCGGGCGGGCCGGCGCGACGACGCTCGCCGGGGCCAAGCGCACCGCCTGCGCCCGCGCGGCCCACTCCGCGAGCGGGAGGAGCTCGGCCCCACCGGCCACGTGCACCACCGAGTCCCGTGCGCGCTCGGAGGCGAGGAGCCGCAGCCCACGGGCCAGGGACCAGGCGGGATTGTCGGCGAGCGGGCCGTCACAAAGTGTCGACATCGCGGCGGCGCCGTCGAGCGCGGCAGCCACGTCGAGCCCCGAGAGCGCCGCGGCGGTGAGCACGCCCGCCCCGAGGGGGCCCCGGGTCCCCTCCCCGGCCCAGGCGTCTTCGATCCAGCGCCCGCCCGACGGCGGGTCGATGGCCTCGCCGCTGGCGGGTCGTTTGCAGGCCACCGCCACCCGATGGCCAGCCGAGACCAGCGCGTCGACCGCCTCGTCCACCCACGCGGGCCCGACCAGCGCCACGGCCGGGCCGGGCGCCGCGCTGGGGCTGTCCACGCCCGGGATCGGCCGGGAGAGCGCCGGCGCCCAGAGGTTGGCCGCGCGCACGGCGCCGGGCTGACCGTAGAGCCGCACCTCGGCGGCGCCTTCGAACGCCGCCACGGCCTCGTTCACCGGCTCGAGCGCGGGCAGCGGGCCCGGCCAGCCTTCGGCGCGGACCCGCGCAAACCGGGGGGTGAGCGCGCCCACGTCCCCCCAACGCCGCCGTAAAAGCGAGCCGGAACCCCGGAACAGGCCGCCGAGGTCGACGATCACCGAGCGGGCCACGACCGGCCTCCGGCTACTCGCACGCGGCGAGGTTGACCACCGCCGGGCGACCCGCCGCGGGGAAGCGGACATCCTTCGTGGTCTGGCAGCTCTTGCCGTCGGTACCGACGAGCTTCATGGTGTGCACGCCCTCGCTGACCTGCATCGAGAGCGGGAGCGGACCCATGTCGTTTCCGTCGATGAACACCGAGGCGCCGGTGGGGCCAAAGACGTTGAGGATGCCGCTGGCGATCTCCGGCGCGAGCCGGAAGGGCACCGACATCTGCTCCACGCTGATGTTCACGTCGCTCGTCTCGGTCTTGTGGCCGGCGAGGGAGACCTTCACCTTGTGCTTGCCGTACGGCAGGTCCACCGTGACCGGCGCGGCGCCGCGCGCCTTGTCGTCGACGGTGACCTGCGCCCCCGGAGGATCACTGTTGATGGTGAGCTTTCCGGTGGACGCGTCCGCCGTGGCGGCTCCCCAGGGGTTCGCCGAAGTGGTGGACGCCGCGCCCGACGGCGGGGCGGACGGGGTTGCGGCCCCCCAGGGCGACGCCGGGGACGGCGTGGCCGAGCCGGTAGGCGTGGTGGGCGGCGGCTTCGTGGGCGTGACGGCCGCGGTGGGCGGCGGCTTCGTCGGCGTGGCGGCCGAGGTCGGCGTGGCTGCGGTCGGCGTGGCCGAAGTCGGCGTGGCCGAAGCGGGCGTCACCGCCGGCGGCGGCGTGATGGCGGCCGTGGGCTCCACGGGCGGCGCTTCGACCGGCGGCGGCTCGACCGGCGGCGGCTCCACGGGCGGAGGGGCGGGCGGCGGGGTGACCTTCTCCGGCGCCGCGGCGCTGGCGACGGGTTTGACGGGCTCCGCGTGATCGGGCTTCTTCTGCGACTGCCACCAGAAGAACCCACCGCCGATGAGCAAAACGGCGCCAATGCCGATGATCCCGATGAGGCCGAGGCCGATGCCGGCGGCGGCCGGGGCGACGTTGCTCCCGCCGCCCTCCTTCTCTTTCTCGCGCGCGGGCGGCCGGGGCGTGGCCATCGGCACGGTGGCGAGGTTCTCGTCGCCGTTGGGGAAGTCGAGCTCGTCCATCCCCGCGGGGGGCGCGACCGCTACGGGGCGCGTCGGCGCGTCGACCACCGGCGCGGGCGGGGCGACCGGCGCCACCACCGGCGCAGGCGGGCGGGCGACGGGCAGCTCTTCGGCGACGACGGCCGCTTCGGGCGGCGGGCGGCGCACCACCGGGGTCGCCGACGGACGGATCGGCTCGGGCGCCACTTCACGGAGCGCCTCCTCGGTGGGCGTGCTCGACACCGGCTCGATCGCGGGGAGCGCGTGGGCCAGGATGGGGCGGGCCGCCGGGAGGTCCTCGCCGCGGGCGGGGGCGGAGGGGGCGTCGAACGCCGAGACCTCAGGTGCAGGCGCCGCGACGGGCGTGACGGCCTTCGCCGCCTGGGCCGCCTGCATCTTCGCCATGCGGATGAGGGTGGGCTCCGGCGCGTCGAACGCGTCCCACTGGGGGGGCGAGTCCATCGTCTCGGGGGGCAAGGACGGCGCGGACGCGAGGGTCGGCATCGGCGGCGCCTTCGGCGGCGTGGGCGCGGCCTGGGCCAAAAGCGGAGAACCGTCCTGGAAACAGAACTCCACCCAGTCTTCGTAGGCGTTCTTGCAGAGCGGACAGGCCTTCATCGCGTGGACCGGGGGCGGAGGAGCGGGAGCTTACCGGATCGGCGGCGGTTCTGCATCTACCCGCCCCCGTACGAACGCTTGAGGTGCCTCGCGATGACCACCCGCTGCACCTGGTTGGTGCCCTCGACGATCTGCATCACCTTGGCGTCGCGCATGAGGCGTTCGACCGGGTATTCCCGGGTGTAGCCCGCGCCGCCGAGGACCTGCACCGCGTCGGTGGAGACCTTCATCGCGGCGTCAGTGGCCGCGCACTTCGCCATCGCCGCGATGGGGGTGTACGCGAGGTCCTGGTCGCGGAGCCAGGCGGCCTTGTGCACGAGGAGGCGCGCGGTCTCGACCTGGATCGCCATGTCCGCGAGCATGAAGCCCACGCCCTGGAAGTCGATGATCGCGGTGTCGAACTGCTTGCGGACACAGGCGTAGTTCGCCGCGCAGTCCAGCGCGGCCTGGGCGAGGCCCACGCTGGTGGCGCCGATGGTGATGCGCCCGGAGTCGAGCGCGCTCATCGCCACCCGGAAGCCGTCGCCTTCGGGGCCGAGGCGGTTGGCGGCGGGGATGCGGGCGTTCTCGAAGAGCAGCTCCACCGTGGGGCTGGCGCGCAGCCCCATCTTTTCTTCTTTCTTGCCGTAGGAGAGCCCAGGCGTGCCCTTCTCGACCAGGAACGCGCTCACGCCCTTGGGGCCGGGGCCGCCCGTGCGCGCCATGACGACGTACACGTCGGCGTAGCCGCCGTGGGTGATCCAGAACTTCGAGCCGTTGAGCACGTATTCGTCGCCCTCGCGGACGGCACTGCAGCGCAGCGAGGCCGCGTCGGACCCGGAGCCGACCTCGGAGAGCGCAAAGCCGCCGAGGTACTCGGCGCTGGCGAGCTTCGGGAGGAAGCGGGTGCGTTGTTCGTCGTTGCCGAACTTGGTGAGGATGATCTGCGGCAGGCCGCTGACCGCCACACACACCGCCCAGCTCGGCGCCACCTTGGCGATCTCTTCGAGCACGAGGCAGTATTCGACGTAGCCGAGGCCGAGGCCGCCCCAGGCTTCGGGGGTCGGGATTCCGCAGAGCCCGGCCTCGCCGAGCTTTCGGAAGATCTCCGGGCGGAACGTCTCCGTTTCGTCGTCGATCTTCACGGTGGGGCCAATCGCGTCCTGGGCCGCCGCGCGGGCGGCCTCCACGAGGGCCTGCTGCTCGTCGGTGAGGCGGAACATGACGACGTCTCCGGAGCGGCGGCCGGTAACCAGGATCCGGGCCCGGCGCCGAACGTTCGACGCGCCCCGGACTACTCCTTGTCAGGCTCGGCGGTCCCCTCACCGGGGCTGGCGGGCTCCGCCTCGGGCTCCACGCCGGCGGCGCGAAGCGCGGCCTCGGCGGCCTTGAGCTTCTCCTCGAGCTCCGCGAGCCGGCCCACGCCGCGAACGAGGCCCGGATGGTCGATCTCGCCGGCTTCCACGAGCTGGCGGACCTCCTTGCCGAGCTTGGCGAACATCTGGTCGCGATCGGCGCGGAGCTGGCGGAGCACCAGCAGCTCCCGACCGTAGCGGGCGGCCTTTCCAGCCTCGACCTGGGCGCGGGAAAGGAGCTTGCCGAGCAGGTCGCCCAGCTCGCCTCCCGGGGGTTTCTCGGCCATGGACAGTCTCCTCGGGGCGCCGCTATCTCGGGACAGCCGGGCGTGCCGGCTCCCTCCGGTCGCCGTCGCCCTCCCTACGGGCTCGCGCGTTCGCGCTCGGTGCCGGCGCCGCGCGCGCCGGCACGGGCCTCGCCTGGGGCGCCCGAACCACGGCCGCGGCGTGCCGGCGCGGCCCCCCGCCGGTCCGGCTCACGCGCGGGGACAAAAACGAAGCCGCCCGCCGAGGATTTCTCCAAGGCGGGCGGTCGTTGTCCGAGGTGGTGGAGCTGAGGGGGCTCGAACCCCTGACCCCCAGAATGCCATTCTGGTGCTCTCCCAAACTGAGCTACAGCCCCGGGACGCGCCGCCTACTATGCTTGCCCCCCAGGGGCGTCAAGGGCGCGCGGGCGATCTTGTCGTCGGGGCCGCGCGGAGGCCCCGTCCGTCCCCTGCCGCGCGCGGCCGACCGGTTAGCCGGGAAGCCATGATCCTCGTCACCGGCGCCACCGGCCGCCTCGGCAACCAGGTCGTGCGGGTGCTCCGCTCGGTCGGCCTCGATGTCCGCTGCCTCGTCCGCAAGGGCAGTGAGTACTTCTGGCTCAACGACACGGGCGCCGCCTACTTCTTCGGAGATCTGCGCGATCCCACCAGCCTCAGCCGCGCCCTCAACGGCGTGCAGTACGTGGTGGCGGCGCACGGCGTGTGGGTCGAGCACACCGACAACGACCACAAGCGGGTGAACGCCGAGGGGTCGATCGCGCTCTTCGAAGCGGCGAAGGCGCGCGGTGTGCAGCACGTGGTCTACGTGAGCTGCGCGGGCGTGGCCACGGGCGGGGAGGTCCCCGCTTTCTCCAGCAAGCGCGCGGCCGAGGAGGCGCTGGTTGCCAGCGGACTGAGCCACACCATCCTCCGGCCCGGCTTGTTCGTCGCCAACTTCGCGGACCTCGCCCGGCGCGTCGAGAAGAACGGCAACGTCTTCCTTCCCGGCCGCGCCGAAGCGCGCGTCAGCCCGATCCACACCCGCGACCTCGCGCTGATGTGCCTCGCGTCCCTCGATCTTCCGGCGGTGAAGGACCGGATCGTCGAGGTCGGTGGTGCGGAGGCGATGACCGTGGGGGAGGCCTTCTCGCGGATGTGCCGGGCCAACGGTCTGCCCGAGGCCTCCTGGAAGCTCCCCGCCACGGGCCTCCGTGCGCTGGGGCGGCTGGCCCGACCGCTCGGTCGCCGGTGGACCAACCGCGCCGACGAGATCGCCGTGGAGTACAGCACCGACAGCGCGGTGGACGGCGCCGAGATGGCTCGGCTCTTCGGCATTCCCCTCACCTCCTTTGACGAAGCCGCCCGCGCCGCGTTCGCCGAGCGCCACCCGAGCGAAGACCCCACGGCGCGCGAAGAGAAGGTCGTTCACCGGCAGTTCACCGCCACGATCTACGAGCCGGGGGTCATCCGTTGGGAGGACCTGCCCGACGGACCGCCGCCGCGCCGGGACTGAGCGGTCGGGCGCCGCGTCCTCGCCGGGCGCGCCCGTGCAGCAAACCCATGCCGACTTCACGACGCCGAGCGAAGATTCCGTGGTTTTTCGCCGACGATTCAGGGCGCGCTGACCTGGCGGGTGACGCCACGGACGGTGGGCCGAGCTTGCCGAGGTCCCGCCGTCCGTGGCGGCAGGACCCAGCGCCTACGCCGACGGTCCCGGCGGCCGAGCGCGCCGGGGCCTCGACGCCGTGAATCCTGCATCTCCGGGCGCCGCGTCCTCGCCGGGCGCGCCGGGGATCCCCGCCGGTCAGCGCGTTCCTCGGCTACACTCACAAACGATGCGCTTCCCGTTCGCGATGCTCCTGCTCACGGCCTGCCCGATCGTGGCCGAGCCCACCGCGGACTCCGCCTGCCCTCCCGGGAACGCCCGTTGCCACCAGCCCGACGACTGCTCCTCGGGAGACCCTGACTTTCGCGAGTGGTACCCCGACGCGGACGCGGACGGCTACGGCGACGACGCCTCCGCCCGCACCGGCTGCTCCGCCCGCGACGGCGAGACCGAGACCGCCGGCGACTGCGCGGACGACGACCCGACCATCCACCCCGGCGCGAACGACGTCTGCGCCGATGGCGTGGATCAGGACTGCGACGGCCGCGACCCCCGCTGCTCCATGGCCGGCGAGCTCTCCCTGGCCGACGCGGACGCCAAGATCCTCGGCGCAACCAGCATGATGATGGCCGAGTATATGGACGTGGGCGACGTCAACGACGACGGCTTCGCCGACGTGGCGGCGAACACCATGTACGCCGACGCGATGCAGGGCGGGGGCGCGATCGTCTTCGGCCCGGTGAGCGGGACACACCCCCTGAGCGAGGTCGGCGCCCGCATCCTCAGCAGCCGCGCCACCACCAGCGCGGGCCGCTCCGTCGCCGTGGCCGACGTCAACGGCGACGGGATCGACGACATCGCCCTCGGCGCCGCCGACGAGACCTGCATGGAGTGGGTCCTCTTCGGCCCCATCACCGGGGACGTGAAGCTCGCCGACGCGGACGTCACCCGCTCCGGCACCTGGGACACCGAGGTCGGCCACGGCTCCGACCTCGCGGACGTCACCGGCGACGGGGTGGTGGACCTCATCATCGGCGCCTACGAAGACGACACCAAGGGTGTGGACGCGGGGGCCGTCTTCGTGGAGCACGGGCCCGTGGCGCTCGGGACGTCCACGGTCAACGCCGAGGCCGATCAGCGGTTCTACGGAGAGGCCGGGGGGGCCTACGCCGGTCGGTACGTGCGCGCCGGGGAGGACGTCAACGGCGATGGCATCGGCGACCTCCTCCTCGCCGCGCCCTACGCCTCCGACGGCGCGCCCACCTCCGGCGCGGCCTACCTCGTCTACGGCGGCGGAACCGGCGACGTGGGCCTCGCCCAGGCCGACGCGAAGTACGCTGGGGAAGACGCTGGCGACTACGCGGGCGAGGGCCTCGCCCTCGGCGACGTCAGCGGCGACGGCCTCACGGACATCCTCCTCGGCGGCTACGACTCCAGCGCCGGCGTCTACACCGGCGCCGCCTACGTGGTCTACGGTCCCGGCACGAGCACCGCCTCCCTCGCCAACGCCGACGTCATCCTCCGCGGCGACGCCCGAAACGAGCAGTTCGGCCTCGCCCTCTCCGGGAAGGACGTCGACGGCGACGGCGTCGGCGACCTGCTGGTCGGTGCCCGCGGCGAGGTCGGCGCCGCCCGGCTCAGCGGCGCCGCATCCTTGTTCTATGGCCCCATCCTCGGCGGCCTCGACGCCTCCACGCCCGACCTCCACCTCCTCGGCGACGTCGCAAACGCCTCGGCCGGCGCATCGGTAGACTCCGCCGACCTCGACGCCGACGGCCTCCCCGACCTGCTCGTCGGGGCTCCCACGGATCGCGATGGCGGGAGCAGCGCAGGGGCGATCTACGTGGTCTACGGGGTGACCCGGCCGTAGGGCCCCTCCCTTCCGAATTGCACCACGGAGGACACGGAGAGATGACGGAACCGCGTCCGATTCGGCTCCACCACCGCCGCGATGGGGTCCCCGGGAGGGCTCAGACCGAGCGTACGCGCGAACCGGCCGAGCACGTGTCCACGGGCAGGCCCATCAAGCGGTCCCAAACGACGACAAAAAGGCGCCGCTGACGCCGGTCATGGCTGGACCACTTGGGCTCGCGAGGGTGGAGGAGGGCTGGGAGGGGGAACCCTCGCTAAGCCCGCGCCTCCGACCACCCCGCGCCGGGCGAGACCAGACCGTCGGCACCCGCGACGAGCACCTCGGTCCGCACCACCCGCGTACTTGAAGGGAGACCGAGCAACTTCACGTAATCCTTGGCCTTTCCGGGCTTCGCGTCCACCACGCCGAGGCCCAACTCCACGACCCCGTCGTCCCGAACCCTCAGGTGACGGATCATGCCGCGCACGTCGATCGTGAGCAGGCCCGACTTTGACTTCCGGGCGATCTTGAGCTCGGTGGTCTCGAGGAGCGACCAGGCGGCGGCGCGGAGCACGTCCACGTCCATCCCGGAGATGAGCTGGTACTCCCAGCCGATCACCTCGCCCATGAGCGCGTTGGCCTTCAGTGGCACCTCGATCCCGCCGAGCACGAGGAAGCCGGCCGGGGCCGTCTCGCGGAGGGCCGCCGTGAACGCCGCGACATCCCGGCGAGCGCTCAAACGAACGTCGAGGTACTCGGCGAGGCTCTCTTCGCCGCTCGGAAGCGCGCTGGAGAAGTCGATGCGCGGGTGGGGGTGGAAGCCCTGCGTGTACGCGATGGGCGCCTCCACACGCCGAAGCGCGCGGACCCACACGTTCTGCCACTCCAGGTGGCCGAGGAACCGCGCTTCGCCGATACGACCGATCCGGAACCGCAGCCGCTGCACGGCCTCCGGCTCCTTGGTGACCGTGACCGTCGGCCGCACCCACGCCGCCTCGTCCTTCCGGCCTTCGATGGCGCCGCGGAGCATCGACGCGCAGAGCTCGCGCTCCACGTCGATCACCCCGCACTTGTGGCACTTCTTCTGGCGGCAGTCCGGCGCGTGCTGGAGCTGCATCGCCCGCTCCCAGTCCGCGACGAACCACTCCTTGGGGATGTGGATGTCGATGTGGTCCCAGGGCAGGCGCTCGTCGAGCGCGCGCTCACGGAGCGCGTTCTTCACGTCGAAGTTCGTCTTCTCGATGGCGCGCTGCCAGGCGCCGAAGTTGAGGTGTTCGCCCCAGGCGTCCATGCGCGCGCCTTCTTGCCAGGCGGCCTCGATGAGGTCGGCGGCGCGGCGATCACTGCGGGAGACGAGCCCTTCGAGGAAGGTCTCCTCCGGGTGGTGGCGGCCGAACTTGATGCTCTTCATGGTGCGGATGCGGTCGAGGAGCAGCGCCTGCTTTCGCTCGGTCTCCCCGATGTCGATCTGCTCGGCCCACTGGAACGGAGTGAACGGCTTGGGCACGAAGGTGCTCACGCCGGTGTGCACCATGGCCTGGGAATTCTTCTTCTTGCCAGCCCACAAGGTGCGGCGGCAGAGGTCGGCGATGGCGACGACGTCTTCGTCACGCTCGGTGGGCAGGCCGATCATGAAGTAGGTCTTCACGTGATCCCAGCCCTTGTCGTAGGCGGCCGAGGCCATCTCGATGAGCTCTTCGTCCGGAATCCACTTGTTGATCACCGCGCGCAGCCGGGGCGTCGCCGCCTCGGGCGCGAACGTGAGGCCGGTGCGCCGGGTGGTCGCGGCCATGTCCGCGAGGTCCACCGAGAAGCTGTCCAGCCGCAACGACGGTAACGACACCGTGACCTTCGTCTCCGCCGCGACCTGCGCCGTGCGCGCGACGAGCCCCCGGACGTGGGAGTGGTCGCAGGTGGAGAGCGAAACGAGCGACACCTCGTCGTAGCCGGTGGCCGCGAGCGTGCGCCGCATCAGCGACTCCACGTCGTCGATCGAGCGTTCCCGCACGGGGCGCGTGGTCATCCCCGCCTGGCAGAACCGGCAGCCCTGGGTGCAGCCGCGCAGCACCTCAAGAGAGACCCGGTCGTGCACCTGCTCGGTGTAGGGCACGAGGTAGTTCACCGGGAACTGCTCGGCCGTGAGCTTCTTCGCGGTGCGCTTGCGGATCTTCGGGGCGTCCAACGGGGGGCGGATGGAGCCGTCCGCGAGGGTCTCCATCGGGTACAGTGAGGGCACGTAGACGCCCTCGATCGCCGCGAGCGCCTGCAGGCGGGCCTCGCGCCCGGAGACGCTGCGGAAGACCTCGGCGATCTCGATCACCACGTCCTCTCCGTCGCCGATGACGAAGAAGTCCATGAACGGGGCGAGCGGCTCGGGGTTGAACACCGACGGCCCCCCGGCGAAGACGAGCGGGTGCCCCTCCCTGCGGTTGGCGGCGCGGATGGGCATCCCCGCGAGGTCGATCATGTTCACGATGTTGGTGAACGTGAGCTCGGATTGCAGGGTGAAGCCGAGGCCGTCGAAGTGGTGCAGCTCGTCCTTGCTCTCGAGCGCGAAGAGGTGATGTCCGCCTTCGCGCAGGGCCTTCTCCATGTCCGCCGCGGGCGCGTACACCCGCTCGGCCCACACGTCCGGGAGGCGGTTGAGGATGGCGTAGAGGATGTGGAGGCCGAGGTTGCCAAGCCCCAGATCGTACAGGTCCGGGAAGGCGAGCGCGAGGCGCACCTTGGAGCCCGGCTTGAAGCTGCGGTTGAGCTCGGTGCCGAGGTAGCGGCTGGGACGCTCCACGCGGGCGAGGATGTCGTCGGAGAGGACCCGGGAGAGGTTCATGGTCGGCGGCTATTGCACGAGGCCCCGAGGGGCACGCGCGGACCGCGTGCGTTCTGGATAGCCCGTACCCATGCCCACCTTGGGGGAGAGCATCGCGCGCCGCCGGGTCTTCTGGACCCTGGTGGTGCTCGTCGTCGCGCCCACCGTCGCGCTGTTCGCCTATGGGCTCGCCGGCCTCAAGGACCGCGCCGACGCGGAGGAGGGCCGGCTCCACGAACGGTACGCGTTGCAGGCCCGCGAGCTGGAGTCCGCGCTGCTCGCCCGGCTCGGCGAAGAGGACGACCACCTCCGGCGCACCCTGTCCGCGACCCCGCCCGACGCGCTCGACCTCGCCATCGCCACCTACGGGCAGCAGAGCGGGGTGGTGAACAACGTCTGGAAGCTCGACGATCCCACCCTGCCCCCCGAGGTGGTCCCCGCCGCCACCCGCCTCACCGAGGCCTCGCCGGTCACGGTGCTGCCCCGCCGCGATGAGGGCGATCTCGCGGTGAGCCGGGTGAAGGAGGGGCTCGTGGTCGCCTACCGCCTCGATGCCCGGGTGGTCGACGCCGTGGCGCTCCCCGAGCTGGTCGGTCGGCTCTTCCCCAACGAGCGGGCCCGATACCACCTCCGCGCGGCGGCCGGAGATGCGGCCGGCGCCCCTGTCTCGTTCGAGGGGCTCCGTCGCCGCATGGCGAGCACGCTCCTCGAAGACGAACCCTTCGTCACCCGGCCGTTGGGGCCGCCGCTCTCGCACTGGCGCATCGAGGTGACCGAGCCCGACGTCTCCGAGGCGACGGTCCCCGGGCTCCGGGCCACGATGATCGTGCTCTTCGCGATCACCGTCGTCGGCGTGATCCTCATGGGCCGGGCGGTGGTGCAGCAGACCCGGCTCTCCCGCCTCCAGACCGACTTCGTCTCCAACGTGAGCCACGAGCTGCGCACTCCGCTGACCTCCATCCGCCTCTTCGTGGAGACGCTCCAGAGCGGCCGGGTGAAGGACCCCGAGAAGGTCGCGGAGTGCCTGGCGATCATCGCCGGCGAGACCGACCGCCTCTCCCGGAAGATCGAGCGGGTGCTCACCTGGGCCCGCATGGAGGCGGGCCGCCGGGTCTACGAGCTGCGCCCGGTGTCGCCCCAGGAGATCGTCGACCTCACCCGCTCTGCCTTCCGCGCCTACGACCTGGAGCATGTCACCGAGTTCACCGTGGATGTCGCGGCGGAACTGCCGCTCGTCACCGCCGATCCCGACGCGATCGTCGAGGCGCTGCTGAACCTCCTCGGCAACGCCCGGAAGTACGGTGGGCCGGACGTGCACATCCGGCTGCGGGCCGTCCATGAACCCCCGGGCGTGCGCTTCGTCGTGGAGGACGACGGGCCGGGAATCCCCCTCTTCGAGCAGCGTCGGGTGTTCGAGAAGTTCTACCGCTCCGACGGCCTCCTCTCCCGGCGCTCCGAGGGCAGCGGCCTGGGGCTGGCGATCGTGGCCGGCATCGTGACCGCTCACAAGGGCCGGGTTGGCCTCGAATCGGTGGAGCGGACGGGGTCGCGGTTCACCATCTGGCTTCCGCCGTCTACAACGGCTTGACAGGTCTACGGCGGCTGACCGATACTGCGCCCTCCTGAGGAGACTCCATGCGCTACCCCATCCTGGCCCTGCTCGCGCTCGCCGCCTGCGCCGTCGAATCCGATCCCTGCGGTCCCACCATGGGCCGGGCGGACGACGGAAACTGCTACCCGCTCGACCTCGGTGGCGACACCGGCTCCGGCAGCGACACCGACACGGCCGCGGACACCGGTGACACCGACATGGACACCGACACCGACACCAACACGGATACGAGCACGGACACCGGCACCGACACCGGGAAGGACACCGGCACCGACACCGGGAAGGACACCGGCACCGACACTGGCGTGGACACCGGGAAGGACACCGCCATCGACACGGGCACCGACACCGCCGTCGACACGGGCACCACCTCCGGCGGCACCGCCACGTTCGAGGGCAACTACGCCGCGATGGGCACCGTCACCTCTTCCGCGGTGTGCCTCTTCTCGGTGTACGACGAAGCCGACCTCGACGCTTCCGGGAACCCGGATGTGGCCGGCGGCGCGGTCGCGCTCGGCAACACCCCGTTCACCTGCCCGACCGCTTCGGGCTCGCCGGTCGCGTTCTCGGTCACCGCGAGCATCGGCACCTCCACGTCCGTGGGCCTCTCGGTCACCATCGATCCCGACGGCGACCCCACCACGTTCGACGCGATGGCCGGCTCCGCGAAGAACAACCCCTGGGCCGTCTCCGACGGCGCCACGGTGACGGGGCTCCAGATCAAGACGATGTAGGGCGTGTTCGCGCTCCTCTGGCTCGCATGCACGCCGGCGCCCCCTGGGCCGGCGGCCGCTGGTTCGCCGTCGGCGGCGCTCGCGGTGCGCGTGTCGGAGGTGCAGACAAAGGCCGCAGACGTGGCCGCGCGCGCCAATGATCTCGGCGCGCGATTCGACGCGTTGCGGACCGCCGCGCCCGAGGCGCGGGCGGCGCAGGTGGCGGCGCTTCGCGAGGAGGCGGCGGCACTTCAGACCCTGGCAAGGGAGTCCCAGGCCGAGGTGAAGGCCGTGGAGGCCTCCGCTCAGGTCTGGTGACGACGCCGCGCGCGGAGCGCCAGTCCGGCGCCGATCGCGAGGAGGCCGGCGTTGGCCGCACCGCTCCCGCAGCCGCACCCTCCCGCGCCAACGGCGTCGGGAGCGTCGGGATCGGTGCCGAGCACCCACTCCTCCCCGTTGGTGAAGCCGTCGCCGTCGAGATCGCCGGCGGCGTCGTCGTGCGCGGGGTCGAGTCCGTGGGCGCGCTCCCAGTCGTCGCCCATGCCGTCGTGATCGTCGTCGACCGGCAGCACCAGGTCGAGGCCGTCGAGCACGTCGCCGTGGTTGACGAGGAGGACGCCCGCGGCGTCCGCCGAGCGGGCGGCTTCGTACCAGGTCGTGGCATAGCCGGGATCTCCCGGGCAATACCAGTAGAAGGCGGCGTCCACCGTCACGGTGGTCGCGTCGACGCCCCGAATGGTGTAGGCGCCGTCCCGGTCGGTCGTCGCCGTCCACTGACGTTGGGCGCCGGTCGTCTCCACGGCCTCCACGCGCGCGCCGTACACCGGCTCGCCCCGGTCGTCGGTGACGGTGCCGGAGAGCACGGCGCCACGCTCCAGCGGGAGCTCCAGGTCCGTGGCGCCATCTACCTGGAAAACCAGGGGCTCACCCGTTCCATCCACGATGAAGCCGGAGGTGAAGCCGGCGTCCTGCCCGTAGACGTAGACGTAGTAGTTTCCAGCATATAGCCCGCCGATGCTCACCTCCCCCTCAGGGGTGAGCTGGTCGCCGCGGCCGACGGTGTAGGTGTCGTTGTAGACGAGCACCGACACGCCATCGAACGACCCCTCCCCTAGGGCCTGGAGCGTGAGGCGGCTCTCGGTGGGCAGCGAGACGTCCACGGTCGCGTCCGCGCCTTCGTCGGGCACGGGGTAGCTGCCGCCCGGGCGGTCGCTTCCGGGGTAATACGTGGTCGCCAGCCCGGGTGACGACGCCCAGACCACCACGTCTCCAGGCGGGAGCCCATCGGCAGCGTAGGCGCCGTCGAGCCCCACCGTCTCCGTGAGGATCTGTTGGGAGGAGTAGACGTAGACCTGCCCCTCGGCGACCGCGCCGTCGGGGCCGGAGATGACGCCGGAGACCCGGATGCCGTCGAGCAGCGCGACGTCGCCGACGTCGGTCTCGACCCCGGCGGCGAACGAGCCCCGCTCGCTCTCGCCCTCCGTGTAGCTCGGCCCAGCGTATTGCCGTGGCCAGCCCGAACCCTCCACGGACACGTAGAACGCGGAGCCGGCGGCCTCCGCGTCGAGGCCAGAGATCGCGAAGCGCCCGTCGTCGTCCGTGGTGTCGTTGCGCTCGATGAGCCCGGTCCGCGGCTCGGCGCCGTACGCGGTCACCCGCATACCACCGATCGGCGTCCCCGCGAGATCCACCACCCTGCCGGTCACCGACGCGCCGGTCTCCAGCGCCTCGTCCACCCCGGCGACGACGCTGGACTCCGCCGGGAGCTGCACGACCTCGGCCGAGCAGGTGTCCCAGGCGCCGCCGTAGAACCGGTCGCCGTGGGGATCGTAGTTCGGGGGCAGAAAACGCAGCCGGTAGCCGCCGGGCGGCAACCCCTGGAGGGTCCACTCGCCGCCGCTGCGGGTCGTCGCCGCCGCGTAGTTGAAGCGCACGTCGTACGCGTACACCGTCGCCCCGACGATCGGCTGACCGTCGGCGCCGGTGAGCGTGCCCGAGAGCTCAGCCGCGAACGCGGCTGCCAGCCAGATCACGCGGCGCCTCCCGGGGGCCGACGCCCGCCTTGGTGAGCCGGCGGAGCACGCCGGAGTCCCCCTCTTCGTCCACCTCGACGGTGATCGCCGCGCGGTCCAGCTTGAACCAGTCGATCACGGCGAGGATCCCCTCCCCGTAGCCGCTGGTCGCGGTGGAGACGAGCACGAGCGTGTCCGGAGAGGCGACGTGTTGGCGAACCCAGGCCTCCGCCGCGTCGATCCCCACGGGGCGCGCGCGCACAGGGTCCCACACCGTGAGCGCGACGCCGAGCGCAGCGCAGGCCAGCGGCAGCGGCGTGCCCGGCACGATCAGGCCGAGCAGCGAGAACGCGAGGATCACCGAGAAGGCCCACTCGTGCGGCCGTCGCACGTCGAGCGCCAGCGCCACGATCCGCCGAATCGGCCGCCGGACCGGCTCGCCGACGATGAGCGTCCACGCGGCGGCCCTCGGCCAGCCGCCCCCGCCGGAGCGCAGCGCTACGGCGACCAGCGCCGCCAGGAGCGCCGCCGGCCGACCGACACCGGGCAGCGCCCATCCGAGCGCACCCGCCACGACGGCGACGAGCGCGGCGGCGAGCGCGTCCCGGTTCGCGGGCACCCGCGCGGGGTGACCGAAGACCCGGACCGGCACGCCGAGATCGCGAAGCCGAGCCTCCAACGCGGTCACTCCGCTTCGGGCGCGGGCGCCCACCAAGAGCGGAGGGCTGGAGGCGGCGGGCGGCGCTGCGGCAGATACGACGGACATCGGATGCCCGTAAGCATACCCCGGCGCCGCGCGACCTTGCCGAACGGGGTGCAACCCCGTAGGATTGCGCCGCAGCGAGGGTCATCGGATGCGTTTCCGCGGAAAGGAATACACGGGCAAGGGGCAGGTCATCGCCATCGTCGACAGCGGCGTGGACGTTCGCGACCCCCGATTGGCCAAGGCGAGCCTCACCGGCTGGAACATCTCGCTCAACGCTACCGCCCACGCGTTGTTGGCCTCCGACTTCGCGGATGAGAACGGGCACGGCACCGAGATCGCCGCTGCGGTGCACGCGGTCGCCCCCGAAGCGCAGCTGATGTGCATCAAGATCATGGACGCGAAGCTGCGCACCAGCGCCGACCTGATGGCGGCCGCCATCGAGACCGCCGCGCGCAACGGCGCCTCCGTCATCAACCTCTCGCTCGGTACGCCGAACATGGGCAAGGCGCTCCTGTTGCGCGACTGCTGCGCGTTGGCGGTGGAGCGCGGCGCGGTGGTGATCGCCGCCGCTCACCCGAAGGGAGAGCGGGCCTACCCGGCGGACCTCCCCGAGGCCGTGGGTGTCGCCAGCCACCCGGACTGTCCGGCGGAGAAGTTCTACTACTTCGCGCCGCACCGCTTCCCCGCCCGGCAGTGGGGCGCGCTCTCCGGCAAGTTCCTCGGCCACGGGTACACCGCGGTGGCGGCCGGGCAGGAGCGCGGCGCGTACAAGGGCTCGGGGCTCGCCACGGCGAACCTCAGCGCCCGCATGGCCTGCCTCCGGGAAGCCCTCCCCGGTGAGCCGCCGGTGAACGTGATCGAGCATCTCCGCCAGATCGCGCTCACGCCGGTGCCCGAGATCGGGTACGCCTGAGGTGCTCTGGCTCGTCGCCACCGCGGCCGCGAGCCCGATGGAGTTCTATGGCTTCGGGGCCCGGAAGATGGGCCGAGGCGGCGGCGGCGTGGCCCTCTCCGAGGGCGCGGAGTCGATCCTCCAGAACCCCGCCGCGCTCGCCGGGCAGCGGTACCCCCAGGCCTCCCTCGGCTACGTGGACGTAGGCACCGAGTTCACGCCCATCCCCGACGTGTACTGGGACACCAACCGCGACGGGCTGGTCGACGACGAAGACCCCCCGCTGGACGTCGGCCCGCACATCGATCCCGTGCGTGGCTTCATGCTCGGCGTCACCCGGCCGATCGGCCCGATGTTCTCCTTCGGCCTCGGCCTGTTCCTGCCGACGGACCGGCTGATCCGCCTGCAGACCTTCGAGCCCCAGCTCCCGACCTACTTCCTGTACCAGAACCGGGCTCAACGCTACGAGCTGGCGATCGGGGCGGGCGTACGTCCCATCTGGGGACTCTCGATCGGCGGCGGCTTCCAGATGATCCCGCGCGCGAGCTACTCCATCGACGCCACGATGGACCTGACCGTCTCCGGCGCCCAGTCCGGCGACACCGAGGCGGGCGATGTGGTGGGCGTGGCGCTCGACGTCCATGACATGTCGCTGGACCTCCAGCCCGGCTTCGCCCCGATCGTGGCGCTGCACTGGGACGCCGGCCAGGCGATCCCGGCGCTCGACGGCCTGCAGATCGGCGGCTCCTGGCGCGGCGAGGCCGGCCTGCCGGTGGACGTCGACATCAACCTCCAGGTCAACGCCCGCTCCGCCGACATGGGCGACCTGGATCCGGTGGTGCTCCCCTTGTACCTGGGGATCAGCCTCGGGGTGTTCGACCACTACACCCCCGAGCAGCTCAACCTCGGCGCCGCCTACACCATCGCCCACACCGCCACCATCACCGCCGATGTGAAGCGCACGGCGTGGGACCAGATGACGCCGAGCATCGCGCGCGTCACCCACCTCACGGTCAATGGCGCCGGGATCGAGATCCCCGATGGCGAAGCCGGGGACGGGAACCCGTTCGACGTGGTGCTCCGGCCGACCTGGTCGCCTCGCCTCGGGGTGGAGGTGGCGATGCCGCGGTTCAAGCTGTGGCCCCGCTTCGGGGAGTGGGAGATCGACGTTCGCGGCGGCGTCGGCTTCGAGCCGACCCCGCTGGTGAGCCAGTCCACGGACACCGCGCTCCTCGACGGTGACCGCACGCTGTTCGCCCTCGGCCTCGGCTTCGAGCACGACGACCCGTTCCGCACCGAGGGCAACGAACGACGGATGCGCCTCGACGGCTTCTTCCAGTACCACATCGTGCAGTCCGGCTCACTCGATCGGGGAGACCCGGGCACCCCCACGGCGGGTTATTCGGTGGACGGGTCGCCGATCCCCATCGGCGGGCACCTCCTGGCCGCCGGCGTGCAGTGGGGTCTCGAGTACTGATGAGCGGATCTGTCTCCGAACTCTGCGGCTGGGCAGCCGCCCTCACTCCCTCGCAGCTCCCGCCCGACGTGGCTCGGGCCGCGCGGCTGCAACACCTCGGCCTGGCCGGGGCGTCGCGGCGCCTCGCTCCCCTGCCCTCGCGCGCCGCCTGCGGCAGCGGACCGGCCGGAGAGCTCGCCGCGTTCCTCCTCTATCACTTCGACGACTCGCTGCTGGGCGGGCGTGTCAGCGCCGCCGCCCTGCCGCTGGCCTGGGCGGGACCGTCCGGCACCACCGACGAGCTGATCGCGGCCACGGTCGCCGCGAACGAAGTGGCGGGCCGCGTGGGCCTCGCCGGCTCCCTGGGCCGCGGCCCCGGAGAGGTCGACGTGCGCCCGCTCCGCGCCGGCGCCGCCGTGATGCGCGCCCGGCTGGAGCATGCCAGCGCCGCCGCCATGACCGCCGCCGTGGAAGCCGCCCTGGAGTCTTCGGCGCCGGTGCCGCTCGGCGAGGTCGCCACGGCGGCCGGGGCGGCGCGGATCGCGGGAGAAATCCTCGGTGGAGGCGGTATCGGCGGGGCGAACCCGGCGCGGATCGAGGCCTGGGGCGGCGCCGGAAACGTCTGGTTCACCCGCACGCTCACCTGTCCGCGGTTCCCGGGCTCTCCCGGGGCGAACGTGGCGCTCGACGCGCTGGACGTGATCCTCGGTCGGCACCTCAAGGCCGCCGAGAAGCGCCTGCGCGCCGATCAGGTCGAGCGGGTCGATGTGCGGGTGAGCTTCGCGTCGGCGGTCTGCGCCAAGGCCACGGAGGGGCTCACTCCGCCGGCGCTCGGGGCGTGGTCGCTGGCCGAGGCCCTCTCGCTGCTGCTGGTGCACCACGAGCTCGGGCCCGAGTGGCTGGAGAGCGGCGCGTCCGGGGAGAAGGCGGAGGAGGTCGCGGCGCTCGCCAGCCGCGTCACGATCACCCCCGACTGGAAGCTCTCGGCCCGGCGGCTGCGGGTGCTCGCGCAGGCGCTCGGCCCGGTGCTGGGGCCGGTCGGCGTGGCCAAGCTGCTCCGGTCGGCGCGGCCACACCTCGGCGGCGAGCTCGACGCCGACCAGCTCGTGCCCCTGTTCCGCGAGCGGCCGTGGGAGGCGCTCACCGGCCTCCGCAAGCGCGGCGGGCTCGACGCGTGCGACCTTGTCTCGGCGCGCTGCTACCCCGCCGAGGTGAAGCTCTACACCACCCGCGGCGGCTGGTGGCCCGAGCGCCGCAACACCCCCACGGGCATCGCCGAGGGACTCGAGGGCGCCGCGCGCGCCCGCTTCGGGAACGAAGCCGCGGCCGAGTCGCTGCTCGCCGCCCGGGGCGACAAGCCCGCGGCCGAGTGGATCGCGGAGCTGCGCGCATGATCGCCACCTTGCATGTGCTCAACCTCCTCGCCGGCACCATCCACGGCGGCGCGCTGCTCGTGTTCGCGCTGCTGCTGAACTTCCGGAAGGCCATCCCCCACGTGAAGACGTGGGACGTGGTGCGGGTGTACCGCGCCTTTGGCGCCGGCATCGGCCTCTCCCTGGGCGCCTTCGTGCCCACCGAGCTCTACCGGCACATCCTCGGGATGAACGCGGGGGCGAAGCTGCCGCAGGCCCTGGCCCTGCGCTGGGACAGCACGGACCACAGCTTCAACTCTGCGAAGATGATCCTGCTCTTCGTGCTGTGGGTCTCCTACATCCACCTCGAGGTGTGGACCATCGAGCCCACCCGCCGGCTGGACAAGGACGGCAAGGTCACCGACGTGGCGGCCTACGAAGCGGCCACCAACCGGATCGCCCGGCAGTTGGCGTTCAACGCGGTGGTCTTCGCCACGCTCCTCTCGCTCGGCGCGCTCACCCAGGGCTGGATGTGATCCACCCCCAGGAGATGGCGCCGTGGCACGTCGGGGAGTGGGTCTTCTTCGTGGCCGCGAACCTCATCATCATCTACTTCTGTGCACCCAAGGTGCTGGTGGATGTGCGGAAGTGGCTCGGGGGGCGGAAGGCGGTCTGAGCGGGAAAGGCCGGGAAGAAGCTGGCGCCGAGGGGCCCCTGCGTCGAGCGGCGCGCCGACCGAGGTCGGCGACGTCCACGCCTCGGCCGTTCCCTGCGTTCGTCGCTTCGTTTGCAGAACGGCACGGAGCCCGCGTTGCCCGGTCCCGGGAACCCGGGGTAGAGGCCGCCGCCAGAGGACTCCCATGCTCTCCCGAATTCCTCTCACACCCGTTCGCGGGGTGGATGCGCCTTCTGTCGTGTTCGTGGGCTCGGGCGTGAAGCCCGCGTGGACGCCTGCCGAACGTTTCGCACCGGTGCTGTCGCGTGCGGTGTTTCGTACGCGGTGGCTCGACTCGTACGCGACGCCCTGCCACGCCCACGGCCGATCGTTCTGAGTTCGGTCATGCCCGACGCCGCGATTCGCCCGGTCATCGAACACATCCACGCCGCATCGCGCGCGTTGCGGTCGCGGGAGCTCCGGGAGTCCCTCCGGCACATCGGCAGCGAGGACGCGGCGCTGCTCCGCCGGGCGATCCTGCGGGTCACCGCCTTCGTCGACGACTCGATCTCCAACCCGGTCCTCGGCTCCCTCTTCGCGCGCACGGCCGAGGACCCGGTGAACGCCCTGGCCGCCGCGCTCGCCGAAGCCTACGGCGTGGCTCGCACCTACCCGGGCACCACCGGCACCACGGGGCTCAACGTGCCCGCGGTGCTGACGCTCGCCCACGAAGGCGAGACCATCGCGGTCGCCCGGGATTGTCACGTGTCCGTCATCGGGGCGCTCTGCCTCTCGGGCGCCACGCCGGTGTACCTGGAACCGCCGTTCGACGCGGCGCGCGGGCTGATGCTCCCGCCGACGCCCGCGGAGGTCGCCGCCTTGCTCAACGCGAACCCTGCCGTGAGGGCCCTCGTGGTGACGATGCCGACCTACCACGGGCTGATGGGGGACGTGGCCGGGGTGGTCGCCGAGTGCCACCGACGGGGGGTGCTCGCCATGGTGGACGAAGCGCACGGCCCTCACTACCGCTTCCTCCGGGCCCTCGGGTACCCCGTATGCGCGGAAGACGCCGGCGCCGACGTGGTGACGCAGTCCACCCACAAGGTGCTCTCGGCGCTGAGCCAGGCTTCGCTGCTCCACTTCAACAACCTCGGGCTGGTGATGCGCTACGAGGAGTTCCAGTCGATGGGCTTCCAGTCCACGTCGTTTTCGTACCCCCTGTTGATGTCGATCGAGCAGGCCATCGAGCGCATCACCTCCCAGGGGCACGACGACTGGCTCGCGGCGCTCGACCTCGCGGCGCGGCTCGGCCACATGGCGGGGCGGATCGAGGGCGTCACCGTCCTGGGCGAAAACGTCATCGATGGCGTGCGCGTCGTCGGGCGAGACCGCTGCCGCGTCACCCTGGATGTGCGCGGCACGGGCTGGACGGGGTACGCGCTCGCCCGCGCCCTGGCGGAGCGGGGCAACGTCGTGGAGATGGCGACGCAGGACCTGCTGCTCTTGCTCGTGAGCCCCAGCGTGTCGGAGATGCAGGTGGACACGACGATCGCGGACCTGCTCGACATCCTGCATGACGACGTCCCGCCCCATCCGGACCCGGCCTTGCTGGTGCCGCCGCCGCTGCCGGAGCAGGTGCTCACCCCCCGGCAGGCCACCCTGTCGCGAGCCCGGATCCGGGTGCCGCGGCGGGAGGCCGTCGGCCGCGTGAGCGCCGAGACCATCGGCGCGTACCCGCCGGGGCAGGCGATCTTCGTGCCCGGGGAGCGGATCCACGCCGAAGGGGTGGAGTTCCTGGAGGGGGTCGTCGCCAGCGGCGGGCACCTCAAGCGGGTCCACGACGACGACTTTCAGACGATCGAGGTGCTCGCGTGAAAATCCCGCCGGTCGTCGTCATCCTCGCCTGCGCCGCGCTCAGCACGCTCACGGACACCCTCGGCACGCTCTACTGGGAGTCCCGCTCCGGGCTCACGCTCGGCGCGACGATCGTGCTCGCCCCGTTGGTCTTCGTCCTCTTCGGGTGGGTGGGCGCGAACCAGGGGCTCGCGACGGCCTCCGGCTACACCAACTCGCTCATCGTGGCCGGGCCGATCCTCGTGGGGCTGCTCCTCCGGCGGGAGTTGGCGCAGGTGTCGGCGTTGCAGCTCGTCGGCCTCGGCCTCATCTTCGTGGGGATCGGGATGGTGGCGCTGTTCCGCCCCGCTGTCGCTACGCCTTGAGGCCCAGCGCCCACGAAGGGCCCGGCGGGCACGACGGTGAACCCGCCGGGCGCCCGGGACTTCGCGCGGGTCCACCCGGCGTCGGCGATCGGAGCGGCGGCGTCCCCCACGACGGCGGGCGTATCGGAGCCGCACGCGAGGAGGAGAAGGAGCATGCGCCCAGCATGACCGCTCCCGCGCGCGACGGGTTCCCGAATCGATCGTTTTCGCGACGGTCGGTTCTTCGGTCTGCCCTGCCCTCCCGGCCCGACCCCACCCTCGCGAGCCAGGACCAACGTCGGCGCCCGCGATAGGCGAAGGCATGGCCACGCGAGCGGTCCTGGCCCCCGCAGTCTTCCCGGTGCTCCGCGGCGGTGTTGGCGTGGGGCTCGTTCCGTTCCTCCTGGACGCGCTCCCCCGGCTCGACGCGTGGCGGCCGCCCGGCACCCTCCGTCGCCAGGTCCTGTGGTCGGTGGCGGCGACCGGCGAGCGTGTCCTCGCGCTGGACCTCTCCCCGGGCGACGCGCTGCCCGAAGGCGCGACCGCCTGGGCCTGCGGGGACACGACCTGGACCGAAGGCCACGTCCAGGGCGGGGCGTTCGTGGCCGACCGCACCGCTCCCCTGGGCTGGCGCGGCCTGCCGCCCCCGCGGGGCCTCGGCGGCGAACCGGAGATCGCCGCCGCCGACCTTGGTCCCCTCACCCTCGCTGCGCAGTCCTGGCTGGGCGCCCCGGTGGACGACGAAGTCCGGCTCGTCCCCCCCGATCCGGCGTGGCCGGCGCGGTTCGCGGCGCTCCGGGCCGAGGTGCAGGCCCGCCTCGGGCCGGACCGGTTGGGACGCATTGAACACTACGGCAGCACCGCCGTGCCGGGGCTCGCCGCGAAGCCGGTCGTGGACCTGCTTTTGGAGATCGCCGACCTCCCCTCCGCGCGTCGCGCCATCTTCGCAACCTTCACCCGGGAGAACGAGGAGGTCTGGGCCGACGGCGACCACGTCCTCGTCGTCCTCCGCGCGTCGGGCGCGGGCACGCGGGTGGCCCATCTGCACTTCGCCCCGGCGGGGCACCGGATCTGGGAGGGCGTCGCCTTCCGCGACCGCCTCCGCGCCGACCCCGCCCTCGCCGCGCGCTACCTCGCCCTGAAGCGCGCCCTCGCCGCCGCGCACCCCCACGACCGCGAAGCCTACACCGACGGCAAGACGGCGTTCGTGGCGGGGGCGGCCCAAGCGGCACCCGACCCCAAGGAACCGCCCCGGTGACCTCGTCACCCCCGGCGTTCTTTGGCCCGCGACGCCTACGACCCCAAGGAACCGCCCGGGTGACCGGGTCACCCCCCGGGTTCCTTGGCCTCCGACGCGCCACGACCCCAAGGAATCGCCCGGGTGACCTCGTCACCCCCGGCGTTCCTTGGCCTCAGCGCTGTCGCCAAAGGGGAGCTCCACCACGGAGCACACGGAGGACACGGAGAGCACGGAGGACGCCGGGAGGAGGACCTGACCCCGGGAGACGGTGGCCCCTCGTCACCGCGGGCGCGTAGCAGACGGTGGCCGCCGGCCACGAACAGCTCGGCGATCGTGCCTCCTCCCCCCTCTTCTCCGTGCGCTCCGTGCCCGCTGTGGTGACCCTGCCCCATCCGTCGGGCTACCCTGTACGGACGATGTCGACCGCCGAGCCGCTGCCCCCGCTCACCGAGGCCGACGTACCGGCGTGGGTGCGGCTGCGGCGCGACAAGGCGGGGGAGCCGTACCTCGTGGTCGCGTGGTGGCCGAGGCTCACGCGGCTCACCCTCCCGACCCGTAAGCGGCCGACGGGCCACGGATGGGAGCTGCGTGGCCAAGGGAGTATGGCGTTCGTCCTGCTCGGGCTCTCGGGCCAGCTTCCCTGGTTGGTGCAACAGATGCCGGGAACGCCGTGGTGGTTGTCCATCCCGGCCGGCTTCCCGGTCGTCGTTGGTTCGTTGAGTGTCTTCACGGAGATGTTCGCGCTCGACCGCGCGCAGGCCCGGATCCACGCCGCCCGTGGCCGCCGCCCCGCCGGCGGCTGAGCCGCGCCCTCGCCCTTCTCGCCCCGGCGGCGCCTCGACCGCCGACGGTGGCGGGTCGGCACGGCGGTCCACCCGCGCCGCTCCTTCGACCTCGTTCGTGTCCTTCGTCAGTAGAGCGTCAGGTGCGGCCGTCGTCGCGCACCGCGGGGCCCCGGCGCGGTCGGAGGCGGCATGCTCGCCAGCTTCGTCGTCGCGCTGCTGCTCCTCGTGCGTGTCGCCCTCGCCTGCTGCGGCGCCGACGTTGACCGCGAAGAACGCCAGGCCCACGCGCCGCTCGTCGCCATCGGCGTGGTGGTGGACGTGGAGGTGGTCGACGAGGGCGACCCCACGGACCGCTTCTACACCCCCACCGTCTACGAGTCGGTGCGCGTGACCCGCGTGCTCAAGGGGCAGCTCGATCGCCCGGGACTGCGCATCCGGACCTGGGTCCCGACCTGGGGCTCGTGCATGAGCGCGCGCGTCGTTCCCGTGGGGCGAGAGGTCTATGTGCTCGTCGCGCCGGATGAGACCGGGACCGTCACCCTCGGCGCCTGCACCGGCGACGTCGGGGAGACCGCCTGGCGCGACGACCTCGAGGCCCTCGCGCAGCTCCACCCCGAGACCGCCGGGCACTTCCCCGGCCTCGACCTCCCCGAACCCGCGACCACCCGCACTCCCCTCCCCGTCCGCGACGGCCTCCGCGCACGCGTCCGCCGCGGCGGCGCCCTCGCGGATGCACAGCTCCTGGCCGCCCCAGCGCCCTCCGGCACCGTCGCCGCCCTGGTGGAGGACGACGGGCTCTACTTCCGCGAGGAGCTCCCCCTCGGCGACCTGCAGCCGGTGACCGCCGCGGTCACCCCGGTCCGCCTCGGCGCCGACCTCTACTGGCGCGCGGGGGTCCCGTTCGCGGACCCCAGCCACCCGATCGACGCGCCCGGGCTCGTCGTCCACGCGCCGCTGCCGGCCAGCGCGCTCGCCGACCGGTGGCGCGAACGCCCCCCGCCGGAGGAGCGCGGGCCGGCGTCTCCGGGCAGGTGGCTCCGGCCCGCGGCACCCTTGACGCTCTACGACCGCACCGGCGCCCGGCTGGTGACCGGCGCGGCCGAGGACATGCTGGTCCAGGACCCCGGCGGGAGCGCCTGGCGGGAAGTCGGGGTCTCCACGGTCCAACTCCAAGGGCGCGCGTGGGTGCGAGGGGCGATCGCGGACGGCGAGGGCGTCGGCATCGGCATGCTGATCGGCTCCGCCCACCTCCGCGAAGTGAGCCTCCACCCCGGAGACACCCTCTACGACCCCGGCACGGGCGTGGCGTTCGCCACCGCCGACTACAGCAGCGTGGTGGAGCTCTCCCACGAAGACGGGCGCCTCCTCGTCGCCAGGCACCACCTCGGCCGCTGGTGGATCGGCGAGGTGGAGCGAGCGCCCGCCGCACCCGTCCCCGCGCCGGACGATCCGAGCTGACGACTCACGGTGGCCCCGCCGCCGGCGCGTTTCGCTGTCGGCGTTCACCCCTCGACGGCGGAGACCTCGAACGCCGCCACCACCTGGCCGCGCCCCTTCACGGTGAGGTCGCCGCGGGGCTCCGCGCGTACGCCCGCGCCCGCGGCCTCCACGGCCTGCGCCGTCGCGAGCACCGCGCCGGGGGTACAACGCCCCTCCAGGCGGCTCGCCACGTTCACCGTGTCCCCGATGACCGTGTACTCCATCCGCTGCACCGAACCGAGGTTTCCCGCGACCGGCTCGCCGTACGACACGCCCACCCGCACGGCGAAGGGCTCCACCCGGGGGCGCTCCGGCTGGGCGTTGAGCGCGAGGATGGCCCCCTGCATCTGGAGGCCGCACCGAAGGGCCCGCCGCGCCGGGGGTTCGAGCCCTGGGCCTTCGAGGAAGACCACCATCATCCCGTCGCCGATGCGCTTGTCGAGGATGCCCGCGGTGTCCTCCACGATCTGATCCATCGCGGCGAAGTACCAGTTGAGGAAGGCCACCGCGACCTCGGGCTCCACCTGCTCCGACCAGGGCGTGAAGCCGACGACGTCGCTGAAGAGCACCGCGGCCCGCCGCCGCTCGCCGCCGAGGGCGAGCGCCGCGCCCGGCTCCTCCCGGATCCGGTCGACGACGGAGCGAGGGAGGTACTGGGAGATCTTCTGGTTGAGCAGGAGCGCGGCTTCGATCGCCGACCGCTCCCGCCGCAGCCGGTCCACGAGGTTGGCGCGGGCGAGGGCGAGCCCCACCAGGTTGCCCACCTGCTGGAGCATCTGGTGGTCGCGGGGGCCGAGCGCGGAGTCGGCGTGCACCTGGTCCACGACGAGGAGCCCGAGCGGGCCGTCGGGGCCGCGCACCGGCACCGCCACGAAGGCCGTGCTGCCCATGCGGTCGAGGAGCGCCTGATTCTCGGCGTTGACCTGAGCGCGGAACGCCGCGACGTCCGCGACGAGCGCCCCGGACTCGCTGTGCAGCAGGTTGGCGAAGAGCCGCTCGTCCTTCCGCACCACGGTGACGGAGAGCGAGAGGCCGCGGAGAAGGGTGAGGCCGTCGGCGTCGAAGCCGGCGCCGCCGCCGAAGCGCAGGCGCCCCGTGGGCGCGTCCACCCGCAAAAACATCGCCCGGTCGTAGCCGAGGGTGTTGCGAATGGCGTTGAGGGCGGTGTCCACCAGGCCCTCCGGGGACATCTCCCGGCGGGTCGCGAGGTCTACCTGCTCCAGGAGGAGGCGCTCGCGGTTGCGAGCGAGGTTCTCGTCGAGGAGGGTCTTGGCGGCGGTGAGCTGGTCGCGCTGGTCGTGGCCGGCGGCGGTGAGCTGCCGCTGGAGGACGACCACCTCCGCGGCCAGGGCGGCGGCCGTCCCGACGGCGGTGAGGATCGTGGCCGGGGCGCCGAGGCCCCCGAAGGCGGCGAGGGCGGCGGTGGCCACGCCTCCGCCGAACGCCACCCACGGGAGGAGCCCCTGGCCGAACAGCGGCGCGACCCACTCCACCCGGTACTCGCAGACCGTGTCCCCTTCGTGGATGCACCGGGGATGGGTGAGCTTCCCCATCGGGAGCCCGAACGCCTGAGGAATGCCCGCGAGGCCCCCCTGCCGGTTGAGGCAGAACAGCGGATCGTCGGTGTGGCCACGCTCCACCTGGAACTGCATGACCACGTGGCGCTTGCCGGACTCCACCAGCTTCCAGCGGGTGATCCGCGAGAGGTCGGCGTACTCGGTCATCCGCGCGTAGACCATTCCGGGAGAGCCGAGGGCACGGAGCACGGGGTAGGTCGGGCCGAGCACCTCGGGGTCGACGAGCACGAGGCCGGCCCGGTAGGTGATGAGCGGGTCCTTGCTCTGCTCCACCATGGCTCGGGAGAGGATCAGGAGCTGCCGCGTGGACAACCACTGCTGGGGGTCGCGGAGGCGCTCCAGCGGCGTGTCGGTGCGGGCCACCAAGGCGCGGAGCGCCTCCTCTCCGAAGCGCCCCGAGAAGAACCGCAGCATGGGCTCCACGAGCCGCGTGCTGAAGACCAGCTCGTCGTCGCGGCGGGCCTCGGCGACGCGGGCGCTGGTGAGGGGCTCGGTCACTGGCTCCCCACGACCATGTTCGAGAGGCGGGTCGCGGTGATCCGCGCGAGGTTGAGCAGGAGCTGGCGTTCCACCTCGGGCGCCCGGGTGCGGAGCTCGTCGAGCACCCGGCGACGGAGCACGAGCAGCCGCCCCCGGGTGCGCGCGGTGATCGTCGCCGAGCGGCGACCGCTGGCGATGAAGAAGCCGACCTCGCCGACCACGTCGCCCTTGCGGAGCTGAGCCACGACCCGCTCTTCCCGCGTGACGGTGAACTCGCCGTCGAGGATCACGAACAGCTCGCGTTCGTTGAGGTCTTCGCGGGTGACGGTGCCGCCGGGGGCCACCTCGATCACGAAGCCGGCGCCGGTGATGGTGCGCACCTGGGCGTCGTCGAGGTCGTCGAAGACCTGGGGTCGGAGGGGGTGGGCGAGGAGCGCGGCCTGCACGCCGGCCCACACCTCGCCTTCGTCCACCTCCAGGGCGCCGCTGAGGCCGAGCTCGGCCTCCACGACGGCGGTGGTCTCGGCCGTGCCGGCGCCGAAGCGCGCGCGGGCCAGGGAGGTGAGCGGCGAGGCCATGGCGCGGAGGTGGGGGACGTCGTCCACCACGAGCACCAGCGGACACCGGAGCCCGTCCGCGGTGGCGATGAGCTCGGCGCCGTAGGGTCGGTAGCCGAGGCGGCGGTAGCCGGCGACGAGCCCGGGGGCGCAGTAGGCGAAAGAGACCCGGACGCCGTCCTTGGTGGCGAGCTCGAACGCGGCGCGGGCGAGGGCCGGCATGATGAGCTTCCCGCGGAGCTGCCGCCGGACCATCAGGCGGCTCGCCTCCGCCATCGGCAGCGCCAGGAGCGCGCGCGCCTCGGTGATCCCGTACTTTCGCGCCGCGGGTTCGGGGACCGCGCCGGTCGGCCAGCGGTCGACCCGCAGGGTGCCCGTCACGTCGGCGGGGCTGCCGGTGTAGAGCAGCGTCACGGAGGGGTCGTCTTCGTCCGGGTCACGGATCCAGCCGCGCGCGTGGTCGGCGCCCGGGACGGTCTTGCCGAGCTCCCGCACGTAGACATCGTAGCGGAAACGCCAGATCCCCTCGCGCTCCGCCGCGGTGGTGGCCGCGCGGACGGTCTCCAGCTCCAGGAGCCAGTCGACAAGGCTCATGCGGAGCCGGGCGCGTCGCCGGTGGCGAAGAACACGACGACGACCCCGAACGGCTGCTCCGCGGCGGGCAGGGCGGCGAGCGCGCCGAGCTCCTTCGCGAGCCCGATCGCCTCGGCGTCGCCGACCTGGATCGCCTTGAACCGGGTGGTGATGTCGAGGAAGGCGCCGAGCCCGAGCTCGGCGGAGGTGACCGCCACCGTGTGGAGGCGCACGCGGGTGAACCCCGCCTGCTGGAGCAGCCGGGGCAGCTTGCGGCCGACGTGGCGGTCGCCGCCCCGCGCCTTCTGGGCCTCGAGCGCCCGCGCGGTGAGGCGGCTGAACGCCGCAGGCGCCGGGTCCACCGCGAGGAAGCCGTCGTCGATGTCCATGACGCAGACGCGGCCGCCGGGTCGGAGCACCCGCCGCACCTCCGCGAGGGCGTCCCCCGGGTGGCTCAGGTGCTGGAAGACGAGGCGGCTGTAGACGAAGTCGACGCTCGCGTTCGGCAGGCCGGTGCCGTAGGCGCTGCCCTCCTGGAAGTCTACGTTCGGGTGGACGGGCGCCACCACCGCGCGGGCGGCGGCGAGCAGCTCGGCGCTGGTGTCGATCCCCACGGCCTCGCCGGAGAGGTCGCTCAGCGGGCCGGTGATGAACCCCGGGCCGCAGCCGAGCTCGAGCACACGCTGTCCGGCGCGGAGGCCGAACGCCTGGAGCTGGGCCAGCTCGGCGTCGAGCAAGACGGTGGCCTGCTTCTGGAGCCGCTGGAGCTCGGCGGCTCGGTCGACGTCCCCGAACAGGTCGTAGTGGTACGAGCGGGCGATGTGCATTTCCGGTCCTGGACTCCGTCAACCTACGGATCCCCAGCATAGCGCATGCCGTCGGCGCACCCGAGGGTCTGCGGCGTTCCCGCGCCGAGGTCCGCCCTTCGCATCGCCGTCTAGGAGCGTATTTCCTTGATCTCGGCGGAGTATGCCGGAGCGGAAGGGCCCGGTGCCCACCACGACCGGCGGGTGCGCCTGACGCGTGGGTTCCCGCGGCCGGGGCGCGCACCGCTCGCGGCGGCGGTCCCGTTCGGGGGCGCCGCGAGCGCGCGGCGGCGCCTCGCCGACGTGGGTCTTGGCTCGCGAGGGTGGGGAAGGGCCGGGAGGGGGGACAAAATTAACGGCTCGATCTACCTGGGCCGTCCTCCCCTCAGGCAACCTCCGCCGGGCCACCCATCGCCCGCAGCCCCGCCGCGATGCGCTCGGCGGTCGGTGCGCAGAGTTCGGACGAAACGGGGAGCGCCGGACCTCCACCCGAGCGTCGTTCGAGCGTGCCTGCGTAGACGACCGCGACGCTGCCGAGCTCGACCTCCGACCGGACGATCGTCCCGTCGCGCTCCTCCAGCTCCACGAAGTGCCGGGACACGATGCGCACCACCCACCCATCCCGGTGGCGCGAGACTTGCGGGCGAAGCAGCGTGAACAAGGTCGTTCCCCTCCCCTACTCGTACCGCAGCGCCTCGACCGGGTCCAGCCGCGACGCCCGCCAGGCCGGGTAGATGCCGAAGGTGAGCCCGATGACCGAGGAGAAGATCAGGCCCAACGCCACGGACCACGGCTCCACCTGGAACGGCCACGGGGTGACCCACTTCGTGACCGCCCAGCTCCCCACCCCGAGCAGGCCGAGCGCGCCGACGAGGCCGAAGGTGGCGCCAACCAGGGTGATCGCCAGGGTCTCCGACAGGAATTGGCTGAGAATGTCGCGTTGGGAGGCGCCGACTGCGCGGCGGACGCCGATCTCCCGGGTGCGCTCGACCACGGTGACCAGCATGATGTTCATGATGTTGATGCCGCCGACGATCATCGAGAAGACCGTCGTGAGGTACAAAAGCGCCTTGATCGTGAACATCACCAGCTCTTCGGTGCTGGAGTCGTCGCTCACGCCCTCGAGCTCCCAGCTCTTCACCGAGCGGTCACTCATGAGGATCACGTCGATGACCGAGCTCGTGGCGAGCATGTAGTCCTTCACCAACCCCTGGATCTCCGCGGGCACGGCCACGCGGACGATGATCGAGGATGGGCGGCGGCTGGGGTCGAAGTCCAGCGCGTAGGTCTTGGCAGGGAAGATGATCCGCTGGTTCCAGCTCCACGGTCCGCCGGGGCCCATCTCCGGCTTCTTCTCCAGCACCCCGACGATGACGTAGGGGTGCCCCTCCACCCGCACGGTGTCCCCGGGCTCCACATTCCCGTCGAGCGCGCTGGCGCCCACGAGCACCACCCGGGCGCCGCTCTCGAACTCGCTGCCCGCGAGCTTCCGGCCCTTGCCGAGGCGGAGCTTGAAGACATCGAGCGCCGTGGGGTCCACCCCGATGGTGAACGGGTTGTAGGGTTTGCCCTTGTATTCTGCCTGCCGGTCGCGCATCCCGTAGGCGGCGGTGACCTGACTGCCAGGGGCGATGAGCGTGGAGCCCGAGATCGCGGCCTGGTCCTCGTGGGTGAGCCGGCGCGCGTCGGGGCGGTTCTGGAGCTGCTGCCAGTCGTTCGAGGCGGTGATCACGTCCTGGTCGGTCGCCTGGGCGCTCGCGTCACGGAGCACCGCCTGCCCCACCTCGAGGATGCTCGCCATGATGACGAGGCTGCCGACGCCGACGACGATCCCGGACACGGTGAGGAGGAACCGGACCTTCTGGCTCCGGAACATCTCCCAGGCGGTGGCGAGCGCGGAGAACATCAGCGCCTCAGGCACTCGACGGGGTCGAGCCGCGAGGCCCGCCACGCCGGGACAGCGCCGAAGAACAAGCCGATCGCCCCGGTGACGCCGAGCGCGAGCGAGAGGCCGAGCACGCTGTAGCTGCTCACCCAGCTCTCCTGGAAGTGCCCGATGAGGGTGTTGGCGGCGAGGGTCGTGAGCACGCCCACCCCCGCGCCGAGGAGCCCCCCGGTGAGCGAGAGCACCAGCGCTTCGAGGAGGAACTGGGTGAGGATCGCCCGCTGGGTGGCGCCGAGCGCGCGACGGATGCCGATCTCCCGCACCCGCTCGGTGACCGACACCAGCATGATGTTCATCACCCCGATGCCGCCCGCGATGAGGCTGATCCCGGCGATGAGCGCCACGATGAGGTCGAGCACCAGGAAGAAGGTGTAGAACTGCTGAAGGAAGCTGGAGAAGTCGAGCGAGCGGAAGTCCTCGACGCCGTTGTGGTTGGTGAGCAGCGCGGCGTTGGCCATGGCCACCGCGGTGCCGTTCTGGGTGGCGTCGGTGGTGCGGCCGACGAAGAACCGCGCGTTCTCCGGGCGACCGTCACGCTGCTCGGCGGTGAGCACCGGGAGGAAGACGCTGTCTTCCCAGGAGAAGCCGAAGTTCACCCCCATCATCTCCCGCCGCTCCAGCACCCCGACGATCACGTAGGGGCGACGCCCCACCTGGAGCGTCTTGCCGAGCAGCTCCCCGGGCGCGGCTTCCGGGAAGAGCTTCTCGGCGAGCGGCGTGGTGATCACCACCACCCGGTCGCGCGCGGCCCCGTCGGCGTCGGTGACGACGCGGCCGACCGACACGCCCCAGCCGAGCATCTCGAGCACCCCCTCGCTCACCCCCACCACGTCGGCCTTCTGGCGATTGTCGGCGGTAGCCCAAACGGACTCGCTGCCGTAGGTCGCCTCCGACGCCACCGCCGCCACGTAGGGCACCTGCTTGAGCGCGGCGAGGTCGGCGTCGGTGAAGCCCTGGTCGTACCTCGCGAGGTCCCGCGCGCTCGGGGACTCCGACTCGCTGGGGATCCACAGGACCATCTTCATCCCACCCACCCGCTCGATGGCGGAAGCGAGCGTCTTCTGCCCGGACTCGGCGAGGGAGAGCATCACCACGATGGAGAACGTGCCGATCGTGACCGACAACATCGTGAGCAGCGTGCGGAAGAGGTTCCCCCGCAACGTCCGGATCGCGAGTCGGGCGGTCTCCCAGATCACGTCAGTTCATCTTCTCGCTGAGGTCCTTGACCTGCCCGAGGGCGTAGTACTTCTGCCCCTCGTTGAGCCCGGAGGTGATCTCCACCTCCCGCTCGCCGCGGTGGCCCACGCCGACCTCGGTCTTCTTCTTCTCCTTCTTCCCGGCCGCCTCCTCGATGATCCACACGTAGGAGTTGCCCTCCTCTTCGAAGACGGCCTCCGCCGGGACCTTGAGCACCGCCGGCCAGTCGCCGGCCTTGATGCGCACCTCGGCGGTCATGCCCGGCTTGATCTCCACGTCGGCCTTGGTCGGATCGACCTCCACCTTCACGGTGAAGACGTCGATGCCGCGGCTGGTGTCGGTGTGGCCGGCGGCGGCGATCTGCTTCACCACGCCGGGCACCTCCTTGCCCGGGTAGGCGTCCAGGAGGATGCGCGCGGCCTGGTCCATCTTCACCTTCGCGACGTCGACCTGGTTCAGATCGATCTCCAGGATCAACTTGTCGACCTGGGCGATGGTGAGCTGGGACTCCCCGTTGACCAGCGAGGTGACGCCCGCGGTGACGACCTCGCCCGGCTCCACGTTGCGGGTGATCACCACGCCGTCGATCGGCGAGGCGATGTGGGTGTAGTCGAGCTGGTCCTGGGCGGCGCGGAGCTGCACCCGCTGCCCCTCGATCGCCACCTTCGCGAGCTCCACCTCCCGCTTCGCCTGGTCGTACTCGGCCTCGGAGATGCCTCGGGTGGCGAGCGCGGCTTCTTTCCGCTTGCGGTCCACCTCGGCGTTCTCCGCCTGGAGTACGGCGGTGCGCAGCGAGATGCGCCGGCCCTCGACCTCGCGGGCGTACTCGGTGTCGACGACGTCGTAGAGCGCGTCGCCCTTCTTCACCGCCTGCCCTTCTTCCACGTAGACGTTCTGGATCTCCCCGGAGACCTTGGACTTGATGTCCACGTCGAAGCGGGGGGTGATCTTCCCGGCTTCGCTCACCTCGTCCACGAGGTCGCCGCGGGTGGCGGTCTTCACGAGGTTGTCATCGACGGGTTCGCCGCCGCCGCCGCCGAAGCTGCAGGCGGCGAGGAGGAGGAGGAGGGCGGTCATCGGGGGGCTCCGAGGGGGTCGTCGCCGAGCAGCCAGCGCAGGTCGCACTCCGCGGTGGCGAGCTGCACGCGCAGGCTCGCCCCCTGGGTGGAGGCGCTGCGGAACGCGGACTGGGCGTCGAAGAGTTCGAGGACGGTCGCGGACCCCTGGGCGTAGAGGTCGCGGACGATCTGGAGGTTGTCGCGGGCGAGGGCCACCTGCTTGTCGGAGAGCGGCACCCGCTCCCGAAGCTCCCGCACCCGGGCGGCGGCCTGACGGATGTCGGCGGCGATGCTGTCCTTCTCCGCGAGGGCGGAGGCGTCCACCTGGGCGGCGGCGAGCTTCGCCGCGGCGACGGAGTCGTGGGTCTTGCCGAGGTCGAAGACGTTCCAGGAGAGCTGGAGGCCGGCGCTGGCGTCGAGGGCGGGGCGGAGGTCATCGGCGGTGAAGGCGCCGAAGGCGCTGTCGTCGGTGGGGCCGGCGCTCGCACCGCCGGCGCCGGCGGTGGCGAAGACGCTCACGCTCGGGAGGGTGGCGCTGCGCGCGGCGCGGATCGCCGCCTCGGCCGCGGCGGCTTCGTCGTCTTTGCGTTGCAGCTCCGGCCGCTTCTCCCCCGCGTTCTCGGGCAGCGCGACGGCCCCCGAGGCGGGCTCGGGCGCGACGTCGGTGAGCACCACCGCGTCGCCCTGGAGGTGGAGGAGCCGGATGAGGTCCTGCTGCGACTGGTACAGCTCCGACTTCTCGGAGACGAGGGCGTCCTGCTGGGCGTAGAGCTCAACCGTGGACCGGTTCACGTCGATCCCCGCGGCCAACCCCGCCTTCGCCTTGGCGGAGATGATGTCGAGGCCCTCCTGCGTGAGCGCGAGGCCCTCCTCGGTGGCGGCGATCTGCAGCTCGTAGCCGCGGATGGTCCAATAGGCGGTGTAGGCGGCGCGGACGAGCTGCCGCTCGGTGATCGTGCGGTCGGTGGTGGCGATGCGGGATGCGGCGTCGGCGCGGTCGATGGAGGCCTGGATGGCCCCGCCGGCGTAGAGCGGCACGGTGAGGCGCGCGCGGGCGTCCCAGTCGGCGCTGGCGACGCCGATCGTGTCTTCGTTCCAGGGCTTCTGGACGCCGGCCGCGCCGTCTCCAGAGACGCCGAGGGCGAGGGTGGCGCGATCGAGCCGGGCGCGGTGCGCGTCGATCTGGGCGATGGACTCGGCGAGGACGGCGCTCTCGCGGTCGGGGTTACGCTCGACGACCATGCGGACGGCGTCGGCGAGGCTCAGCTCGGGGACGTCCGCGGCGTCGGCGAGGGCGGCGAGGAGGAGGATCACGAACGCACCTCGTTCGGGTCGTGGGGGCGCGTACCGAGGACCACGGGCGGCGGGCCGTCGGCGACGATCTTGCCGTCCCGCACCAGCACCATCCGGTGGGCGCGGGCGGCCACGTCGGCCTCGTGGGTGACCAGGAGGATGGTGAGCCCGCCGGCGTGGAGCTCGTCGAACAAGGCGAGGATCTGCCGGGTGGTCTCGCTGTCCAGCGCGCCGGTGGGCTCGTCGGCGAGGAGCAGCCGCGGCTTTGTGACCAGGGCCCGGGCGATGGCCACGCGCTGCTGCTGCCCGCCGGAGAGCTGCGTGGGCTTGTGGTGGAGCCGCTCGCCGAGGCCCACCCGCTGCAGCGCCTCGATCGCCCGCTTCGTGCGCTCCTTGCTCGGGACCTTCGCGTAGACGAGCGGCACCTCGACGTTCTCCACCGCGTCCAGCCGCGGGAGGAGGTTGAAGCTCTGGAAGCAGAAGCCGATCTTGCGGTTGCGCAGCTCGGAGAGCCGGGTGTCGTTGAGCTTGGACACCGCCTCGCCGTCGAGCCAGTACTCGCCGGAGCTGGGCCGGTCGAGCGCGCCGAGGATGTTCATCAGCGTGGACTTGCCCGAGCCCGACGCGCCCATGATCGCCGTGAACTCCCCTTCTTGGATGGCGAGGCTCAGGTCGTCGAGGGCGCGGAGCTGCTGGTCGCCGGCGGTGTAGAGCTTGGTGAGGTGCTCCGCCGCGATCAGCGGGCGGGGGACGTCAGACATCGGAGGATCGCTCGAGGACCCCGGGCATACACCGGGATCCCGGCGTCCGCTACTGGCGCCTCCGGCCGTTGCCGTTTCGTGACGCCGCGGGGGTAGGGGGGAGCGTTCCGGCCGCGGGCGCCGACGCGCCCGGGGTGCGCGTCAGGGCGGCGTCGGCGACGCCTCGGGCATCGGCGCCCCGCGGATGCAGGTGGGGCTGAGCGGGAAATACTCACATCGCGGCGCGTAGACGTGGGTCACACGGGCCTTTCCGACGGTGGCCGTGCTGGCGTCGTCGCCATCGCCGGCGCCGCCCTCGGTGAACGAGGTGTACTCCGTGAAGCGCAGGGCGAACTCGGGATCGGCCGCGAGCTTGAGGTAGTGGATCTCGTCGAAGTCGACGATGTAGTCCGCCCCCAGGTCGTGCACGAGGACCGTGGCGTCGTCCACGGTCGTGGTCTCGGTGAGCCAGTGGAAGCCCACGCCCGGGGTGCGCCACGCGAGCCGCTGGGCCTCCGGGCGCTCCACCCCCATCGTGAGCTTCCCGCGGCGCTCCAGCTCCCCGAGCATGAACCCGCGGATCTCCGAGCGGTAGCCGAGGAGCGAGGGGGCCTTCCACGAGTCGACCATCCGATCGTTGGCGAGGAGCACCAGCTGCCGCCACCCGGTGTAGGTGCCGAGGAGGAGCAGCGCGACGCCCAGCCAACGCCACGCTCCGCGGCTGCGGAGGAGCAGGAGCATACACGTCGCCACGATGAACAACGACGGGATGCCGTGGCGGCTGCCGAAGACCCACGAGGCGCCGTAGACCTTGTGCACCGTGTGCAGCGAGAGCATCAGCCCGATCGCCGAAGCCGTGATGAACGCCGCGCCGGGGCCGGCGGGGCTGCGGAGGAACCGGAGGAGCAGCCGCCACTGGCGAGCGCGGAGCGCGAGCAGCGGCAGCGCCAGGACCACCGCGTGGATGAACGCGCCGTGCAGGTGGTAGTAGGAGGCGCTGTTGTCGAAGATCCAGAACGCCCCTTGGAACCCCGAGGCGATCGCGGTGAGGCGCCCGATGAGACCCTCGTCCGGCGCCATGACGGGCACCTCGGAGAGCGCGCTCGGCGCCCGGGCGAGGTCGAACCGGATGTAGGTCTGCAGGGTAGGCGACGGGAGGAAGGTGCCGACCCACGCTTCGTAGGCGTGCCACGTCCCGAACGCGACCAGGCCGGCGCCGAGCGCGAACGCCACCGCCGCCCGCGGGCGCCGCCCGGCGGCGAACGGCACGCACATCGCCGCGGCGATCCCGACCACGATGAACTGGCTGCGCACCAGCAGCAGCAGGATGAGCCAGGCGCCGAATTCCAGCCCCGCCACCAACCCGAGCCGCCGCCAGAGGGCCGGCCCGCGCAGCATGCACCCAAAGAGCAGGATAAACGCCATGCCCTCCGTGTAGGGGGCCGACGTTGCCTTCGCGAGCTCGGAGGTGAGCGCCGTGACGAGCGCGAAGACGTGCCCGCCGTGGAGCGTCTGCGGGATGGGCAGCGGCGCGAGTGAGATTCGCGGGGCCAGCCGCCGGCCGAGCACCCAGGCGAACGCGACGATCGCCACCCAGGCGACCGTGGGCAACCACACCCCGACCACCTCGAGCGGCGCCACCTTCGCCACCATGCCGTACACGAACGGCCACACCGGGTACACCGGGGTGGGGTACGGGAAGTGCGGGAAACCCTGGTGGAAGATGGACAGGTCGGTGGAGAGTCCGTTTCCGTCCCGCACGTTTCGGGCGATGTTGCTGTAGTACCCCCCGTCGGCACCGAAGTCGCGCACGTAGAGCGACAACATCAGCCGAGGCACGGCGATCGCGAGCATCACGACCCCGAAGGCGGTGCGGATCGGGTCGCGACGGAGCTCAGACCACAAGCGGGTGACGCGGGACATTGGGCGCGGGGCTAATCGGTCGACGCATCGGGAGCGAGCCCAAGCGCGCCTTCGGCGCGGGGCTTCGCGTGCTCCCCGCCCGACCTCCGCGGCGCCGGGCGGGGCCGCCAGCGCGGCGCCGCCCTGCCGGCTCGGACTACAGCTTCTCGGCGTTCTCGGCGAGGTACTTCGCGACGCCCGCCGGATCGGCCTTCATGCCGGCCTTGCCCTTGTTCCAGCCGGCCGGGCAGACCTCGCCGTGCTCTTCGGTGAACTGGAGCGCGTCGACCATGCGGAGCATCTCGTCGATGTTGCGGCCGAGCGGGAGGTCGTTGACGACCTGGTGGCGCACGACGCCGGTGCGGTCGATGAGGAAGGAGCCGCGGAAGGCCACGCCGCCGGCCGCCTCCACGTCGTAGGCCTTGCAGATCTCGTGCTTGATGTCCGCGACGAGCGGATAGCCCACGGGGCCGATGCCGCCGGCGTTCACGGCGGTGTTCTTCCACGCGAGGTGCGTCCACTCCGAGTCGATCGAGCAGCCGATCACCTTGACCCCGCGGGACTTGAAGTCGGCGAGGCGATGGTCGAACGCGATGAGCTCGGACGGGCACACGAAGGTGAAGTCGAGCGGGTAGAAGAACAGGACGGCGTACTTGCCCTTGATGTGCTTCGCGAAGTTCATCTCCGCGATCTCGTTGTCGCCGTAGACGGCGTTGGCGGTGAAGTCAGGGGCGGGCTTGCCGACGAGGACGGACATCGATCACTCCAGGGAGAAGAAGCGGCGACGCGCCGCGGCGCCAAGGTAAGCGCGATCCGGCCGCGGTCTACCCCTTCGGGCGGCGCCGGAGGTCGGGCAGAGGGTGGATGCCACGGCCGCGGGCGCCGACGCGGCTCATGGCTCGCGACGGTTGAGGAGGGCCGGGACGGGGAACGCCCCTCGTCCCTACTTCGGGGCCGGGGGCGCGACGTAGCGATGCACGCGCAGCCGCTCGCTGGTGTTCGTCCTCGGGAAACGGGCTTCGAACTCCTGGGTGAACTCGGGCGACCAGTAGACGTCGCTCTTGGTCTCGGCGATGAACCACACCCGCTGACCGGGCTCGAGCTTGGCGAGGAGCGCGTCGATCCGGGACCACTTGTCGTAGATCCGGGCGCCGAAGTACTCGTCGCGATGCTTGCTGAAGGAGGTGAAGTTGCCGCTCTCGGTGAGGCGCTGGCGGAGGATGCCGTCGGTGCGACCCAGGTAATAGTCCGAGACCCACGGGTTGCTGGTGAGCACGAGGTCCCCGGGGAGGAGCTCGGCGCGCAGAGCGAGGAGCTCGTCCTTCACCTCCACGTGTCCCTCCCGGGACCTCTCGGGAAACAGGTAGGCGGTGGGGTAGGCGCGGCGGAGCCGATCGGGGACGCCCCAGGCGATCCCCAGGGCGGAGGTGTAGATCCCGAGGCTCACCAGCGCCGCCCGCCGCACGAACGGGCGCGACGCGGGATCGCGGATCGCCCCGACGAGGCTCACGACCCCCTGGGCCACCAGGAGCGCGTAGAGCGGGAGGAGGAACAGGACCATCCGGTGTCCCGTGTGCACCAGGAGCGCCGCGATGCAGACGAGCGTCACCGCGAAGGTGACCGGGATGAACCTACGCGCCCGCTCCTCGTGGCGGAGCAGCACGAACGCGCCGACCGCGGCGAGCCACATCGTCCCGGGGAGCATCCCGTCGACGTTGAGCGTGTGCCAGAAGATCCGCTCCGGGGAGAGCGAGAAGTCCAGGAAGCGGGGGGGCAGCCCCGCCTCCACGATGATCGCCTTGAGCGCGTGCGGCGGCTTCACGGCCACGGCCACCGCGCTGAGCATCAACCCCGCCAGGGCCAGCCACTCCGCCCGCCCGAATGGCACCTTCGCCCGAACCGCCGCCCACCGCTGACGAACCGGGCCCGCCTCGATACACAGCAGCGCCACCGCGACCGCCGGTACGAACGCGGCCGCGCCCCGTTCGCACTGGAGCCCCAGCGCGGCCGCCACCACCGCGAGAATCCGCTGCCGCCGCTCCCCGCCCACGAAGCCCCGCCACGCCGCCGCGGCCCCCCACGTGCAGAAGAAGGTGAGCGGCCCGTACATGCGCGGGCTGGTCGCGTACATCACCATGTCCGGGCTTACCGCCACCAAGGCGCAGGCCACGAGGCCCGCGGACTCCGAACGCAGCGCTCGCCGACCGAGATCGAACGTGAAGAAGAGCGTTCCCAGGGCGGCCGCGAGCGCGGGAAGCGTGATCCCGAGGGTGCCCGTGCCGAAGATCGCGGTGGACGCCGCGAGCGCGTAGTGGGCGAGGTACGCCCGATCGTAGACCTGCTGCGAGGGGAGCAGCGGCACGCCATGGGCGCGGATGGCGCTCGCCGCGAGGATCGAGATCCCCTCGTCGGTGGTGATGCTCCGCAGCAAGAACGCATCGGCGAGCCAGCCCACCGCCGCGACCGCCAGCAGGGCAAGGAGCAGGCGGAAAGAGAGGCGACTCACGGGAGGCTCCGGCCGGGGCTGGTATCCCACGGTCCCGCGGCTCGCCCGGGAGGGCCGTCGTGAGGGCGAAGCTGCTGCGCGGCGCCCTCGCCGTGCTCGTCTCCTGTGCGCTCCTCGGGCTGGTGCTCGCGAAGCTCGACACCCGCACCGCCTGGGAACGAATCCTCGGCGCCGATCTCGGCTGGATCGGGGTCTCCGCGCTGCTCTCCGCAGGCGTGCTCGTGCTCCGGGGGCTCCGCTTCTCGGCGCTCATGCAGCGCCCGGACCCGGGCGCGGCCACCGCGGCGGTGGCGGGGCAGGGCTTCCTCACCCGCGTCACGCCTTTTCGCCTCGGCGAGCTGGTGATGCCCTACGTGCTCGGCCGCTACGCCGACGAAGACGCCGCCCACACCCTCGTCGCGCTCTTGCTGGTCCGCCTCGTGGACCTCTGCCTCATCGCCGGCGCCGGCGCGATCGCCGCGATGGCGTTCTCGGGGCCCAGTGAGTCGTGGCGCGGCGTGGCGGTTTTGCTGGTGGTGGCGCTCTCCGCGCTCCTGCTCACCTTCCGGACGTGGATGCGCCTTGGCATTGGGCTGGCGGCGTGGGGGGTCAAGCGCCTGGGGCTCACCCGCGTCGCGATGGTGGCGCGCATCGTGGCGCGGCTGGAGGGGATGTCCACCAGCATGGCTCGCCTCACCCGGCGGCAGCAGCTGGCCGTCGCGGGGTGGTCGCTCGCGATCTTCGTGGTGCAGACCGTGCTCCTCGGCACGCTGCCCCGGGCGTTCGGGGTGCAGCTCGCGCCGCTTCAGCTCCTCGTCGGCGCGTCGGCCGCGCAGATCGGCGCGGCATTGCCGGTGGCGAGCGTGGGCTCGATCGGCACGCTGGAGGCCGCCTGGGTGGCCGGGTTCATGTGGGTCGGGGTGAGCCAGGACGACGCGGTGTTCACCGCGATCGCGGCGCAGGTGCTCACCCTGGCGTATTCGGCCGCGTTCGCCGCGGTCGCCTGGATCTACCTGGACCGTCGGGGTCCCTCCCCCACCGCGTCGCCGCCGCGTTAGCCGGCGCACGGAGCTTCATGGCGACGGATCCTCCCCTCCCCGCGCTTCCTCCCGGCGATGCCGTGACGGAGGACGCGCGTCCGTACCTCTCCGTCGTGATCCCCGTCTTCGACGAGGAGCCCAACATCCCGGGGCTCTACGCGGAGATCACCGCCGCGCTCGCGGCGATGACCCGCCCGTACGAGGTGATCGCGATCGACGACGGCAGCCGCGACGGCTCGTTCGCCGCCCTCGCGGCCCTCGCCGAGCGGGACCCCCGCTGGCGCATCGTCCGCTTCCGCAAGAACTTCGGGCAGACCCCGGCGTTCACCGCGGGCTTCGACCTGTCGCTCGGCGAGTGGATCGTCACCCTCGACGCCGACCTGCAGAACGACCCCGCCGACATCCCCATGCTCCTGGCCAAGGCCGAAGAAGGGTACGACGTGGTGAGCGGCTGGCGGGTGCGGCGGAAGGACACGATGATCGCCCGTAAGCTTCCCTCGAAGGTGGCGAACTGGCTCATCGCCCACGTCACCGGCGTCACCTTGCACGACTACGGGTGTTCGCTGAAGGTGTACCACACGGAGGTGGTGAAGAACGTGCGGCTCTACGGGGAGCTGCACCGGTTCGTCCCCGCGGTGGCGAGCAGCATGGGCATCCGCCTGGTGGAGGTGCCGGTGAACCACCGGCCCCGAGAGCTCGGCACCTCGAAGTACACCGGCTTCGTCAAGACGATCTCCCGCGCCACCAAGGTCTTCCTCGACCTGCTGATGGTGCGGTTCCTGCTCAGCTACTCCACGCGCCCGCTGCACATCTTCGGCACCCTCGGGCTCAGCTCGTCGGGGATCGGGTTCCTGCTCGGCCTGCGGCTCACCTACGAGAAGCTCGTCCTCGACGAGACCCTCAGCAACCGCCCGTTGTTGACCCTGGCGGTTTTGCTCATCATCGTCGGCGTACAATTCCTCAGCATGGGGCTCCTCGGGGAGCTGGTGGTGCGCACCTACCACGAGACCCAGAACAAGCCGATCTACGCGATCCGCACCCTCGTGCAGGCGGCCGCGCCCGGCCGTACGCCGCTCCGTCGCACCGGGCACTGACGTGGATCGCACCGCCTACGACCGCTACTTCGCCCTCGAAGAGCGCCACTTCTGGCGGGTGGCGCGGCGGAAGCTGGTGCTGGAGCTGCTGGAGCAACACCGCCCCGGGCCCGGGCCTCTCCGCATCCTCGACGTGGGCGGCGCCTGCTCGCTCATCCCCCGGGAGATGCAGCGCTTCGGCCCGGTCACGGTCATCGAGCCGGACGCGGCCACGGTGGAGTTCTCCCGCCGCGAGCTGGGGCTCGACGTGCGGTGCGGCGGCCTCCCGGACAAGCTCCCGGTCGAAGGCCCGTTCGACGTGATCACCATGCTCGACGTGCTGGAGCACATCGACGACGACGCGGGCGCGCTGCGGGCGATCCGCCCGCTCCTCCGCCCGGGCGGGCTGCTCCTGCTCACCGTGCCGGCGCTGCCGGTCTTGTGGAGCTCCCACGACGTGTCGGTGCACCACAAGCGGCGTTACCTCCGCCCCGGCTTCCGCTCGTTGATCGAGGACAACGGCTTCGTGGTGAACCGCCTGTCGTACCACACGAGCCTGCTCCTCCCGGTGCTCGCTCCGCAGCGCATCGCGGACCGGTGGAAGGGCATCGATCCCCACGCCGAGTACAACGTCAAACCGCCGCCCGCCCCGGTAAACCGGGCGTTCGCGGCGGTGATGTCGGTGGAGGCCAGTTTGTTCCGCCGAATGGACCTGCCGATCGGCTCTTCGCTCGTCGCCGTGGCCACCCCCGGCCCCGTCGGGAGCTAGGCCCGGCGATGGTCTTCACGTCGTGGGTCTTCGTCGGGTTCTTCGCGGTGGTGTACCCCGTCTATCTGGGCTTGCAGCGCCACTTCCGCGCCCAGAACCTGTTCCTGCTCGTCGTGAGCTGCATCTTCTACGGCTACTGGGATTGGCGCTTCCTCGCCCTCCTCGGCGGCTCCACCGTGGTGGACTACACCCTCGCCCGCTGGATCGACGCCACCGAGGAGCCCCGGGCGCGCAAGCGGCTGGTCACCGCCTCGATCCTGATGAACCTCGGGGTCCTCGGGCTGTTCAAGTACTTCAACTTCTTCGCAGACAGCGCGGTGGCGCTCCTGGACACGCTCGGGTTCTCGTCCACGTGGACGCCGATCCGGGTGATCCTCCCCGTGGGCGTGTCGTTCTACACGTTCCAGGCGCTCAGCTACACGATCGAGGTCTACCGGAAGAACCTGAAGGCCACGCGCAGCTTCGTGGAGTTCGCGGTCTACGTGACCTTCTTCCCGCAGCTCGTGGCCGGGCCCATCGAGCGGTCCACGCACCTCCTGCCCCAGGTGCAGACCCCGCGGGTGGTGCGGCTCCCCGAGGTGAACGCCGGGTTGTCCCTGATCCTCTGGGGCTTCTTCAAGAAGCTGGTGATCGCCGACAACGTGGCGCGGGTGGCCAACGAGGTCTTCGACCACCACCGGAGCTACGAGGGGCTCGACCTCGTGCTCGGCGTCCTGGCGTTCACCCTCCAGATCTACTGCGACTTCTCCGCCTACACCGACATCGCCCGGGGCCTCGCGAAGCTGCTCGGCTTCGACCTGATGCTCAACTTCCGTATCCCCTACCTGGCGCTGAGCCCGAGCGACTTCTGGCAGCGCTGGCACATCTCCCTGTCGGGGTGGCTCCGCGATTACCTGTACATTCCCCTGGGCGGCAACCAGGGTGGCGCGTGGCTCACCTACCGCAACCTCGCCATCACCATGCTCCTGGGCGGGCTCTGGCACGGCGCCTCCTGGAACTTCGTGCTCTGGGGCTCGTTCCACGGGGCGATCCTCATCGTGTACCGCGCGCTGGGCGCGGCCCCGGAGCGCGAGCCGACCCCGGTGTCCGTGGGGGGGCACCTCCGCCGCTTCGCGCAGCTCGGGGTGATGTTCACGCTGACCAACATCGGCTGGGTGCTCTTCCGGGCCACCACCGTCGCGCAGATCGCCTGGTTCTTCACCCACTCCGGCGTGCGGACCTCGGGTCACACCCCCGGCTTCGCCGCCGACCTCGCGCTGGCCGCCGCGCCGCTCCTGCTCGTGGACCTCGCCCAGGCCCTCCGGGGTGACCTCGCCGTGCTCGCGCGCCTGCCCACGCCCGCCCGGGCCCTGGTGATCGGGCTGCTCCTCGTCGGGCTCACCGCCTTCGGGGTGCGCACCACCTCCGAATTCATCTACTTCCAGTTCTGACCTGCCCTGACCATGGCCAACCCCTTCCGCCTCCCCACCGAGTCGACGCCGCCCACCACGGCGAGCGCGATGGTGCGCGCCGCGCTCGGAGCGCTCGGGGTGCTCGTGCTGGCGAACCTCGCGGCGGGGCCGTTCCTCGCGCAGGCCACGCCGAACGAAGGCTACCGGCTCATCGCCGAGAAGTGGCGCCTCGTGGAGGCGCAGACCGCCCCGGTGGACTGGCTGCTCCTCGGCGACTCCAGCTGCAACCAGGGCCTCGACCCCGCCGGGTTCCGCGCGGCGGGCCTCGGCTCCGCGCTGAACCTCTGCACCATCGGTGACCTGCTCACGCTCAACGACGCGTGGATGCTCGACAGCGTCATCGCCCACGCTGGGCCTCCTCGACGCGGCGTGGTGGTGACCCATGTCTACGACATGTGGCACCGCGCGCCGAACCCCTCGCTACTGGGAAAGGTACCCTTGCCCTGGGGCTTCTGGGCGCAGGGCGCCGCGGCGATCAAGCTGCGCCCCGAGCAGCAGTGGCGGGTCCTCCTCGCGCGCTACGCGCCGCTGTACGAAGAGAGCGCCAGCCTCGCAACGGCGCTCCGGGCGGGCCCCGGGGCGTGGAGCCCCGGGCCGGTCACCGACGCGGCCGGGTTCAAGGCGGAGGTGGAGGCGAACCCCGAGGCGGTGGCGAAGGACGTCCGCGCCCACCAGGCCTTCGTGGCGAAGGCGCACTTCAAGCTGTCGGCGGCGAACGAAGCCGGCCTCGAAGCGCTGCTCACCGCGGCCGACGCGCGCGGCTTCGACGTGTACCTGGTGAACAGCCCGCTCATCGAGGGCCTCGACGCGGACCCCGCGTTCACCGGGTACTACGCCGACGTTGTCGCCAGCCTGCAGGCGCACGTGGCCGGCCACCGCCGCGCCCACCTCCTGCTCGCGGCGCCGATGACCTTCCCGGCCGCCGAGATGGTGAACGCGGACCACCTCACGGTGGCGGGCGCGGAGCGGTTCACGGCGCGGGTGATCGACGAGATCGGGCGATCCGCGGCGGACGGCGCCGGTCAGCCGCGGTAGGAGCCGCGCATGGCGGTCATCGTCACCGGGGCGGCGGGGTTCATCGGGATGCACGTGGCGGAGCGGCTGCTCGCGCGCGGGGAGTCCGTCGTCGGGGTAGACAGCTTCAACGCCTACTACGACCCGACGCTGAAGGAAGCCCGCGCCGCGCGCCTCGTGGCGCACCCGGCGTTCCGGCTCGTCCGCCTGGACATCGCGGACGCGCCGGCCTTGCAGGACGTCTTCGCCGAAGCGCGCGCCGACCGGGTGGTCCACCTCGCCGCACAGGCGGGCGTACGGTACTCGATCGAGCAGCCCTTCGCGTACGAAGCGGCCAACCTCAAGGGACACCTCTCGGTCCTCGAAGCGTGCCGGCGCACCGCCGGGCTCCGGCACCTCGTGTACGCCTCCTCCAGCTCGGTGTACGGCGACCGCCCGCTCGGCGACCGTGGCTTCGCCGAGGCCGACCCCGTGGACGCGCCCGTGTCGCTCTACGCGGCGACCAAGCGCGCGGGGGAGCTGATGAGCGCGTCGTACGCCCACCTCTACGGGATCCCCCAGAGCGGCCTGCGCTTCTTCACGGTGTACGGCCCGTGGGGGCGCCCGGACATGGCGTACTACTCGTTCACCGACAAGCTCCTCGCGGGCCAGTCCATCCCGGTCTTCGGCGCGGGGCAGATGGCGCGCGACTTCACCTACGTGGACGACGTGGTGGACGGCGTGCTCGGCGTGCTCGACCAGCCGCCGCCGTCCCGCGAGCCGCGGATCCTCAACCTCGGCGGGAACCACCCCCACGGGCTCCTGGAGATGATCCAGCTCCTCGAAGCGGCGGTCGGGGTGCCGGCGCGGATGGAGCTCCTCCCGATGCAGGCGGGGGATGTGTCTTCCACCTACGCCGACATCTCCCGAATTCAGGCGCTCAGCGGCTACGCGCCGAAGGTGCCGCTCGCGGAGGGGCTGCGGCGGTTCGTGGCGTGGCGGAGAGGGTACGGGGAGCGGCTCGGCCGCGGCTGAGCCAGCCAGCGACGTTGGTCCTGGCTCGCGACGGTGAAGACGGGCCGGGAGGGGGGACCCTGATCTACACCTTGATTGGCCCCTCCAACCTCCCCTCCACGAACTGACGCACCACCGGATTGTCGGTCGTGCGTACGTCGTCGGGGGTGCCCTCGAAGATGACCTGCCCTTCGAAGAGCATGGCGATCTTGTCGGCGATGTGGAGCGTGGCCTGCATGTCGTGGCTGATCACGAGGCTGGTGAGGCCGGGGGTGCTGTCCTGGGTGCCGCGGATCAGCTCGTCCACGTGGGCGGTCATGATCGGGTCGAGGCCGGTGGTCGGCTCGTCGTAGAGGAGGAACTCCGGCTTTCGCACCAGCGCCCGCGCCACCGCCGCGCGTTTGCGCATGCCGCCGGAGAGCTGGTGGGGGTCCTTGTGGCCGTGCTCCAACAGGCCCACGCTCGCGAGCGCAGCGTCGACCCGGGCCTTGAGCTCCTTCTCCTTGAGCCGCTCGTGCTCCCTGAGCGGAAACGCGATGTTCTCGTAGATGGTCATCGAGTCGAAGAGGGCGGCGTTCTGGAAGACCATCCCGAAGCGGTTGCGCATCTTCAAGAGCGCGCTGTCCCCCAGCTTCGTCATGTCCTGCCCGCCGAGGAGGATGTTCCCGGAGTCGGGGCGGAGCAGACCCATGAGGATCTTCAGGAGCACCGACTTTCCGGTACCCGAGCGGCCGATGACCACCGTGATCTTCCCGCGGGGAATCTCCAGGTTCACCCCTCGGAGCACCTCCTGGGCGCCGAAGCGCTTCTTGAGGTCGACGAGCTGGATCGCGCCGTCGTCCATGCTCAGATCCGATTGACGCTGAGCGGCGCCATGATCACGGTGACGAAGTAGTCGACGACCAGGATCGCGACGCCCGCCGCCACGACCGCCTTGGTCGTGGCCTGCCCGACGCCCTCCGCGCCGCCCTTTGCGTGGTACCCGCGCCAACAGCCGACGCTGGCGACGATGAACCCGAAGAGCGCCGACTTGAGCATGCCGCCCCAGATGTCGTCGGGGTCGACGAACCAGGCCATGCGGTCGAAGAACGGGCCAGGGTTCACCTGCAGGACGTGGGTGGCGACCCAGGAGACCCCGAGGGCGCCGACGCCGTCGAAGGCGGCGCACAAGATGGGCATCATCAGGATCGTGGCCCCGATCCGCGGGGCGGCGAGGTACTGGATGGGGTCGATCGCCATGGACTCCAGCGCGTCGATCTGCTCGGTGACCCGCATGGTGCCGAGCTCCGCCGCCATCGCCGAGCCCACCCGCCCGTTGACCATCAGGCTGGTGAGCACCGGGCCGAGCTCGCGGGTGAGCGCTAGCACCACGGTGCTGCCGATGAGGCCGCGGGCGCCGAACTTGCCGAAGGCGAAGTCGCTCTGCACCGCGAAGACCATCCCGGTGAACGCCCCGGTGATGAGCACGATCGAGAGCGACTGGTTGCCGACGAAGTACATCTGCTTGATCAAGAGCCGCAGGCGGTACGGCGGCCGGAGGATGCCCCACAACGCCCACGCCGTGAACTTCGTGTAGCTGCCGAAGTCGTTGACCACGCCGAGCACGGCCGCGCCGAGGCTCTCGACGACGTTCAGCGGGCGCTCCCCGCTCACCAGGAGGTCCGGGCGGGGAGGCTCATCCTTCCTGTTCCATCAAGCCGCGGAACCAGTCCACCGTGCGGGCGACCCCCTCGTCGAAGCCGACGCGGGGCTCCCAGCCGAAGCCGAGCCGGGCGCGGGTGATGTCGGGACGGCGGCGGGTGGGATCGTCCTTGGGGAGCGGCTTGTGGATGATCCCCGCCTTGTTCCCCGTGAAGTGGTTGATGTACTCCGCGAGCTGGAGCATCGTCATCTCGTGAGGGTTGCCCACGTTGCACGGCTCGGTGATGTCGGACTCCATCAGCCGGTTGATGCCCTCCACCAGGTCGGTGACGAAGCAGAAGCTGCGGGTCTGCAGGCCGTCGCCGAAGATGGTGAGCGGCTCGCCGCGGAGCGCCTGGTTGCAGAAGGCGGGCATCACCCGGCCGTCGTTGGGGCGCATGCGCGGGCCGTAGGTGTTGAAGATGCGCACGATCCGGGTTTGCACCTTGTGATACCGCTGGTACGCCATGGTGAGCGCCTCGGCGTACCGCTTGGCCTCGTCGTACACGCTGCGCACCCCGATGGGGTTCACGTTGCCCCAATACTCCTCGATCTGCGGGTGGATCGCCGGGTCGCCGTACACCTCGGAGGTGCTGGCGAGGAGGAACCGGGCGCCGTCGACCCGGGCGCGCTCAAGCAGGAGGCGCGTCGCGTCGGAGCCGGCGTACAAGGTCTCAAACGGCAGCTCCACGTAGTCGATGGGGCTGGCCGGGGAGGCCATGTGGTAGACGCGGTCCACCTTGCCGTCGACCGGGAGCTCCCGGCTCACGTCCGCCTGCACGAACGAGAACCGGGGGTTGGGCAGGAGCGTGGCGAGGTTGCGACGATGGCCGGTGACGAAGTTGTCGACCGCGACGACCTCGTGCCCTTGGGAGAGGAGCCGCTCGCAGAGGTGACTGGGGACGAAGCCGGCACCGCCGGACACGAGGACGCGCATGGGGCGCGGATTAGCCGTGGCGAAAGGGTGGCGCCAGATTAGCCGCGCCCGATGGACCTCACCGGCAAGCAGAAAGCGTTCCTCCGTGGGCTCGCCCACGACCTCGACCCCGTCGTCTTCGTGGGGAAGGAAGGCGCCTCCGAGGCCGTCATCCGCAAGACCCACCTCGAGCTGGAGGCCCACGAGCTCATCAAGGTGCGCGTGGGCGACGGCGCCGAAGAAGATGGCGACACGATCGTGGCCGCCCTCCTCGCCGGCACCGGCGCGGCGCTGGCCCAGCGGATCGGCCACGTGGCGGTGCTGTACCGGCGTAAGCGGAAGCAGGCCAAGCTGATCCTCCCGAAGTAGCCGCGTGGCGGGCGGCGACGCGGAACCGGGGGGCGCGGGCGGCCCTGAAGCGAACGGCGAGCCCGGCGCAGACGGCGCCGCGGCCGCACCTGCGCCCGCCCCGAGCCCCTCCCCCCTCCCCTCCCCGCCAACCTCTCTCGCCACCAAGCTCAAGAACATCCTCGGCGGCCTCCTCGCCACCGTGGGGCCGCTCCTCGTCTACTACGCCTTCGATTGGACCCTCGGGCTCAAGCCGGCGATCGTGGCGTGCGCCGTCTTCTCCATCGGCGAGGTCGCCTGGCGGCTCTGGCACAAGGAGCCGATCACGCTCTTGTTCAAGGTCACCGCCACGACCACGGTCGGCTTCGGCGTCCTCGACATCCTCCTCGCGAGCCCCCGCTTCTTCAGCTACGAAGCCAGCATCACCAACGCCATGTTCGGCCTTTGGTTCGCATGGCTGATGGTGAAGAGCCCGGGCCCCTTCGTGGACGAGGTCGTTCGGCAGCGCCCCGAGGTGCTCGAACGGATGGGCCCCGCGGGGCGCATCCGCCTGGAGGGGCTGATGCGGGTGCTCCTGGCGATGGTCGTCGCCTACCACGCGGTCACCGCCGCGGCGTACCTATGGATTGCGGCCCACTACTCGGTGGAGCGCGCCATGGACATCCGGGTGATCTTCGGCAACGCCTCGCTCGTGCCGTTCATGGCGCTGGTGTACTTCGGCCTCCAGCCCGCCTATCGGTGGGCTTTGCGCTTCGGCTGGGTGGCGGCGCCCCCTCGCTGAGGGCTATCGTCTGCGGATGCTGCTCCTCCTCGCCGCCGCCTGCTCCACCGCGACCGACCCCGACACCGCGCCGGCGGCCTGCGTGCCCGGGGAGATCGTCGTCACGCCCGCGGTGCTGGACTTCGGGGCGGTCTACGTGGGAGAGAGCGCTGCGGAGGTCGTACATCTCGACGTCACCGGCGACTGCCCGTGGGACTACGCCGTCACGGTCGACCCGGGCGACCCGACCCTCGCGTTGACCCCTGGGAGCAACGGCACGGTCGAGCCCGACCCCCCGGTCGACCTCGACCTCACCTGGACCCCCACCGCGCCTGGCCCCCTCGAAGCCACGCTCACCGTCACCGGCGAGACCGGCGCGGCCACCGTCACGCTCTCCGGCGAGGCGGCGTTCGCCCCCTCCCTCACCGTCTCGCCGAGCCCGGTCGACATCCCCGACGTACTCGCGGGCTGCGCCGACACCGTCGCCCTCTCGCTCACCGCGGGCGCAGGCGGCGCCACCATCACCGCGCTCACCCTCGACGCCGACGCCGGCTTCACGCTCGACCTCGACGAGGCCACCCACGGGTCCCTCCCCTGGACCCTCACCGCGGACGAGACCCGCACCGTGGGGCTGAGCTTCGCGGCGGACGCCGTCGGCGCTGCCGGCATCGGTACCCTCACGATCGACAGCGACGACCCCGCCGCGCCCACCCAGAACGTCGAGCTGTCCGCATCCAGCGTCGCCCCGGAGGCGGTGAGCGTGTCCCGCACGTGGGACCGTCCGGTGGACGTGCTCGTCGCCCTCGACACCACCGCGAGCATGCACGACTCCAGTCGCCTCGACGCGATCGACGCCGCCTGGCCCGACCTCGTGGACGCCCTCCTCGCCTCCGGCCGCGACTACCACCTCGCCCTGGTCGCCAACGCGGACGGCTGCGTGGTCGGCAGCCGCCCCTGGGTCTCCTCCGCGAACAGCGCCGAAGCGCAGGTGGCGCAGCTCCGCGAGATGGTGGCCGGGGCCGGCGACAGCGGCGACACCTTGTTCGACGCGGTCCTCGCCGCGACCGATCCCGCCGCCGTCGGCGCGGGCGGCTGCAACGACGGGCTCGTGCGCGCCGGCGCCACGCTCGCCGTGCTCGGCATCACCGACGGCCTGGACGCGTCGAACAACGGCTGGGTGGACTTCGTGCACACGCTCGGCACCCGCGTGAGCGACGGCGCGTCGGTGCGGGTGGCCGCGCTCGGCGGCGACTGGCCGAGCGGCTGCGAGGACGTGGCGGCGGCCGAGGGCTGGTACGAAGCGACGATGAGCGTCGGCGCCGGGGCGTTCTTCTCGGTGTGCGCGGACTTCGCGACCACGTTTCCGGACGCCGCGGCCGTGCTCCCGGAGCCCACGGACACCGCGTTCGTCCTGGAGGACCCCGCGCTCGCCGGCACCATCACCGTGGACATCGACGGCGCCCCGACCGCCGACTGGACCTACGACGACGCCACCGCGACGGTCGCCCTCACCGTCAGCCCGGCTTCGGGGGCGGTGGTGACGGTGAGCTACCTCCCGGACGAATGCACGGAATAAGCGCACGGGTTCGCGAATCTCTCGGTCAAAGCACAGATTGCCAAAGGGCTGGTGGCGCGAGACCGGCTTGCCGGCCCGGCCCGTTCGGCGGTCGAGGAGCCGCTGGGGCGAGAATAGGGCGGGTTGAACTCAGGGCCGAACCGGCTCACGGAGCGACCGCGCACCCCGCCCCGGCCGCCGCGCGGGTGAACCGCACCTTGCTGCGCGCCGGGTCCTGCTTCAGCGCCGGGTTCTGGATGAACAGCCGGTTGGAAGCGCCCAGCGTACGCTGGCGCATCCCCTCGATGCGCACCGTGCCCTCGATCACGTCCGCGGTGACCTTCGAGAGGTCGAACCACAGGTCCTGCGCCTGGGCCTGGTACACGTCCACGCGGCCGAAGATGGGAATCTTCAGCTGCACCGTGGCGGCCGGTGTGCCGTCGCGGTCCCAGTCGATCACGGAGGGGGCATCGAGCGTCTCCGGGAAGGCGCCACGCGCGGGGTCCCAGCCGACGGCGACGAAGCCGACGTGCATCCGCGCGACCACGCCCGGGTCGCCCGTGACGTAGCTCACGTCGTAGTCGCGATCCGGGATGGAGTCGACGAACGCCTTGGGAAACGACGTGGACGCCAACGAGGGCTTGGACTCGGCCCGGAAGGCGCAGGCATCGTGGTGGACGCGGAACCCCTCGCCCTTCGGCGTGATGGTCGCCACCATCCACTGGTAGGTGTGCACGTCCGTCTTCCCGAGCACCGGAATCTTCGCCGACGTGACCACCTCCATCGTGGCCGCCCACGTGCCCGTGAGGTCCACGGGCGGGGCGGCGGCGGCGAGGGCGAGGGCGATCAGCACAGGGGGAGTGTAGTCACGCGAGCGTCAGTGGACCTCGATCTCCATCCACAGGATGGAGCCGGGGATGTAGGCCGTTTCGGTGGCCAGCTCGCGATCCTTCGGGTTCGCGTAGCGGATCGGGCAGTAGGCGGAGTCCGCCAACGCCTCGCTCAGGAAGACCAGCGGCGACGCCCCCTGGGTGAGGTAATCGCCCATGTTGTCGTCAAACGCGAGGTCGAGGTCCTCCATGTCCAGGACGAAGCCGTCGAGGTTCACGAGGTCCACGTGCGGCACGTCGAGCGTGACCTCGTAGGTGTTGTCCCACTGGGCGCTGGCGTCGAAGCCGCGGATGGAGACGGGCTCGCCCCCCGACGTCATCTGGTAGGGAAACAAGTCCGGATCCGGCGGCACGTCCCCCTTGAGGAGCTCTGGCCCGTACTCGTCCACCGCCTCCAGGATGTCGTTGACCGTGGTCACCGCTTCGTCCGCGGCGACGAGATCGGGGTCCGGGTACAGGTCGGTGACGACGTCGAGAAGCTCTTCGAGCGCGTCGGCGACGTCCAAAAGCCAATCGGGGATGTTGCCGTCCCAATCCCAAGGCGCGCCGCCGTACCCCGGGATCACATCCTCGGTGATCCACGGGCGGAACAGGATGTGCAGCGAGACGGTGGTATCGGTGAGCGAGGCGCGCTTGGAGACGCCGCAGGCCGGCGACGTCTGCGCCGAGCCCTCAGCCGCTCCGGCGGAATTGGTGGCGGTCACCGTGCACACGAGCGATTCCCCCGGGCGGATGGAGTCGGGGCGGAGCTTCAACGACTCCCCCTCGCCGAGGTCCCGTTTCCGCGTGGCGTTGCGCCAGCTCATGACCGTCTCGCCGTCCCCTAGACCCGACACCGACGCGGTGCAGGTGACCGTGTCGTCCACATGCGGGGACTCCGGGCTGATCCGGACCCGTTCGACCGTGGGAGGAGCGCCGAAGAGCGCCCCCACACCGGTCTCCGAGCCACAGCCGGACACGACCAAAAACAGCGCAAAACATCGAGGAGCAAACGGACTGGCGTTGGACATACGCCGCCCATACCACGGCGTGGACCTGTCAGGGGTTCGGCGGGTGCGCGGGGGGAGTTTCCCCCCGGCACATCCCTACTTGTCCTTCGGCTTGTCGCCCGAGGTCTCGATGAGCTTGACGGGCGCCTGCACCGCGCCATCCGAACGCTCCGCGACCACGAAGTCGACCCGGCGGTTCTTCGCCTGGTCGTCCTTGGTCTTCTCCTTCACCAGCGGCTTGCTCTCGCCGTAGCCGATGGCCTCCAGGCGCCCCGCGGCCACGCCCTTGCTGGCGAGGTAGTCGCGGACCGCTTCGGCGCGGCCCTGGGAGAGCTTCTGGTTGTCGGTGGCGGAGCCGCGCGAGTCGGTGTTGCCCTCGATGCGCACCTTGGTGAGCTCCGGGTGGTCGCGGAGGACCTCGGCCACCTCGTCGAGGAGCCCGAAGCTCTCCGGCTTGATGACCGTCTTGCCGGTCTCGAAGTACACCGAGTCCTTGATCTCGATCTTCTCCGCCTTCAGGGCCGCCTTCGCGGGCACCATCTCGAGCTTCAGCGTGGCCGAGCCGTCCTTCTGGACGGTCACCTTCGCGTGGGCGGGGCGGTACCCCTCCGCGTGCCCGACGAGCTCGTAGTCGCCCGGGCGGACGGGCACGCTGCCCGCTTCCCGCTCGGGGACGTCGCGCGGGCCCTTCGCGGCCCACTTCGCGCCCGCGACCGGCTTGCCCGCCTTGTCCACGAGCTCCACGGCGAGCGCGCCCCGCGGCGCGGGCACCTGGACCTCCACCACGAAGTCCCCGCCCGCGGGGACCGTGGCCGCCGTGCTCGTGCCCAGCGCCGACACCGTGACGGCGCCCGCCGGGAGCGAGAGCGTGTCGGCGGGGGCGTGCGTCGCGGCGTCGCCGGAGACCGTCCACGGGGCGTCGCTGACGGGGAAGCCGTCGGTGTCGACCACCTTCACGGTGACCTTGGCCAGCTCGGCGCAGCCGTCCTGATCGGCGTAGCCGTCCACGTCCTCCGGGGCGTCCACGCAGGCGTCGTTCGCGTCGGGGACGCCGTCCTTGTCACGGTCGGGCGGTGCGGCCGGGCCGAGCGGGTCCCACCCCACGGTGAGGACGGCGCGGAACGCGGGCGCGGTGATCGCGTCATCGAGCCCGGCGCCAATCGCCGGGTGCACCAGGATGCCGCGGCGCTCGCCGAAGCGGGTCCAGCCGCCCAGGAGGAGCTCCGAGGGCCGCGAGCGGGCGTTGGCGAAGTCGGAGAGCACGCCGCTGGTGTAGGCCTCGGCCTCCACGCCGGAGCGGTCGGAGAGGTGGTAGGCGAGGCCCGCCTGGAGCTCCGCGCGCGTGCCCCAGGTGGCCTGATCCATCACCACCTCGGGCGCGAAGTCCGCGCCCAGGCTCACCACGGCGTCGAGCTTGTCGCCGAGGTTGGCGTCGGCGCTCACGGTGAGGCCGCCGCCGAGGTCGGCGGTGCCCAGGGCGCCGCCGACCGTGGAGCTGGGGAGCAGCGCCCGCCCGGAGACCGCGAGGCCCACGGGCGAGGTGTCCGGATCGAGCACCTTGATCTTCCCGTCGATCGTGATGTCGCCGAGGCCGGTGGCGTCGTCCTCCCGGCCGCCGAAGCTGCGCAGGAGCACGGGGATGTCCACGCCGAGGCGGACCCGATCCTTGGTGTAGGTGCCGATGGCATCGAGCTGCACGAGGCTGCCGACGATGGTCTCGGTGTCTCCGTTCCAGTACGTATACTTGAGCGGATCGAGGGTGTACGAGAGCACCCCGCGGGCGGCGAGGGTCTCGGCGCCGAGGTCGGTGTCCACCGCGCGGAGGAACTCGTGCGAGTCCATCGAGGGGCGGAACGTCTGGGCGTTCATGCGGGGGGTGGAGCCGTCCGGGATCGGATCGGCGGCGGACGCGGCGGCGGCGAGGAGGAGCAGCATGGAGGGTTCCACAGGTCAGGCCGGACTAGGAGCGCCGACGGCTGCGAAGCAGCGCCGCGGCGGCGAGGAGGGGGAGCGCGGCCGCGGGGCCGCCGGAGGTGGAGCAACCCCCGTGGTAGTAGCCGTCGGGCAGGTCGGCGGCGGAGAGCGGATCGCTGCCGGCGTCCACCTCCACGCCATCGGGCGCCCCATCCCCGTCGGTGTCTTCCAGCGTCGGGTCGGTGCCGGTGTCGTTCACCTCGGCCCCGTCGGTGAGCCCGTCGCCGTCGGTGTCGGGGCTCCCGGGGTCGGTGCCGAGGTCGCCTTCTTCCGCGTCGGTGAGCCCGTCGCCGTCGGTGTCCACGTCGGCGACCGGCGCGTCGTCCGCACCGTCGAGCGGGTCGGTGCCCGCCCCGACTTCGTCGCCGTCGGAGACGCCGCCGTCGTCGGTGTCGGCGTCGAGCGGGTCGGTGCGGGTGTCGTTTACCTCGGCGCCGTCGGTGAGCCCGTCGCCATCGGTGTCGGGATTGGTCGGATCGGTGCCCAGGTCGGCCTCGGCGGCGTCCGTCAGCCCGTCGCCGTCGCTGTCGTCCGGCGCGGCCACGTCGTCGCTGCCGTCGAGCGGATCGGTGCCCGCCCCGACTTCGTCACCGTCGGAGACGCCGCCGTCGTCGGTGTCGTGGTCGTTCGGGTCGGTCTCGGTGGCGCCCACCGCGCCGTCGTGGTCCGCGTCCTCGGTGCCGTCGAGGAGGCCGTCGGTGTCGGAGTCCGGATCGAGGGGGTCGGTGGTCGTCGAGGGGTCGCTGTCGGGCACGAAGGCGGCGCCGGTGTCGTCGGACAGGGGCTCGGTGAGGCCGAGCTCCTGGCCGTCGCCGAGGCCGTCGCCGTCGGAGTCGAACGCGGTCGGGTCGGTCTCGCCCGCGCCGATCACGCCGTCGCCGTTGCTGTCTTCGTCGCCGTCGGAGAGGCCGTCGTCGTCGCTGTCGGCGTCGGCGGGGTCCGTGCCGAGGCCCGCCTCGACGGCGTCGGAGAGCCCGTCGCCGTCGGCGTCGTCGCCCACCACGGGCACGTCGTCGGACGCGTCGAGCGGATCGGTGCCGCGGCCCACCTCGGTGCCGTCGTCGATGGTGCCGCCGTCGGTGTCCGCGTTTTTGGGGTCGGTCTCGGTGGCGGCCACCGCCCCGTCCTGGTTCGCGTCCTCCACGCCGTCGGCGAGGGTGTCGCCGTCGCTGTCGGCGTGGCCGGGGTCGGTGGTGGTCGAGGGATCGGCGTCGGCCACGAAGACCGAAGCGTCGGTGCCCACGCCCTGCGGCGCCGTCAGCCCGAGCTCCTGCCCGTCGCCGAGCCCGTCGCCGTCGCTGTCGAACGCGGTGGGATCGGTCTCGCCCAGGCCCACGCTGCCGTCGTGATCGGCGTCCTCGACGCCGTCGAGGAGCCCGTCGTCGTCGGAGTCGTCGTCCTCGGGGTTGGTGCCGCCCAAGGCCTCGACGTCGTCGGTGAGGCCGTCGCCGTCGGTGTCCGCGACCGGCACGTCGTCGTTCGGGTCGAGCGGGTCGGTGCCGCGCCCGACCTCGGTGCCGTCGTCGATGGTGCCGCCGTCCGTGTCGAGGTTGTTCGGGTCGGTCTCGGTGGCGCCCACGGCGCCGTCGGCGTCCGCGTCCTCGGCGCTGTCGGAGAGGGTGTCCCCGTCGCTGTCGGCGTCGAGCGGGTCGGTGGTGGTGCCGGGGTCGAGGTCGGGCAGGAAGGTGCCACTGTCCGTGTCCGCGCCCTGCGCCGCGACGAGGCCGAGCTCCTGCCCGTCGCCCAGGCCGTCGCCGTCGCTGTCGAAGGTGCGGGGGTCGGTCTCGTCCGCGTCGACCACGCCGTCCTGGTCGGCGTCTTCTACGCCGTCGAGGAGCCCGTCGTCGTCACTGTCGTCGTCGGCCGGGTCGGTGCCGAGGGTGGCCTCGGTGGTGTCGAGGAGGCCGTCGCCATCGCTGTCGCCGGGGGCCACGTCGTCACTGGGGTCGAGCGGATCCGTGCCGCGGGTCACCTCGACGCCGTCATTCACGCTGCCGCCGTCGGTGTCGGCCAGGCCGGGATCGGTCTCACTCGGGGCCACGACGCCGTCCTGATCGGCGTCCTCCACCCCGTCGTCGAGCTGGTCGCCGTCGGTATCCGCCACGGTGGGGTCCGTCGTGGTGAGCGGATCGGCGTCGGCGACGAACAACGAAGCGTCGGTGTCGGCGCCCTGGGCGGCGGTGAGGCCGGACTCGAGGCCGTCGCTCAGCCCGTCGCCGTCGGTGTCCCAGGCGGTCGGGTCGGTCTCGGTGCTGTCCACCACCCCGTCCAGGTCGGCGTCTTCGGTGCCGTCGAGGAGCCCATCGTCGTCGGAGTCGTCGTCGAGCGAGTCGGTGGCGCCGGCCAGCTCGGTGGCGGTGAGCAGGCCGTCGTCGTCGTCGTCGGTGTCGAGGTAGTTGGCGACGCCGTCGCCGTCGGTGTCGTCGTTGGTGGAGTCGCCGTCGCCGTCGACGTCCTCCTCCGAGTCCAGGAGGCCGTCGCCGTCGGTGTCCGCGACCACGGTCCCGTCGAGGTACGTGAGGTCGGAGGCGATATCCGCCAGGGTGCAGGTGCCCGAGTCGTCGCACCCGGCGAGGTCCACCGAGAGGGAGCGTGCGTTGGAGGAGGTGCCCGCCATGAAGTACAGCGGCCCCGTGCCGACCTGCGCTTCGAGGTCGGCGAGGGAGATGGCGAAGTCGAGGAAGTAGTCGGCGGTGCCGTTGAACGACGTGCTCGCCGCCTTCACCTCCAGGTTTCCGGTGCCCGAGGTGTAGTCGATCGCGACGGGGTAGCCGGCGACGTCGGTCTCGGCCTGATCGGAAGGATCGCCGGTGGTGCCCGGCGAGGTGTTCTGGGCGAAGACGAGCTCCTCCCGGATGCCGTCCGCCATCAGCGCGTATTCGTACGCGCTGAAGTCGCCGTCCGTGTCGAAGAGCAGGCCCCAGCCGTAGGCGCGGAGGTTGGTGGACGACTGCAGCGGCGACGCGTCCAGGCGGAGGCGGACCATGAAGTCGGTGCCGTCGACGTAGACGAAGACCGCGGGGTCCGTCGTGTCGCCCACGATCTCCCGGCCGTTGTTCTGGCCGTCCCCGTAGATGTCGCCCATCCCCTGCCCGTCCTGGGCCAGGGCCACCCAGTCGGCGTCGGCGGGGAAGCTGGCGGCGCGCGCGACCGAGGGGGCAAAGCTCGCGAGCAGCAGGAGCATCGTGGGGGACCAGCGGCGGGGGCGACGGGCGGCGTTGAGCATGGGGCTCCGGGGTTCACGAGCGCGCCCGAGGGCGGACGCGGCGCGCGCAGTACGATCGACAGGACCCTCTGGATACCTGAGCGGCGCAAATACGACCACGTCGACCTGGCGCGCTACGTCGGCGGAGCATGCGCCGCGCTACCGCTCTCGCTTTTTTCTTCGCGCTGGGGAGCGCCGGGGCCGCCGCCTGGTGGGGCCCCCGCTACGCCTGGGATCACGGCGCGTCCCGCCGTTTCGGCGTGCACGACACCGTGGTCTTCGTGGTGCTCGACACCGTTCGCGCCGACCACAGCTCCCTCTGCGGCTACGACCGCGAGACGACGCCCACCCTGGCCGCCCTCGCCAAGGCCGGCGCCACCTACACCTGTCGTTCGTACGCCCCGGGCACCTGGACCGTCCCCAGCCACGCCAGCTTCTTCACCGGCGCCACGGTGCTCGAGCACGGCGCCCACGAGCTCCCCCGCCCCGACGGCGACGTGGCGACCGGCACCCACGTCCCCTGCGCGCCGCTCGACGGGAAGCTCCCGACCCTCGCCGAGACGATGAAGGCCAAGGGGTACCGCACGCTGATGGTCTCGCAGAACCCGGTGGTCACGGGTGCGATGGGGCTCACCCGCGGCTTCGACCACACCTTCACCGCGACCCAGTGGCACCAGACCCCCGGGGACGCCTGGCCCGAGCTGCTGGAAGCCCAGGTGCGCGAGGGCTTCCGCGGCGCGGATGAAAAGCTGTTCTTGTTCCTCAACATCGCCGAGGCGCACGGGCCATGGTGGGAGGCGCGCAAGGGCGAGCCGTTCCCCGGCCGTCGGCTCTGGTACAACCTCGCGAACCCCCACAACGCGTGGCGCCGTTGGTACGACGGGAACCCCTCGGAGGCGGAGAAGGCGCAGGTGACGAGCCGCCTGCACGACGCCTACGACCTCGGCGTTTGGCGCGCCGATCACGCCCTCGGGCTGGCCCTCGCCCGGCTCCGCGACCTGGGCGTCTGCGGCGACGACTGCCGGGTGGTCGTCGTGGGGGACCACGGGGAGATGCTCGGGGAGCACGACGCGATCGACCACGGTTTTGTGCCCTGGGAGGGCAACCAGCGGGTGCCGCTGCTCGTCGCCGGTCCGGACGCGCCCGCCGTCCCCGAGCCGGTGAGCGGCCGCGAGGTGTACGATCTGCTCACGACAGGCGCCTTTCCCGCGGAACGAAAGAGCATCGAGGCCGCGTTCTGGCCCCACGCCGGTCGGTGGGAGCGCAGCAACCACCGGGCCTACGGCTCCCGCGGGCTCATGTGGTGGAGCGGCGCGGAGAAGTGGACCTGGACCGACGCGACCTGGACGCACCATGACGTGGTCGCGGACCCCGGGGAGCGGATCCCGCTCGGCGGAGAACCTCCTCCGGAGGCGCTGAAGGCGGCGGAAGCGGTCGCGGCGGTTCCGGACGCGCTGGGCACGGACCCCACGGTCACCGAGCTGCTCAAGGCGGCGGGGTACGTGGAATAGGGGTAACCCCTTGTTCCCCCTCCCGGCCCGGCTACGCCTGGCCCACTCCGGGCGTCGCGAGCCCAATGTGGGCCAGCCCCGATGAGCGTCGGCGCACGCGGCGGCGGCGCTCCCACCCATGCGGCCATTCTCCCCCCGGCGGTTCCTCGACCGCCCCACGTTCGCGGCCGAACTGATACGTGTGCGCGGACGCGAGGTCCCCGATGAAGCCGCCGCCGCCCCCGAACGAAGACCCCGTCCGGTCGCTCGATCATCACCAGCAGCCGTACGTGTACCCGAAGGGCTCCGGCGTCACAGACCCGGCGCTCGCCGCGGCGATCGCCTACGCCAGCGAGGTCTGTCCGCTGTACGGGATCTCCCCAGAGAGCCTGGCCACCCCGCTCGCCGCCGCGCCTTGCGCCTACGATCCCAAGGAGCCGGTGCGGTACCTCCACGACAAGGCGGCGCCGGAGGGGCCCGCGGTGGTGTTCCAGCGCCACGAGCTCGGCCTGCCCGTGCTCGGCGAAGGGCTGGCGGTGCTGGTGCGGTTGCGCGCGCAGGAGGCCCACGTCTTGGCCTCGTTCTCGGGCGAGCCGGCGAAGTACGCGGCGAAGCCGGTCGACGGCGCGGCGCTCAAGAAGGCGCTCGACCACCCGGTGGACTTTGTGATCGAGGCGCTGGGCACGCTCTACCCCAAGCTCACGGCGGGTACGAAGCCGACCCTGGTCTCGTCCCGGGCGTGCATCGCCCGCGCGCTGCCCGGGCGCGGGGGCCCGCCCGACCAGTGGCCCTGGTCCGACCTCCATCCGTTGCCGAAGGCGCTCGGCGCCGGCGGGGCCGCGGTCGCGATCGAGGTGGTGCTCACGGCGACGGAAGCACCGTTCTTGGGGGGCGCGCTGCGGGTCCGGGTGGCCCTCAGCCAGCACGCGGTCCTGAGCCTGGAGCTGCCGGCCTCGGGGGTCACGGTGAGCACCACCACCTATGGCTGGGACCCGGTCACCCGCGGCCTCGCCGGCCTCTCCCCCACGAGCAGCGCCGCGGCCCTCGACGCCGTGCGCGAGACCATCCCGCTGGACATCACCGCCACGGCCCCGCTCACCACCTCGCGGGTCTACAGCATCAACGTCAACGGCCCGATCGATCTCCCTGCTGCTCCGTACACCGACTCGATCCGAAGCGCGACGGGGGCGCGGCTGGCGGCGGTGGTGGCGGCGGACGCCGCGTTCGCCGCCATGGAGGACCTCGGGTTCACCCTCACGACGTACCTCCCGGGGCAGGTCGCCAACGGGCGCTGGCCGCTCCCGATCGACGGCAGCTGCGGGGCCGCGCCGGGCGTCACGGTGAATGTCACCGACTGGGCGTCGGTGCTCACCTTCGGCGCCCCGGCGAACACCGCCTCCGGCGGCGTGGACCGGCGGGTGGTCTTCCACGAGGTCTTCGGCCACGTGGTGCTCCTGAACCGGGTCGGCCAGCTCAACCTCCCGTTCGCCCATTCGTTCGGCGACGGCATCGCGGCGATCCTCGCCGATGTGGACATGGTGGATCGTGCCGACTTCCGCACCTTCCCGTTCACCCATCCCGCGGATGCGAACGTGTTCGACACCGGAGACGAATTCGCCCGCCGGCACGACCGCGTGCCGACGGCCGGGAAGAACTGGGGCTGGGGCGCGGGGATCCATCCGGCCGGCTTCAGCCTCGACGCCTACCGGGAAGAGCAGAAGCTCTCCTCAACGCTCTTCCGCCTCTACCGGGCGCTGGGCGGCGACTCGAGCAACGCGAGCGTCCGCCGCAACGCCGCCCGGATCACCACCTGGCTCACCCTGAAGACCGCGGAGGGCCTGTCCACGGCGGCCCTCGCCGACACCCCGGAGCTGTTCGCGGGGGCGATGTTCGCCGCGGACGGCCAGGACTGGACGACGATGGGCTGGTACGGCGGCGCCTGGCACAAGGTGATCCGCTGGGCGTTCGAGAAGCAGGGGCTCTACACGTCGCCGGTCTCGGTGGAAACGGTCGGCCTCCCGCCTGCGGTCGACCTCTTCGTCGCCAACGCCAGGGGCGGCGAGTACGGGTACGCCTCGACGTGGAGCACGACCACCGGGATCTGGAATCGGAAGGCCGCCGACGGCGGCACGACCCACCAGACGCCGGTGTATGGCGCCACCAACTACCTCTACGTGAAGCTTGGGAACCGCGGTGCGACCGCCGCGGCGGACGTGAAGGTCTCCGCCTGGCTCTCGACCAAGGCCGCCGCGAGCTTCCCCGGCGACTTCCTGGGGATCGGCAAGGTCTCGGGCTCCTCCAACATCGCGCTCACGCTCGGCGCGCCGATCGTGCCGGGCGGCGACCCCGGAACGGTGGTCGTCGGACCGTTCGCGTGGCGGCCAAAATCTTCGTACTTCCAGACGATCCTCGTCGCGGCGGAGCACGCCGACGATCGCTCGAACCTCGGGTCGTTCAGCGCCGCCGAGCCGATCTCGGTCGCCCGGCTGGTGCCCTCGGACAACAACACCGGCTCCCGATCCTTGTTCATGCTGTCCAAGTTCCCGGGGTTCTTCACTGGCCACCCCTGGCCGCGGTTCTCGCTTCCCGCCGCCTCCGAGCCGGCGGAGCTCGTCCACATCGCGCTCGACGCCAAGGGGGCGGAGCTGGGCCGACACCGCGAGACCGTGGCGCTCCGCGTCGGCAAGCCCCGCACGCACACCCCCCCCAAGGCCGTCCGCGACCTCGTCGCGCGGACCAGCGCCGTCCGGCTCCGTACGATCCTCTCGCTCGGTGGCGTGATCGTCGATGACGTGACGTGGCCCGAATGAGGTCCCGCTGAGTCCCCAGTCCCGCCGCCTCCACGACGGCCGCTTCGAGCTGCTCGACATGATCGGCAGCGGGGGCAGCGGCGTGGTGTGGCGCGCCCGCGACCTGGACACCGACGGGCTCGTGGCCGTGAAGCGGGTCTTCGTGTACTCCACGGCCCACCGGGCGCGGGTCCGTCGGGAGATCGCGGCGTTGCGGTTGCTCCAGCTCCCCGGGGTGGTGAAGCTGGTGGACGTGGGCGAGGTGGACGCCGAGCCCTACCTCGCGATGGAGCTGCTCACCGGCGCCCCCTTCCCCGGGGAAGGGGCGCGGGGCGACTGGCGCCTCGTGGTGCGGCGCGCCCTGGCGCTCGCGGAGACGCTGGAGCGGGTCCACACCCTCGGCGTCGTCCACCGGGACCTCAAGCCGGCCAACGTGCTGGTGGAGCCCGACGGCCGGGTCGTGCTCCTCGACTTCGGCCTCGCCCGGGGGGAGCAGCTCGCCGAGACCGTGACCGAACAGGGCGGCATCGTCGGCACCATGGGCTACCTCGCCCCGGAGCAGCTCGAGGGTCGGGCCCCGGACTTCCGCGCCGACCTGTATGCGCTCGGGGTGATGCTGCACGAGGCCCTCGGCGGCAGTCCCCCCACCCCGCGGCCCGTCTTCGGCCCGCCGGCCACGTTCAACAACCTGGGCAGTACCCGCCCGATCCTCCGGGACGTGCCCGAACCGGTGGCGATGTTCGTGGCCCGCCTCACCGCGCTCGACCCCACGCGGCGCGCCCGCGCCACCGAAGACGTGGTGCGGGAGCTCGCGGCGCTCCTCGGCGAGACCATCGCGCCCCCCGTGCGTCTGCCGCTCCTCGGGCGCGCCACGCTCCTCGCGGCCGCGGAGGCCGCGCTCACCGCGGGGCGCCCTTTCGTCGTCCAGGGCGCGCCCGGCTCCGGAAAGACCCGCTTCCTGGCGGAGCTGGCGAGCCGCCTCGAAGCCCGCGGCCGGGTGGTCGTGCACCTCACCCCCGGGGAGCGGCCGTTCTCCTCGGTGGCGACCGTCAGCGGGCCGCTCCCCGAGGGCCCGGGCGCCCTGGGCGAAGCCGTCACGCGCTTGTCCACGACGCTTGGGAACGGGACCTGCATCCTCGTCGACGATCTCGCCGCCCACGACAGCTGGAGCCGCCGCGCCCTGGAACGTTGCCTCAGCGCGAACGTCGGCGCGCTGGCGGTGGTGGCGGCGCGCCCGGACGCCGCGGTCTTGGAGCCGCTCACCCCCGCGGACCTCCGGCCGCTCGTCCGCGGCCCCGACCAGTTCCTCCACCTCGTCGAAGACGGCGCCACGCTGCTGCACGTGCGCACCGCCGGGGTCCCCGCCCGCCTCGACCGCGAGCTCCGCACCTGGCTCGCCGCGGGGCGCGTCGCGTGGGACCTCGACGGCCCCTCCCCTCGCCTCGCCCTCGGTCGCTCCCAGCTCGAGGAGCTGGTTGCCTGGCCGGGGGCGGTCGTGCACGGCCTCGGCGGCGCCGTGGTGCTGAGCCTCGAAGCGCCGCTGCTCACGGTCCTCGCGTGGATCGTCCTCGCCGGGCCGGTGCACCCCGAGGTGCTCGGCGCCGCCATGGGGGTCGCCGCGTGGGAGCTCGACTTGGAGCTGGAGGAGCTGGAGGCCGCCTACCTGGTGCAGCGCCGCGGCGACGGGCGGGTGGAGGCGCGGGTGGTCCCGACCTACCTCGACGCGCTCCCCGAGAGCCGGCTGGCGGAGATGCACCAGCGGCTCGCCCGGGCGCAGCGCGACGACCCCGAGGCCCGGCTGCGGCATTGGCTCGCTTGTGGGGAGGTTGAAGCCGCGGTGTCGGCCGCGGAGGAGGCCGCGGAGGAGCACCTCGCCGCCGGGCGGGTGGGCCGGGCGATGGGGCTGTTCGCCGCGGCGCTCCGAGCGGCCCGCGGCGCCGGACGGGAGGACCTGGAGGACGACGCGCTTCGGGGGTACGCCGGCGCCGCCCTCACCGAGCTGTCCGAGACCGCCGCGGCGGACCTGGAGCGCCAGGCTCGGCGCCGCAGCGGCCCCGCCGCCGAGCGGCTGGTGAACCTCGCTGGCGCCGTACGCGCGTCCCTGCGGGGACGGTGGAGCGAGGCGGCCGCGGGCGCGCGGGCCCTCGGCCCCTTCGAAGACGGTGCATGTGAGGTGGCCCGCGCCGCGGTGCTCGTCCGATGCGCGAACCTCGGGGGCACCGAGCCGATCGACGCGCTGCTGGAGGAGCTGGCTTCACCGGCGCGGGCCGGGCGGGTGCCCGAGTCGCGGTTGTGGACCTGGCGCGGGCTGGTCGCCTACTCGCAAGCCCGGTACGCGGAGGCGGTCAGCTTCCACCGCGAGGCGGTGCGGACGGCGACGAGCCCGCACCGGCGGCTCTCGGCGCTGGTGAACCTGTGCACGGCGTCGCTGGAGACGTTCGAGAACGAGGGCGCGCGGGAGCTCGCGGCGGAGCTGGAGACGTTGGCGGCGCGCGTGCGCTCGCCCCGCCTCGAACGCTGGGGGCACACCGTGCGCGTGGGCGCGGAGTACCGCATGGGCCAGGGGCGCGCGGTGGCCCCGGCCACCCTGGCGGCGTCGGCGGCGGTCGCGGAGGACCTCACGCATGTGAACCTCTGCATCACTGCCGCCGCCGAACGCTGGCGCCAGGGCGACCCAGCGGGCGCGATGACCCCCGCAAACGCCGCGGCTGACCTCGCTGTCGCCCTGAATCGACCGGCGATCGCCGCCGTGCCCCGCGCGCTCGCGGCCCTCTGCGGTTCGCCCGCCGCCGACCTCGAAGCCTGTCGCGCCGCGGCGAGGGCGCTCCCCCGCCTGTTCGGCCAGGCGACCGCGCTCACCGCCGCGGCGGGCGTGGATGTACCCACCGCGGACCGTGAGGTTGTGCTCGGCGCACCGCCACCGCCCACGTCGGCGCGGTTCGAGGTCCTTGCGTGGCCAGAGGTGTCGGCGTATCTTGCGCCCCTCCCCGGAGCCGAGAATGGTCCTGCTGCTGACGGTCCTCGCGTGCCAGACCTGCCCTGAAGGCACGAGCTGCCAGGCGCCCTGCCCCGTCCCCCCGCCCGACGCGGGGAAGACGCCCGCCGCCGCGGCCACGCTGGAGTCGGTCGATCAGTACATGCAGGGCGACTTCTGGGCCGACTCGAGCGGCATGGGCCCCGGCGGCGGCGGCGCGACCGAGTCGCACGACGGCGAGTACATCGTCATCCCCCGGCGTTCGACCGACGGCTTCCAGTCCACCGGCTTCCTGATCGCGCGAGACGGGGTGAGCGCGCCGCCCTCCGGCATCGCGCCGGCCACCGGCAACGAAGAGACGTTCTGCGCCAGCCGCACGTTCTCCTGGCCCGAGTTCCTCGGCGGCGGCGCCAACCCCGGCGTGGTGAGCTGGACCATCCTCCCGGTCACCGACGCGGAGCCCGCCCAGGGCAAGTGCAACGGCGCGCCCGTGCGGCTGGATGGTACGTTCGACCCCGCGAACCCCAACACCGAGTACGCGCTGGACACCTCGCCGACCAAGGCGGGCGTGAAGCGCGCGTGGGTCAAGGCCTGCACGCCGGGGACGAGCTGCCCCGCGGCGGCCGACGGCGTGCCCGCGACCACCGGCGCCCGCGCCACGATCCTGATGCCCGGCGTGTACGATTTGAAGTCGATGGGCGTCACCGCGCCTGCGGTCACCGGCCCCGACGTCACGGTGTCCGGAACCGGCACCCTGTACGTGCGCCCGACGAGCGTGGCCGGGAAGCCGTGGACGGTCGAGACCTACTGCTACGACGACAACTTCCGCTGGCCGCGGGTGAACAGCCCGTTCGTGCCCAACGGCGTCCTCGGCACCTTCCGCGACGCGCAGTTCACCGTCACCCCGAAGGTCGGCGGCGGGGGGCTGCCCGCCACCGCGCCCGGCGCCCCGACCTGCTCGGGAACGCAGACCCACCGCGCGGACTACTGCTTCACGACGGACTCCGCGCAGCCCTGCGTGCCCTGAGCGGCGCCTCCGCGCGGACGCCCCGGCGTCGTCACTCCCGCATGGCTGCCCTCCGGGGGGCCGGCTACGCTTGGGCGATGCGCAGCGTGCTCCTCCTCGCGATGATGGCCGCCGTCGCGTGCGAGACCTCCACCGCGCCCCGCGACAGCGCGCCCTGGGTGACCGACCACGCGCCGACCACGCCGGCGATCTCCCTCACCCCCGAGCACCCCGGCGTCGGGAGCACGCTGCACGCGGAGCTCGTCGACGAAGCGCGGGACGCCGACCTCGACCCGGTCACCTACCGCTATGTGTGGGCCCAGAACGGCGCGGTGGTCCTCGACGGTCCCGACGCCGACGTCGGCCCCGACCTCACCGCCGAGGGCGACGAGTGGACCGTGCAGCTCTACGCGGGCGATGGCACGTTGGAGTCGGCCTCGGAGGTGGTGGCCACCACGATCCACGAGGTCCCGCCGGTCGGCCCGGATGTGGCCTTCGCCCCGAACCCACCGCTGGGCGCGAACACGCTGTTCGTGCGGGAGCTCGCGCCAGCGACCGACGTCAACGACGACCCGCTCGAGGTGACCTGGCAGTGGTACCGCAACGACGTCGCGTTGGCGGTGCCCGACGGGACGGGGCTGACGGCCGACGAGGTCTCCGGCGGGGACCGCTTCCGAGTGGTCGTCACCACCACCGACGGGAACAACGCCCCCGTGGTCTCGGAGCTCACCGCGAGCATCCCGGACCTGCCGCCGACGATCACCGAGGCGGCCATCTACCCGAGCCCGCAGCAGGATCGTCTGCCGCTCACCTGCTCCACCGACGCCACCGACCCCGACAGCCTCCACGCGGAGGTCACCTTTGGCTGGTACCTCAACCGCGTGTTCGTCCCCGAGGCCGGCGCCGGCGACACCCTCTCCGCGGACCTGACCGAGGTCGGCGACCAGTGGCAGTGTGAGGTCTCCGTCACCTCGGACGGGGTCTCGGCGGGCCCCCTGCGCTCCAACCCGGTCGAAATCCGCGACTCGTATGGGTTCCGCAAGCGGCAGTGGGCGGAGCTCACCGTGTCCACCGACCCCGCCTCCGGCGAACGAACCGGCACCGGCCGGGTGGAGGTCTACGAGGGCAGGGAGAGCGCGAGCGCCCCGACGACGAACGCGTGTGACCTCTACTGGAGCCTGGTGGCGACCGAAGACCCCTCCGTCTGCGCCGATTGTACCCACGCCTTCTCCGTCTCCTACACCTACGACGCCGCGGCCTCCTCCGCGGGCGACTTCTGCGCCGACCACCCGGGGGGGGACAGCGACGGCACGGTGGCCTTCCGCACCGAGACCGCCGCGTTCACGGCGGTCCTCGACGACGCCTGGTCGTGCAGCCATCCGGTCATCCTCTACCCATGGATGGACTACTGGCGAAAACCCCTCCCGATCGCCGCGACGGGCACCGGCGCCAACCCCGGGATCGAGTACGGCACCGCCTGGGCCGTCACCGAAGGCACGGACGTCGAGGGCAACGTGACGATCAGCGCCTACACCTTTGCATATTACTACTACTGAACCCACATTCTCATCCATGAATCTGGGTTCACCTCCCGGTGGTGCAGGACCGTCGCGAGCCATGACGGGCGACGGCGGTCGAGGCGCCACGGCGGCGGCGACGCCAAGGAGGGCAGGGCGGCCCCGGCGGCGCCGCGATTGGCAACCAGCCGTCGACACATCCACGCGGACCGTGATCCGCCAATCGCCCAGATCGTCGTTGGACTCCGCCCCCTCGGGCGGCGGCTGCGCTATCCTCTCCCGATGTTGTCCCGGTTCCTCGCGCTGACGCTCGCCGGGTGCGCCCCCGCGGCCCACCCTGGTGGGGAGGCCGAGGAGACCGGCCTCGGCCCCGACTCCGCCGACTCCGGGTCGGCCGAGGACAGCGACAGCGCCACCGACACCGCGGCCACCGACCCCGACGGCGACGGCTACACCGGCGCCGACGACTGCGACGAGGGCGACCCCGCGGTCCACGTCGCCGCCGAGGAGCGGTGCAACACCGTGGACGACGACTGCGACGGCGAGGTCGACGAAGACGCCGTCGACGCGCCCACCGCGTACCCGGACGCCGACGGCGACGGCCACGGCGACCCCGCGGGGGCGGTCACCCGCTGCGACCCGCCGCCCGACTACGTCTCCACCCACGACGACTGCGACGACGCCGAGCCCCGCGCCTGGGACTTCGCCCTGGAAGCCTGCGACGGCATCGACAATGACTGCAACGGCACGGTGGACGAAGGCGTCTTCGCCCGTGGCGACGTGGAGGGGGACCTCGACACCGACTTCCAGTCCTTCTGCGGGCGCTACTGCGAGATCTCCCTGACCGGGAGCCTCGACCTGGGCGCCGCCACCGACGCCGACGTCGCCTCCCTCACCTGCCTCACCGAGGTGGGCGAGGACGTTCTGCTGGTGAAGAACCCGCTCGTCACCGAGCTCTCTGGGCTGACGAGGCTGCGCACGGTGGGCCGGGACCTCAAGATCAGCTCCGCCGACGGGCTCACGTCGTTGGAGGGCCTCGGCGCCCTCCGGTCCGTCGGGGGAGAGCTCCTGCTCTACGGCGAGGCCCCGGTCGAGAGCCTGTCGGGCCTCGACGGGCTGGAGAGCATCGGGGGACCGTTCCTGATCTACGGGTTCGGGTCGCTCACCTCCCTGTCGGGACTCGGCGCGCTCACGACGGTCGGCGACGCCCTCGAGCTGGAGGACGAGCCAGGCCTCACCAGCCTCTCCGGGCTCGACGCGCTGACCACCATCGGCGGCGACCTCGGCCTGTCGCGGAACGACTCGCTCGCCTCCCTGGACGGCCTCGGGTCGCTCAGCCGCGTCGGGGGCGACCTCGTGCTGTCCGACGATCCGGCCCTCACCGAGGTGAACGCCCTCTCCCACCTCACGGAGGTCGCCGGCGACCTGGAGGTGAAGGTCACGGGCGTGACCGACCTGGCCGGCCTCGCCTCGGTGCGCACCATCGGGTCGGATCTGGTGCTGGAGGACAGCCCCCTGACGAGCCTCGCCGGGTTGGCCTCGCTCACCTCCGTGGGCGGCGACGTGACGATCGCCAGGCTCGACCTCCCCGATCTCCGGGGCCCCGCAGCGCTCACCACGATCGGGCGCGACCTCGACCTCCAGCAGAACGCGTCCCTGACGAGCCTGACCGGGCTCGAGGCGATGGAGACCCTCGGCGGATCGCTCACGGTGGAGGACAACGACGCGCTCCTCGACCTCCGCGGGTTGGGAGGTTTGGACGCCTTGCTCGGCTCGCTGAAGGTCGACGACAACGACGTCCTCGTCGACCTCACCGGGCTGGAGGAGGTGACGACGCTGGCGAGCTCGGTCACGGTCAGCGACAACGACGCGCTCGTCGACCTCACCGGGCTGGAGGGGCTGTCCTGTGTGGGGGCGAGCGTCCGGATCGAGGACAACGCCGTCCTCTCCAGCGTGTCCGGGCTGGACGGGCTCACCTCGATCGGCCGGGACCTGCGCGTCTCCCGCAACCCCGCGCTCGTGAGCCTGTCCGCGCTGTCCGCGCTGACCACCCTGGACGGGACCCTCTCACTCCGCGAGAACGCCGCCCTCGCGGACCTCACCGGGCTGGCGGGCCTCACGCAGATCGGCGGCTCGATGACCATCGTGGACAACGACGCGCTCGTGGACCTCTCCGGGCTGGACGCCGTCAGCGCCACGGGCGGCCAGGTCTACATCGCGCAGGACGACGGGCTCCTCGACCTGCACGGACTGGACGCGCTCGCGTACGTCGACAGCACGTTCTCGGTGAGCGAGGACTCCTCGCTGACGACGCTCGACGGCACCGGCGCGCTGGTGGCGATCGGCGGCGGGTTGCTCGTCACGAACAACCCCTCGCTCTGCGACACCGACGTGGACACGCTCCTCGACCAGCTCGCGGTCCTCGGCGGGGCCGTGACGCGCGCGGGGAACACGGGCGCCTGTCCCTGACGACGGCGCCCCGGCGGCGCCGCGATTGGCAGCCAGCCGTCGACGCAGCCACGCGGACCGTGATCCGCCAATCGCCCAGACCGTCGTTCGAACCCGAAAAATGAAGGAGGCGGCGCCCGCCCGGGATGGGCAGACGCCGCCTCCCCAACCGGATCAGACCTTGTGGCCGATCAGCTCCGCGAGCTTCGCGCCCATCTCGGCCGGGCTGCGCACCACGTGGATGCCCGCCTTCTGCATGGCCTCGTACTTGGCCTCCGCGGTGCCCTGACCGCCGGAGATGATCGCGCCCGCGTGGCCCATGCGGCGGCCCGGGGGAGCGGTGGCGCCAGCGATGAACCCGACGATCGGCTTCTTGCAGTTGAGCCCCGCCCAGGCGGAGGCTTCTTCTTCGGCCGAGCCGCCGATCTCGCCGATCATGATGATCGCGTCGGTGTCGGGGTCCGCGTTGAAGAGCTGAAGGGCGTCGATGTGCTTGGTGCCGATGATCGGGTCGCCGCCGATGCCGATCGCGGTGCTCTGGCCGAGGCCGAGGCGCGTGAGCTGGCCGACGGCCTCGTAGGTGAGCGTGCCGGAGCGGCTCACGACGCCGATGCGGCCGGGGCGGTGGATGTGGCCCGGCATGATGCCGATCTTGCACTGGCCGGGGGTGATGATGCCCGGGCAGTTCGGCCCGATCATCCGCACGCCGCGCTCCTTGAGGAACGCCATGATCGGGAGCATGTCCCGAACCGGGATGCCTTCGGTGATGGGGACGACGAGCTTGACGCCCGCGTCGGCCGCTTCGAGGATCGCGTCCGCCGCGAAGGGCGGGGGCACGAAGATCATGGAGGCGTTGGCGCCGGTGGCCTTCACCGCCTGATCGACGGTGTCGAAGATCGGGACCACGCCTTCGAAGAAGGTGCCGCCCTTGCCCGGCGTGACGCCGGCCACGACGTTGGTGCCGTAGGCGCGGCACTGGCTGGCATGGAAGCCGCCGGCCGACCCGGTGATGCCCTGAACGAGCAGGCGCGTGTTCTTGTCTACCAGGATCGCCATTTCACACCCCCCGAACCGCAGAAACGATCTTCTGCGCAGCGTCCGACATGGAATCCGCCGCGATGACCCGGAGGCCGCTCTCGGCGATGATCTTCTTGCCCAGGTCCACGTTCGTGCCCTCGAGGCGCACGACCAGCGGCACGTTGAGGCCGGTGTCCCGCACCGCAGCGAGCACGCCCTCGGCGATGACATCACACTTCATGATGCCGCCGAAGATGTTCACCAGGATGCCCTTCACCGCCGGGTCGGCGGTGATGATCTTGAAGGCCGCGGTGACCTTCTCCTTGTTCGCGCCACCGCCGACGTCCAGGAAGTTCGCGGGCTCTTCGCCGTAGAACTTGATGATGTCCATCGTGGCCATGGCGAGGCCGGCGCCGTTGACGAGGCAGCCGATGTTGCCATCGAGCTTCACGTAGGAGAGCTCGTACTTGGCGGCTTCCTGCTCCTGCGGATCGACCTCCGCGGGGTCCTCGTAGGCGGCGTACTCGGGGTGGCGGAAGAGCGCGTTGTCGTCGAACGTGACCTTCGCGTCGAGCGGGAGGATCTGCTCATCCGCGGTGAGGATGAGCGGGTTGATCTCGAGCATCGAGCAGTCGGCCGCGTTGAACGCACGGAAGAGCCCCTGGGCCACCTTCACGAAGTTGCCGACCGCCTTGCCGGAGAGCCCGAGGGCGAACGCGAGGTTGCGCGCCTGCCAGGAGCCGAGGCCGGTGAGCGGGTCGGCCCACTCCTTCACGATCGCCTCGGGGCGGTGCTCCGCCACCTCTTCGATCTCGGTGCCGCCTTCCTGGCTCACCATGACCACCGTCTTGCCGGCGCCGCGGTCGAGCAGCACGGCGAGGTAGTACTCCTTCACGATCTGGCAGCCCTGCTCGATGTACACCGTGTTGACCTTGGCGCCCGAGAGGCCGGTCTGCTTGGTGACGAGGGTGTTGCCGAGCATCGCCTGCGCGGCGGCGCGGACGCTCTCGAGGTCCTTCACCACGCGGACGCCGCCCTTGCCGGGGGCATCCTCACCCTTGGCCGCGAGGGCGATCGCCGCCTCGTCGACCTCGCCGAGGAAGCGGCCCTTGCCGCGCCCTCCGGCGTGCACCTGGCTCTTGACGACCCACACCGAGCCGCCGACGGCCTTGGCCGCCTCCACGGCTGCGTCGGGCGTCTTTGCGGCCACGCCGTTGAGCGTGGGCACTCCGTGCTTTCGAAGGACTTCTTTTCCCTGATATTCGTGAATCTTCATCGGGACCGGCCTCGCTGGCGGCCGAGTCTAACCTGGGGGCGGGGCCGCGGCGCCTGGTCGCGAACGTTTCGGCGAGACCGCCGCCGCTCACTGCACCACGAACCGCTCCACCGGCACCGTGAACGCCAGCTCCTGCGTGCCCCGCCGCACCGTCAGGAGGCGCTCGCCGCCCCCGCGGGAGTGGCCGGTGAAGGAGCCGACGGTCGCGTTCACGTGGTGATCGACGCTCACGACCACGTCCCCCACCTTCACCCCCACCCGCTCGGCGGGCCCCGCCACCTCGGCGACCACCAACCCGTCCGGCCCCTTCTCGACCCGGATCCCCATGTTCCCGGCGACGAAGGAGTCGTCCTGCAGCCGCCGCGTGAGCGTGAACGTGGCCCCGCCGACCGTCCGGAGGGCGACGGCCGTCCCCAGCGCCCCGCGGAGCAGCGCCGAGACCTCCGCCGTGGTTCGGCCCGCGACGGGCGCGCCGCCCACCTCGGACACCACGTCGCCGACGTGCATCCCCCCCGCCTTCGCGGCGCTGTCCGCCGTGAAGCTCTCGATGCGCGGCGCGTCGGCGGCGAGCCTCACGCCGACCCCGCCCACGGGAGCGCCGAACGGGAGGCTCACGTCGAGCGCGCCGTCCGAGGGCACGGTCAAGGGCACCTCGGCCCCCAACCAATGGTGTTTCCAGTCGTACGCGTGCACCGTGAGCGCGCAGCTGCCGGGCATCGCCTTCATGCTGAACCGCCCGTCGGTCACGACGGCCGTGGTTCCGCAGCCCTCGATCCACACCTCCGCGCCGGCGGGCGCCGCTTCGCGGCCCAGGATCACCCCGTTGACCACCGGCGTCGGCCCCGGAACGACGGCGACGCGGCAGGCCTGCCCCCGGGTCCAGGTGAACCGCGCGGGGCGGAACCCGTCGAGGAAGAGGGTGCCCTCCGACCGAGCGTCGTCGACGCGGAAGTCGAACACCCCGTCCTTGACCAGCACCAGATCCGGACCGAACTGCGCGATCGACGCGGTGGTCGAGCTGGAGCCGGAGGCGAACGGCGCCCCGAGGCCGGTCACGGTGCACTGGGCGCGCTCGGCGAAGGCGGGCGCGGACAGGAGGAGAAGGAGCATTCGGAGCGTCTATCCGTCGAAGGGCTGGTGGCGCCCCACCGGCTTGCCGGTCGGGACGCGTCGGCGATCGAGGGGCCGCCGGGGTGAGAATGGCGAGCCCCGAAGCCACCGCCCCGGCGGCGGCGCGATTGGCAGCCAACCGTCGACGCCTCCACGCGGACCGTGATCCGCCAACCACCGAGGGGTCAGACCGATCGCGATCGGATTCCGCAGCTGCCGCACCGCGGAGGGCTCAGGGCGACCGCGAGCGCGGGCATGTCGAAGGGCCGCCCCCGCGGCGTTAACCGTTGGCCGACCCCCTGGAGTCCACCATGCCGTTCACGACCCTCGACCAGATCAAGACCCGAGAAAAGTACGCTACACAGCTGAAGCTCGAGCTCAGCAACGCCGACGAGGGCGTGCTCGGCAAGTTCACCTTCTACGGGGGCGTGGTCCACGAGGGCAAGGAGCAGTCCTTCCTCCTCGTCGGCAAGGTCGCGGACGTGGTGACCAACGCGCTCAAGCCGGGCGCGAAGGTGAAGGGGAACGGCACGTTCCTCCGCGAAGGGTCCAAGGTGAGCCTCTCGGTGGTGACCGGCATGCTGCCCGAACCGACCGTGAAGCAGATCTTCCAGGAGACCAAGAACTTCAGCTACAAGCTCGTCAAGGGACAGCTCTCCGCGCCCGACTCCAAGCTCGACAAGCCGGACGACGAGCAGAAGGTGAGGGCCATCGTCGCCCCGCTGGAGTCCCAGTTCGACACGATCAAGGGCAAGATCACCGACGAAGAGCGCAAGGCGCTGCGCATCCAGTTCGGCAAGATCGCGGACGCCGTCGAGGCCACGAAGTGGGACGAAGCGCGTCGCCTCGCCGCCGGCCTGCAGAAGGGGCTCGACCACTACTCCACCGTGGTCGACCCGACCCACGGCAAGCAGGACCCCCGCGCCAAGACCAACGCCGTGAAGCGCTGGAAGGACGCCCAGGCGCGCTTCGACACGATCAAGGGGCGGCTCTCGGACGAACGACGGCTCACCATCCGCAAGCTCTGGGGAACCGCGCAAGAGAAGCTCGAAGCGGAGGACTGGACCGGCACCCTCGCCGCGGTCGAGGCGGCCGACGAGGCGCTCGTCGGCGTGATGAAGGCGATGGTCCAGGAGAACGAGGCCGACGCCAAGGGCGAAGCGGACGGACTCGACGAAAAGAACAAGAAGATCGACGAAGCCAAGAAGCTCGTCTTGAAGCTCAAGACCCAGGGGGACCAGCTCGAGACGCTCCGTCTGGCGATGATCAGCGAGATGGGCAAGGTCGAGACGATCCGGAAGGAGCTGCGCGAAGAGAGCGCCAAGCAGGCCCCCGTCGCCACCACGATCGTGGACATCAAGGATCGGCTTGAGAAGCAGAAGGGCGTGTTCGACAAGGCGAAGAAGGCCCTGGAGAAGCAGCGGAAGGAACTGGACGAGACGGAACGGTCGCTGCGCGAACAGAACTTCCTGACCGACCCGGGGGCGGTCAATCGCCTCGAGAGCGCCCGCGAGCGGCTGTCGTTGCTGGAGGAGGTCCTCGCGAACGCGTCGATCCATCAAGCGCGAGACGAGCTCAAGGCGACCGTCAAGAAGATGGCCGAAGCGACCGTGTGGCGGGAGGAGCGGCTCAAGAAGGAGAGCACCAGCGCCGACCACGCCACCAGCCGCCACGGCGCGCAGACCGGCCTGGAGCGGCAGGCCCGCCGCGCCGCCACCAAGGTGGCCCCGGATCAGGGCGACAACAAGTCTGGCGGCGCCAAGATCCTCTCCTGGAACCAGGTGAAGTTCACCTACACCGAGAAGGACGGGAAGCGCGAGTTCAAGGAGCGTACCAAGATCGCCACCGAGCTCGTGGACCGGGTCACCCGCGCGCAGGCCACGGTCGCGGGTCCGGACCACTCCTCGATGTGGGCCACCCCCGTGCTCGAGAAGGAGTCCCACGACCTCGCCCTGACCTACGCCAACAAGCTCAAGGGCTACAAGCAGTTCAAGAACGCGGCCGGGAACTGGCGGCCGTTCACGTCCGCCACGTTCATCATCGAGAAGTCGCCTGGCTGGGGGTACACCGTGGAGAAGGTGGGCGGCGTGGTGAGCCCCGCCCAGGCCGAGACCATCCTCCGGTCGTTCGAGGACGGCGACATCGACCTCGACGAGCTGTTCAAGCGCCTCAACACCCGCCTGCGCTCCACCGACGGCGGCGCCGACCTCGTCCCCTACGCGGTGGTCGTCTTCAAGCGGGCCTCCGCCAACGGGAACTGGGAGCTGCGCACGCAGTACCCCGACCACACCCAGACGGGCGTGAAGTGGGAGCCTGCGCGGTACTGGGCCGCGGACAGCGTCCAGCTCCGGACGTCGCCGACCGCCACTCCCGTCACCGTGGCCACCAACGCGCTGCCCTGAAGCGCGGGTCGGTGGCGGATGCCGTCGGCGGCCTGAGCCGTCGGCGGCAGGCCACGCGGCGGATCCGTTCGCGCGCCCCCGGGGACCGCCCCGGCGGCGCCGCGATTGGCAGCCAGCCGTCGACGCATCCACGCGCACCGTGATCCGCCAATCGCCCAGATCGTCGTTCGAACCCGCAGCTTCGGGCGGGGAACGCGCCCCCGAAGAGCACAACTCCCCGGGGTTCACCAACCTCCGGGCGTTGTGCACGGCCGCCGGGGCGATCCAGGCCTTCCCGAGGGCGCTGGCGCCCGGCTTCGAGCACAAGTCGCCGAGGTCGGGGCAACCGCCGCCACTTGTGCGCGTTTCGCCGCCCCCCGACGAGCACAACTCCCCGAGGTCCACGAACCTCCGGGCGTTGTGCACGGCCGCCGGGGCGATCCAGGCCTTCCCGAGGGCGCTGGCGCCCGGCTTCGAGCA
>CAIXRH010000338.1 GCA_903921785.1 uncultured Pseudomonadota bacterium
CCCTTGGGCTCCGCTCGCCCGCGCTGTGCGCGGGCCGCGTCGCCAACGGGCGGCTCGCCCCTTGGGCTCCGCTCGCCCGCGCTGTGCGCGGGCCGCGTCGCCAACGGGCGGCTCGCCCCTGCCGCGAAGACCGGGCCGCCGTGGCGGGAACCCGGGGTGGGCGACCCTAAGGCGCCGCGACGTACACCGCGCCGGCGCCCGACCCGCCCGTGGGCTCACCGGTGGCGCCGACGAGGAGCTCGGGGAGGGTGTCCCCGTCCACGTCGCCGAAGGTGGTGAAGGCGCCCGCGAACTGGATGATCCCCTCGCCGAGGAAGGTGGCGTCCGCGTCGGCGGGGCCGTAGGTGCCCGCGGTCGGCGCGGAGTAGAGGTACGCCGCACCGGTGGAGGTGTCGGTGCCGGAGGCGCCCACCACGAGGTCGCCGACGCCGTCGCGGTCGGCGTCCCCGATGGCCACGCCCGAGCCGACGTACTGGTTCACCGCGGCGCCGCGCACGACGATGTCGGCCGCCGAGAGCGCGTGGTCCCCCGCCGCGGGCCCGAAGACGAGGTAGGCGGAGCCGGCGTATGACGCCGCAGTTCCGTCGTAGTACGCGCCGGCCGCCACGTCGTCGAGGCCGTCGCCGTCGACGTCGCCGAGCGCCATCGACACGCCGATCCCCAGCCCGCCGCCTGCGCTTTCGCCGAGGAGCCGCCCGTCCGCGGCGGAGAAGTCCGGCAGGTCGCCCGGGCCGTAGACGACGTACACGATGCCCGAGCCCGGCGCGCCGCCCGTGGCGTTGGGCGCTGCCACCACGAAGTCCCCGAGGCCGTCGCCGTTGAGGTCCCCGCCGGCCCGGACGTGGCGTCCGGTGTACGCCGTGGCTTCTTCGCCGGATATCTCGTGGTCGGCGTCGATGGTGAGGTCCACGTCGGCGGCGAGGGGGCCGTACTTCACGAAGACCGTGCCGGCGGTGTAGGCGCCCGGAGAGTCCAGGTACGCGCCCACGATCGCGTCGGCCACCCCGTCGTCGTTGAGGTCGGCGAGGTCGGCGCCGTGGCCGGCGTAGGTGCTGCCGCGGCCGGTGAGCACGAGGTCGGGCTCGGCCACCTCTCGATCCACCGTGAGCGGACCCAGGAAGATGTGGAGCGCGTTCTGGTAGTACGGCACGCCGATCGCGAGGTCGGCGACGCCGTCACCGTCTACGTCGCCGATGCCGACGGAGCGCCCGGCGCCGTAGGTGGAGTCGTAGTGGCCCTGCAGGTGGATCCCGACGGTGTCCAGCGCGCCAGAGCTGGTGATCGGCCCAGGAACCACGTACCCGCCGCCGCCATAGCTGTCGAAGCCGAAGGTCGCGGTGAACAGGTCGGGGACGCCGTCCCCGGTGAGGTCGCCGGCGGCGAGGAGGCCGCCCGCCTGCGAGTCCCGCACCGTGGCGTAGAGCTTGGGCTCGCCGCCGAGGTCCACCCGGCCGGACCAGGCGCACTCGGGATCAGCGCCGTCGCAATCGGCGTCGAGGTCGTCGCCGCACAGGTCGGCCGCGCCGGGGTGCACGTCGGGGTCGACGTCGTCGCAGTCGCCTCCGGTGAAGATCCAGGTTGAATCAGGCGGGTCGCAGGCCTCGACGGCCCCTGCGTCGGCGCCGGCGCCGTCCTGGTCGGCGTCGGGGTACCAGCGGGTCGTGCACGGCGCGGCGGTGTCGTTCGTGTCACCGGTGTCGGCAGATTCGGCCGTGTCCGCGTCGGAATCGCCGGTGTCCGCGGTGTCGGCGGAGCCCCCGGTGTCGGCGATGTCGGGCGCCGTGTCGAGCGGCGCGGACACGGGGATGGTGGCACAGGCGACGAGCAGGGCGAACATCGGCGGGATCATGCCGGATATGGGAGAGAAGGGCCAGGAACGGCCGCGGTCCGGCCGCGGTCGCCGCTGCGCTCAGCCCCCGAACTTCTCGATCACCGCCCCGGCCTCCGCGAGGAGCACCCGCGTCTCGGACGCGTAGGTCGGGGCGAATCGCAGCGCTTCGCCAGGGCCGAGGCCCAGCCAGTGGCAGACCAGCGCGCGGATCGGGCCGACGTGCGCGCACACGACGATGTGGCCCTCCAGCGGGCCGAGCGCCTCCCAGGCCGCGACCACCCGACGGGCGGCTTCGGCCCAGCTCTCGCCGCCGGTCGGCCGCCCGTTCACGTAGTCGCCCCAGTAGGCAGACACTGCCGCGCCGTCTTCCAGGGAGAGGCTCTCCCAGGTGCGCCCTTCCCAATCGCCCATGTGCTGCTCGCGCAGCCAGGGGAGCGGCTCGGGGACGGGCCCGAACTGGTCGGCCAGCTCGCGGCAGCGGGCGAGATCGGAGGTCAGGACGCGATCGGGCAGCCCGAACGCCGCGACGTGGCGCGCCGCGAGCTCGTGCGACTGCGCCTGGCCCCGGCGGCTGAGGGGCACGTCGCCCTGGCCGCGGCAGACCCGCGCCACGCCCGTTTCCACCTCGCCGTGGCGGAACAGGTGCACCCGGGCGACGCGGTGGGAAGGCAGCAGGCGCTCGGTCGCGGCGTCGAACATGCCGCGCGCGGGTAACCCGGACGATATGCGGCGCGGGATGCTCCTCACCATCGACATCGGTAACACCAAGACCGAGCTCGGCGTCTGGCGCCGTCAGGCGTTGGTGCTGCGCTTGCGGGTGCCGACCCACGGGACCGAGGACCTTGAGGCCCAGGCTCGCACCTTCCTCGCCGAGGCCTCGGTCGTCGGCGCGGTGGAGCCGCTGTATGGGGTCGCGCTGGCCAGCGTGGTGCCCGCCGCGGTGGAGCAGTGGGCCGCGGTCGCGGCGGCGCTCGGGGTGTCGTTCCGGGCGTTCGATGGGACCAACGTGCCCGGTGTGCGGGTGGCCGTGCAGAACCCTTCGGGCCTCGGCCCCGACCGGGTGATCAACACCCTCGGCGCGATGGAGCTGGTCTCCCTGCCGCTCATCGCGGTGGACCTCGGCACCGCCACGACGTTCGACGTGCTCGACGCCACGCTCACCTTCCGCGGTGGCGCCATCGCCCCAGGCGCGCGCACCGCGCTCGACGCGCTCGTGCGCGGCACCGCCCGGCTTCCGCCGATCCCGCTGACGGCGCCGGCGGCGGCCATCGGCAGCGACACCGTGAGCGCCATGCAATCCGGGGCAGTGCTCGGCTACGCCTCGCTCGTGGAGGGGCTCATCGCCCGCATCCGGGGGGAGCTCGGCGCGCCCGCGGCGGTGGTGGCCACCGGCGGGCTCGCGGCCACCTTCGCGCCGCTCTGCCCCAGCTTCGATACAGTGGACGACGCCTTGACGCTGCGCGGCCTCCGCCGCGCGTGGGAGCTCGCGACATGACCGATATTCCATGGGACAAGCTCGGTATCCCGCCGCAGCAGCGCGAGATGGTCGGCCCCGGCGCCCCGGAAGCGACCCGCTCGGCCGCCGCGCGGGGGCTCCTCCCCGCCACCGCGGACGTGCGCCTCTCGATGCTCTACGTCTGCGCCGCGACCGGAGACGCCTCGCTGCGCGACCAGGCCGTCGCCACCCTGCGGACGATGCCCGATCTCCCCCAGGCGATCAGCTCCCGCACCCACAACAAGGTGCTGGAGTTCGTGGCGGAGTACCGGGTGGACCCGGCGGTGGATGGGTTGATGACCCACCACCGCAACCTCAACGACCGCACCGCCGTGCTCCTCGCCTCCCGGGCCGACGCGTCTCGGGCCGAGGCGATGTGCGACGACCACGAGCGCCTGCTCATCACCCCCGAGGTGATCGTGGCGCTCTACAACAACCTCTCCACGGGCCAGGCGTCGTTGGAGCGGGCGATCTCCTTCCTCCGCATGGAGCACGCGCTGCCGGAGCTGCCCGCCACGCGCGGCGCCGCCGCCCCGAAGCCTGC
>CAIXRH010000339.1 GCA_903921785.1 uncultured Pseudomonadota bacterium
CCGATCGAGTCGAACGCCCAGACCTCCTTCAACGGGACTCCGTCGGTGTCCCACGCGGTGAGTCTGGCGCCGTCCATCCGCGTCGTTCGACCGGCGGCGATGCAGGCCGCGGCCGCGCGGAGATCCTCCAGCGGGAGGCCCGCCTTGGGGTTCATGGGGACAATGGGAGGTGGAAGTATGCGACGAGGCGGTGAGGAGACCGAAATGTCGCGCTGAAGCTGCGTTGTAGCGCATCGGCCTGTGGCGCATCATCGAAGCAGCAGCCAGAGTAGCGCGGCTCCGCCCGCAACAAGCAGCGCCAGCACACCGAGCGTCGCGTTCAGCCGGGTGCGGAGCGCGCCCGCAACCTCCGTGAGGCGGAACTCGTGCCCGCCTATGCCTTCTCGCAAGGCCTTCACCTCTCCGCTGGTGCCGTCATTCCAGGCGCGCTGCTGCTCGGCGAACGTCGTCATCGCGGTCAGGCCCGTCTCCAAGCGCGCCAGCACCTCGTGGATCTCCCGCAGCTCAGAAGACAGCGCCTCGACGGTCTTGCGCGGCACTGCATCCTGAACGACCGCTACCGCCCGACCGAGTTCATCCAGCACGGCCTGCCTCGCCCCAACGACCGCCTCAACGGCGGTGCCCCGGGTAGTCACGTGGCGCTCGCTCGCGGCCGCGACTTCCAGCCGGTGGCGTTCCCGCGCTTCGGCCTCCGCCTTCCCCAGCCCGTCTTCGAGGTCTCGAAGATGCTGATGCACCTGGCCACTCATTTCCCGCGCCGAGGCCTCGATACGCCCGACCGTGGCGTCAGCATGACTCGCTACCCCCGCCAGAATCTGTTCGCGCGTCCCAGCGACCGCGGCGGCGAGCGCGCTGCCAAGGGCACCCACGGTCTCGGACACATGCGTTTCCGTCTGCCGCGCGTTGTCGCTAACTCCAGTTCGAATGTCGGAAGCCGCCCTCCGGATTTCCCCGCCCACCCTTTCCTCGTTCTCCCGCAGCCCCGCAGCGTGGCGCTCGGCCACCGCGGAGACGATGCCCGTACCGTTCGCCGCCAAGCGATCGTTGAGGTCGTCGGCCTCGGCGTCGAGGAAACGAACGATGCGGTCGATGCTCTGGCGAAGTTCCGAGTCCGGACTCTTCAACTCCGCGTTCAATATGCGTTTCACGTCATCCAGGCGAGTCCGCAGGTCGGAGACCGCGACCGCGGTAGCCAACCCCGCCGCCGATTCCCGAACAGCTACTTGGACAGGCGTCACCACCAGTTCGGACAGAACGGCGTTCATCGCGGCTCGGGCGTCGGTCGAGACGCGCGTCGAGGATTCCGGGCTCGGGGTGCTCATGAGTGCGTCTCCGGTTGCAGGACGTGCAGGGTCTCCGCTCGTTTGCAGGCCTGCAGGAGGAGCAGTCCGACCTCAAGCTTGGCGGGACCGGACACGCTCGGGCGGTTGATTTCTTGGATCCAACGGGCGCAGGCCCCGTCGAGGGCATTGGAGAGCGATTCGCGAAACTCCTGTGCCCTGCTGACATCGGCCGCCATCTCCTCCTCGTACCGCGCAGCCTCGGTGTCGAGGGCGTGAATTGCGGCATCCTCCATGGATATTTTAACGGCGAGGTCATGATCCCGACCCTGTTGCGAAGCGCGTTCGGCGGTAGCTCGTTCCGCCAGGGCCTTCGCCTTCCCCGCGATCTTCGAAACTGCGACTTTCCGCTGCTCATGGAGACCAGCATTTAGATCGTCCCGCATCGCCCGCATGACTTCCCGGCAGTTGACTCGGTCCTCGTCCTGGCCCGCATCCGTGGCGTACCTATCGAAGAAGGTGTAGTCCAGACCAGCGCGGGTCGCTGCCAACAACGCGATCGTGTCGTCGGACGGGTCGACTACACCGAGCTTCAGGCTCGGCTCGTTCGCGTGTGCGGCTCGCCGATATTCCGCCGCCTGGCTCAAGAGGTCTGCCTCGCAGGCGTCGAGGTAGCCACGGAAATCGCCCGCGTCTTGGCTATTTGAGCTGCTCAGGGGCGCGAGGGAAAGCGCCGGTGCGGGAAACCTTGCCGCCGCTGCCCTCACGGCCCGCGCCGTGGCAATCGTGGCCTCAGCTCGCGCTGCCAAGGCTTGGGCCAGCGTCCGCTCATCCGTCCACCGCTTCCTCCTTTCGGACATCTCGGCCTTTCGGCTTGAAAACACCGCCATTTTCTCCTTCGCCCGAGCCTCGATGACATGGTGTGCGCTCACCAGGTTCAGCAAGCCCTGCTCCGGCGTCGGTGCGGGAAGGTCACTGCCGAGTGAGCGAAGGTTCGCCTCCACGATGGGGGAGAAATGCCGCCACAGCTCATGGTTCTCCTTGGAGAGCTTCGCCCAACTCTCCCCGTACTCAACGGGGTAAAGCCTTACATCCTCCGGAAACCGCTTTACTGAGCTCCGAATCTGGTCTCGTACGTGTGCGTGCAGGGTCGCGCCCGTCGCTTCCCGGTTTCGCTCCCACATGCGCCGGACGGACTCAAACGATACCGCCCGCGTCAGCACCACCCGGATACGTCCAGGTTCGACATACCACAATTCAAGTTCAGGCTCGCGAATCTGGCCCAACGCCGAGCTTTGGTCGGCCTGAAATACCATCATCACGACGCTCGCGACCGGCAGGTAGCGGCGGAGCAGTCGGTTTACCTCGGGCGCCTCGGCGGCCGTCGCGCTGCCCACCCCTGGCAAATCGATGATCACCTGACGGGTTCCGTCGATGACGGGGTCCCGGGCCAGCCCTGCGGGCAACCAGACCTCGATCGGTGCCTCATCTCGGAAGCGGCCCCCTTCGACGTGTTTCCGCACATCGGCGACGGACCGCTCCAAGGCCGTGACGTCCAGCGGGCCGGAGTGCCCCTCGGCCGTTCGCAGGTAATACGCCTCGTCTGGGCTCATTCGGTAGATCGTGGCCGTCGAGGATGCAGACATTCCCAGTTCACGTCCGCCGCGCAGAGCACGTTTGGTCGCGGCGAGGTCCGGCCGGCCCAGATCAACGCCGAGCAGTCGCAGGATGAGTTCGGTTTTTCCAACCTGCGATGCGCCGTAGGCAAGCAAGACAGGATCTCCCTTCGCCCGTTCCTCGTAGAGCGCCCGGTTTGCCGGAATCTTGAGCCCAGAAATGAACCGATCCCGACCTTCGAAGCCCCACCTGACCGCGTCCGTCGCGACGCGATCACCCCACATCGCTGAACAGCCTCTGGGCATCGATGGCGTCAAGAAGCAACAGCCGTTGTTCCACGGCTTGATGGAGGGACAGAGCGAGGCGCTGGTTGCGAGCCCACGCTGCGTCGAGCCCGTAGAGCCGTTCGAGCCCGAAAGTGACGCGCTCCTCCAGCGCGTCCATCAAATCGTCGAAGGCGTCGAGCGTCTGTTGCACCGAGGACTCCCGCATTGAGTGAACAGCAAGCTTGACGCTACCATATCGCTCGTAGTCGCGCCCGATGATCGCCCGGCGGATTACCACCACGGCGGCCCCAGCTGCAACCACGCCGGCTGCGATTGCGATCGGGCCCGCGGCGGTGGCTGCCACAACCGTCCCGGTGGTGGCCGGCCCCGCAAACCCGAGGGCGTGCGCAAGGTTTGGCAGGGAATCCAGCTTGCCATCCCACGCGGCGTCGGCGACCAACAGCCCTCCGACGATCTGGAAGAGTTGCTTCTGCCCCGCCACAGCCTCGGTGAAGTCGTTCGCCACGACCTCGAGGCCCGCGCTCGGTGGCTTGCCGTCCGTCGCGAAGGACTGGGGCGCCACCTGCACCAGCCGAGCGTAGTCGAGCGCCGCACTTGGGAGAACCCGCAGGCTCTCCTTCGCGGACAACGACGGGAGGTGGCCGGTGTTCGTTAGGTGGCGATCTCCGGCGAATACGCGGATGTCGCTCACCACATCGCCAGAAAGCAGCGACGGCAGAGGGGCCTCGGGCTTCGCCAGCGCGTATGCGCTCGGGGCGGCCGCATCGACGACCAGGAGGCCGGTGCGCGTGCGCACCACGTCGGCAATCGCCCGGGCGTGGGCGTCTCGAAGCGCCGGGTCGCGCCATGCCAGTTTGAGGGCGCCCTCAAACTGAAGAGCTTCCTCCAGGGGTTCCCCAAAGAGCGTGGACCACGCCCGGTCGAACCAGTCGGGTTTCGTGATGAGCGCCGCCATGCGTTCTTGGACGGCTTCGGCGTGCGCCGCGAAGAATCCGTTGACGGCAGCCGCGTATGCCTTCCGCACCCGCTGGCGTTCCTCCTGCACGACGACCAGCACTGCTTCGACCTGGGCGAGGTGTCCTCCGGCTGCGCGTGCCTCCAACGCGTGCAACGCATCCTCGGTCTGGCCCAGCACGCGACCGAGGTCGTCGTCCACCAGCAATCGAAGCTGCTCCAATTGCCGGGCCCTCAACTGCTTCGTAGGCGGCAGAATCCGGCCCAGGAGCCGCGCGAGGTCCTTGGTCCAGGCGGCGACCAACTCCGGCGAGGTGCCCGTTCTGAGGATCCGTTCGTGAGCCTCTGCCGGAATGCCATGCATCTCTACCAGCCGCTTGAATGCCGCGTCGTTTCCGTCGAGCGTCATGTCCGTGCGGCTCAGCGCGACGACGAGCTTGCCGAGCCCGAACCCGTCCAGCACTCGGCCGAAGAGGTCGGCGTGTGCCTTCCAGGCGAGGCGGGTCCCGTCGACGACGTACACGCATGCGCTCCCAGAATCCATCGCGTGCCGGGCCAAGACATCCCATTCCGTGGGCGTATCTTCCACGCCTGGCAGTAGAAGCAACGCGGCGTCGCTGCCCCCGAGCCATCGCGGGGGCGACTCGATTTCAAGGTAGAGATCATCCCCCGAGGGCGCGCGCGCGATCTGGTGGAATTCAGCTGCGGTTACCGCACGTCGGCCGACGATTGGGCCGACCTCGGCGCGAAGGATCTCATGCGAGAAGAGCCCCGGGGCGGTCGCGCCACGCCGTTCGGTGATCAGCACCGGGATTTGCTCGCCGCGACCAAGGTTCTCCGGAAGGACACCGTCCGGGAGGTCGTAGAGCGCAGCGACCAGAGTCGATTTCCCGACCCCCTGGAGGCCCGCGACGACCACGGTGGGCCGAGCCGCCAGAACCTCGGAAACGACCACGCGCCGCGCGAGGTTGACGAGGTCCTCGCGGAGCTTGTGATCCTCCTCGCGGGGTAGAACTGCGGCGGCGCGCACTAGGCGCTCCATCGCTCGTGCGAGACCGGAGAGTTGAGCTTCAGGGTCCGCTTTTGGACTGCTTTTGCCGGCGAGGGGCTTCGAGATGGCCATGTAGTCGAACCTACTGCGTTTTGGAGGTGAAGTAACGGGTCGCGCCGGGGCTCGGGGCGATCATCGCCCGCCCCTCGCCACCCACGCTGTCCCCGCGTCGGTCAGCCGGTAGCGCTGCTTGCTGCTCCGGGTGTCGGGGAGCGTCATCTCGATCACGCCGGCGGCGAGCGCCGCCTTGACGTAGAACTCGCGGAAGTGGTCCGGGTCGCGCAACGCGAGCGCAACTTGCAGTTCAGCCCGGCTGCGCTGATGGGCAGGGGGGCCGCGGTGGGGTTCAAGGCCACAACGAGAGGCGGGCGCGCGCGACGACGCGGTACTCCGGCCAAAATGTCGCGCTGAAGCTGCGACGTAGCCAGCCTTCAGCGTCCGCTGAAGCCGCCCATCGGGGCTACGCATCTGCGCGACCGAGTTCGACAGCCGGGACTCCGTGAAGGTGAACGTCGAGCACCTCCTCGACGTACTCAACTTCGCGCGTCACGCCCCTCAGCAGCCGTTTGACGCACTCGCGCAGTAGTTCGACGCTACCGGGCGCCGCTGGGATCGCCCCAACGCCACCGCTGGGGCACGCAAGGGTAGAAAGCTGCCCGCGGGGCCAGACCCCGGTTCCGCCTCCATCCGCATACAGTCGTGCTTCCGTACCCGGAAACAGACTCAACACCCATCGAGGGTGGGCCTGGTCGACGCCAAAGGTGAGGGCGTCCCTATACCCGTGCATGACCTTGATGTCGGAGGTCTTGGCTCGCCCGAACCGCTTCTCCTCGTCTTCCTCGCTGTCGAAAGCCGTGACGAGATCGACGCGGTACTTTGCATCGAAGACGATGATGTCGACTTCATCCCCGTTGGTGATCCGCATCAGCAAGTCTGGTCGCAGCGACAGGCTGTAAGAGCGCAGCCCAAAGACGCTTTTCCCAGTCGACGCCGTCTCGTTGTACCAGAGTTCCACCACCGTCCCGCCAACCTGCACCCGGGCGTGCAGCCCGTGCTCCAGCGAGCGCTCATCGCTTACGACTCGCTCGACTTTGGCCGCCCAGTGCGTCTGTGGAGAGAGTGGTTCCATCTCGCTCACCACCGCGTCCCAGAGAGCGAACCAACACCAGTATTCGTAAAGGTCAAATGACTCTTTCAGCGGATCACGAAACAGGCGCTCGCCTCGGCCGTCATGACCGACGCCGTCTTGAAGGACGCTCCAAGCGCGGAGCATTGGCTGACAGGTGCGGTTGAGAGTCAGCGCGGGGGACGCCATGTCCAGCGGCGCGAAGGGATCGAGGTCGGCAAAGGCGGGCGTGGCCATCACACTGGTTGCCCGCTCCTGAATCGCACGAGCTCGGCGTGCCCAGGCCCGCTCGGGGCCGACCAGCTCAGCGCCCTGTGCCTCAGCATGGAGCATACCTAGTAGTTCACTGGACGCCTCCTCGACCCAGTGCGCAAGCTTCACCGCGAGCAACGCCGCCGGAGTGCGAAAGCTATGGACGGGGCGACGATCAAACACTCGTTGAACCTGTCCCTTCGCGTCAATTCCATCGGGTGCCCGCCACGGCCCCTTCGCACCATGCAGTATCGGGTTCCGCGCCAGCGCAGCCGACACCATCGGCCGGTCGATACGGAGCGCCGAGGGCGGCGCGCTGACAAGGGCGTCCCAGGCCTCGGCAACCCCATCCGCGTGTAGAAGGCGGTCCAGCAGCATTAGCGTCTGAAAGGGCGCGCGTCGCCTGCGTCCGGCGGGAAGTTCCACCGAGGGAGCCCGCCCTAGTCGGCGGGAAAGCGCCAAGTGGCGCTCCCAGACCTCCGCCAGCAGGACCTCCAATGAGCGGGTAGGTTCCAATTCATCGTCGAGCTTCCAACTGCACACGGTCATCGGCAACGGACCCGCCGGTGTAGACAGCTCGATTTCGCCAAGAACATCGTTCAGGTCGAGTAGCCACCACCCCTCACGGCCGAGCGGGGCGAGGCTACGGGCCCACGAAACCACCCCGGGGGACCACTCGTCCGTCTCGACCAGCCACCGACTACCCTCTGCGACCTTCAGGGGGGACCGGAAGAGCGAGATGGATCGCGCGATCCCAAGACGAAGTCCGCCTTGTGGGTCCAGAACGCCCGTGAGTTCGGCATGGCCGGAACGGAGACCAATCTCGCGTGCCGAGAGGGCAACCTCCTCGCCCATGGCCCCCGACCCGCCGAACGGGAATATGCGCATCAAGCCACCCGTCTCCGGGTTCCGAATCGTCAGCTGTCGAAGTCGGCGGCTCAAAAGAAGCTCGTAAACCCAAGGTGTCTGGCTCGATCAAGCATGGACAACGCCTTTTCGGTGGACTGCTGGTGGACTGCCTTGGTCGGGTCGGGGCGCGCGCCGCCGTCCGGGAAGCCTTGCTCACGCCATGCCTCCAGCTGCGCCCTGCGCGGCTTCCACCCGCCCGCACCCTTCTCGGCGAAGGCGGTGAGGTCGAGGAGCAACCCCTCGACCCCCCCGCGCGGCCCCCGGACCCGCGGGAGCACCTTGTTGCGGAGAAGCTGATCGAGAAGCGGCCGCATGGCGTCCTCCGACCAGCCGGCCACTGGACCAAGACGGGAGCGAAGGTTCGCGATCAACTCCCGCGCTGCTCGATACCCGAGATGTAGGGCTTGGGGCCGCAGAATTTCCTGTACCGCGTCGAGCCAAGACCGCACCCGGTCGAGTTCTGCGCCGTCGCCACAGCGTTCAAGCACGAAGGTCAGATCGACATCGAGGAACTCCAAGACCGCGGCTCGATCGAGAACTTTGGGCGCGAACGCAAACGTCGTCTCATCGACGTTCACGGTCCCGATCAACCGCAATCCTTGGGGCCAGCCGATGCGAGAAGGCACCTCCCGGCCATCCGCGGACCGGACTTGCCCTGCATCATGGAGCCGAATGGCAAGTTCACCAGGCCGCTCCATGGCGGAGAGCAGGTCCGCGCCGTAGTGTTCAACCCGGGCCAAGTTCATCTCGTCCAGCACCAGCACATGCGAGACGAGCGATCGTTCGGCCCGGGGACGGGATGGCTGACTTCGGGCCCAGGCATCCAGAACGACTGCGAGGGCGGGCGACGCGAGGAAATGCCCTCCGCCAAGGGGGTTGTAGTGGCCCCACAGACTCGCTGACTCTTGCCAATCAGCTTGAACCGGAACCAGCGCGAACGCGGGCGACTCGGACGCGACCGGGACATCCGGCTCCTCCTCACCGTCCTCCGATGGAATCCCTTCCTCGGGTTCTGCCTCACCCTCGGGCTCCTCGTCCTCTTCAGGCCCCTCATCAGGTCCCCCAATGTTGTCCCCTGGAAGGCCCAACTCGCGCACGTCGTACCAGAGGCCCTCCGGGCCATCGGCGGGAACGAGCACGCCGGCGTCGAGCAGCCGTTCCTCCACGGCGCTCACACCGGCCTTCGCCGAGTCAGAAAGCCGGAGCAACGCCCAAGCGCGCCCGAGCCGGGCAGCGAGCTGGGTCTTCCCACTCCCAGAAACGCCGGCGAGCAATACCAGCGGCCTTGTACATAGCGCCGTGAGGAGATGGCGGATGACGACGCGTTGTTCCAGGTGCGTTGCCGCCGATTGCCCGACCACGACGTCCTCGACGAGGTCGACCTGCGTCACTTCGGCGCGGCGGACGGAAACGAACCGCTTCAGCGCATGTTGCAAGAATGGACGAAGGGAAAGAATGGAGTCCGGAAGCAAGAGTTCGGCGTCGGTCGACGCATTGCCAAGCCGAGTCGCGAACGTAAGAGTCTCTGCCTGCGGCGGGGGCTTCAGCGGATTGGCATTGTTCCTCGTCCGCCGCGGGGGAAGGATGAAACGGTGCGGCGCCGTGGACCACTCGGTGCAAAGGGCGGCAAACCCGGGAAACGTCGACACCACGCCAGTTTCATTACGGACTACCGGACGAACGATCACGTCTAGGAAAACGTCCGTGGCATCCTGCACCCAAACCCCTTGTGGGTACCACCACTCAGAGGCGCCAAAGCGTACGCGAACCTCGATCCCGCCGCCGTAGGCGGACAGGGTTGCGCAAGGCTTCGTCCGGTAGATCGCGCCCTGCTTGGGTCCTATTACCTTAGACCGCCAGAACTGGCCCTTCGTGGGAGTGACTTCCGGAAGCAGCCGATCCCATGCTGCGGCGAGAATCGGCTCAAGCACCGGGCGCACGGCGTCATGCTTCCCCTTGTCGAAAGCCGGGACCAGCCGCGCCTGAAGGGCGGGGTCAATGGGAAAGAAAGTCGCCAACGAACACCTCGAAGCGGGAACAGGAAGGACCACCTCTTGAGTATTCAAGGATGGCGAGGCAAGTGTTTGCGGTGTCGCTGTGCGCAGCCGGGGCGGCCATCACAGCCTCCCCGATTCAAGGAAGCTGAAGTAGCCGCCCTTGTTGAAGATCACGTGGTCGAGCAGGGGAATCCCGAGCAGAAGCCCGGCCGCCTTGAGCTGCCCAGTCGCGACAACGTCTGCGGCCGATGGCTCCACCGAGCCCGCGGGATGGTTGTGGGCGACCAGGATCCCCGCTGCTCGGTCAGCCACGGCATCGGCGAAAACTTCGCGCGGGTGAATGGGCGTTCGATCGATCAGGCCGATGGAGACAACCCGGACATGAAGCACCTCGTTGGCGCCGTTCAACGTGAGCGCAAGCAGGTGCTCCTGCTTTCGGTCAGCGTAGTGCCGGAGGAGGGGGAGTGCGTCTGCGGGAGTCTCGATTCGCGTGCTCTCCGGCCGAATCCGGCGTCGTGCGTACTCGATCGCGGCGAGCACCAGCGCTGCCTTGGCATCGCCGACGCCGTCGAGAACGGTGAGATCGCTGATCCCGACCGTGAGCCCCTTGTCGTCGATGACCCGGGAGAGCTGGCGCGCGAGGGTAAGCACATCGGTCGCCGCCGTGCCCTTGCCCAGCAGGACCGCGAGCAGCTCGTGGTCGCTGAGGGCGGACGCGCCCTTCGCGAGCAGCTTTTCGCGAGGCCGATCCTCTGCGGGGGTCTGCGCGAGCGTGCGAGCCATGCGCTCAGGCTGCCGCAAGATGAAGGTCGATGACCGTGATCGCCATCGAGTCGAAGACCGCGCCTGGGTCCCGATAGTGGGGGCTCACGAGCTCGTCGTAGCGGCCGTCGTTCGCATAGGCCTGCTTGATGGCGTCCTTCACCTGGTCTCGGTACACGCCGTCGAGGAACACGACATCAGCCTTGTTCTGCACGACGTTCTTGTGAATGATCGGGTCCGTGGCCTTCTCGTCGATGACCTGGCGGATGAACAAAGCCTCGTCATCGGAGATCGGGAACTTGACACGGATCGAGTCGATCACGTCCTGCACCGTCAGCTTCTTGGGCGGCGGACCCGAGCCTCCACCTCCGCCTGTCTTCAGCTTCACAGTGGCCGACGCCTTCACCTCACCCTGATCCTGCACGGTCGCCCGGACGACCTCGGTGTCGCGCACCAGCTTCATCAGATCCGAGACGCGCCCCTCCTTGATGAGCTGCGGCCCGACATAGTCGGCGAGCACCGCGAACTCATTTATGGGACGCGGGTACGTGAAGAACGACGTCAGGTAGTGGTAGCTCTTCGAGAATTTCGCCAACAGGTAGACCAGCGCCTTCCGGTCGTCCATGTTGGGGAGCGCCGCAGCGAACCGCGTGCGCAACGCGCCCACCAAATGCTGCCGCTGCGCGTCGGTCCCGTTCGCGACGAGCGTCACCAAGTCCGAGGCATCCTTTTCTGTGAACACCTGCGCTTCGAGGATCTCCTTCAGAAGCGCCATACACTGCTGTTGATCGGGCTCGATGGTAGAGGGCGGGGCCCCCTTGCGGTACTTCGCGAACGCCTTCAGGATCGCCTGCGCGTTGTTGGTGAAATCGACGACGACGACCTTATTCTTGAGCCCCTCCTTGTCTTTCCGGTTGAGGCGCGAGACGGTCTGAACCGCGTTGCGATCGACGACCGGCTTGTCCAGGAACATCCCGGCGAGGAGCGGCTGGTCGAAACCCGTCTGGAACTTGTTTGCGACGACGAGGAGGCGATAGTCGTCGCCATCGAACCTGTCCTCGATCAACTCCCCGGAGTTGAGGCCGTTCACGGAGACCTCCGAGACGTGTTCATTGGTTTCAGGGTGGTCGAAGTCCGAAAACGCGTAGAGGACCTGATAGTTGGCACCTCGGAGGGCCAGCTTTTCCTTGATGACGTTGTAGTACCGCAGCCCCGCCAGCCGCGAGCTCGTGACGATCATGGCCTTGGCCCGGCCCCCGACGAGGGAGCGCACGCCGTCTTCGAAGATGCGAAGCATGACCTCGGCCTTGTACTGGATCAGCCCCTCGTCCTGATAGGCGATGGTGTTGAGCGCCTTGGCAATCACCCCGGCTGGGTAGACCTTTGCTGCTTCCGCCGCGGTCGGCACGACCCGAGACTTGAGGTTGTACAGCGTCTTGTACGAAAGGATGCTCCCGGCGACATCGACGATGTAGCCCTCGGCGATCGCCTCTTCCTCGGTGTACACATCGAAGGCGGCCCCGAAGAGTGTTTTGGTCGCTGGAGACGGGGTGGCCGTGAACGCAACGAAGAGTTGGTTCCGATCGTGCTCGCGGATGATCCTGGCGATGTCCTCCTCGTCGTCGAGATCGGGCGCCTCCACATCGGGCTCATCCGGCTTTCGGAAGGGGACGCGGATGTTGGCGCCCATCTTGCCTTCCTGCGACCGGTGGGCCTCGTCAATCAGGAAAGCCACGCGCAAGTGCTTGAGCTTCTCGTCGGCGGAGATCTGGGCCAGGATATACTTGAACTTCTGCTGGGTGGTCACAATGATGGACGTCCGGCGCTTGACGAACAAGGCGAGCTCTTCCGACGTGCGAGCGAGCCCCACCTTGGCGGTCAGGTGCCTGAAATTCTGCAGGTCGTCACGAACGTTCGTGTCCAACGACTTCCGGTCGGTGAGGATAAAGATCATCTCCACGAGCGGATCATTCGAGCCCGGCTTGAACACACTGTGCAGGCGCTCCGCAAGCCAGCAGATGGACAAGGTCTTGCCGCTCCCGGCGGAGTGCTCGATCAGGAACTTGCGCCCCACGTTCCCGTGGGCGGCGAAATGCGACGCCGCAGCTTCGGCGACCTTGCCGACCATTCGACTTTGGTGAAACCGCGGGAAAATGGTGAACGCCTTCCGCGCGGGCCGACTCCCCTCCGCCGGGCGGTCGGGAACGTGCACCAGGAAGAACGAGAGGGCCTCGAAAATCCCCTTCGGCGAGAGTGTGTCGCGGTAGAGATGCTCGACCGGGTACTCGTCCCGCGAACTCGCCTGGTTCGTCAGGCCCGCGTTGTGCCAAAGAAAGTTCTCCGTGCGCCGCGGGTCGGTGGCCGCCTTCACGTCTGATGTATCTGCGGCGATGTACAGAAACGGGTGCGAGAAGACCTTGTGGCTGTGGTCCCGCTTGACGAATTGAGCGACCGCATCATCGATGATCTGGTTCTTCTCGTGCTTCAGTTCGATGGCCACGATCGGCAGTCCGTTGAGGAACAGCAGGATGTCGACCTCCTGGTTCGCCGCGCCGAAGTAATAATGATGGAGGACGGAGAGCCGGTTCTGTTGGAAGAGCAGCGCCGCGGCGCTGTGGGTCGAACGAGGCCGAGGGTAGAACAGGCGGAAGGGGACATCGCGGACCGTCAAGCCGTTGCGGAGGAGCAGCCAAAGCGGGGTGGAGGTGAGCGACGCTCGCAGCTCCCGGAACAGCTCATCACGCGCCGCAGGGTAGTTTCTGGAAAGCCGGTCAATCTCGTCCTGTTGCGTAGCCTGGATGAACGCCCAAAGTTGTTCCTCGGCGATGACGTTCTTCGCATCCGTGATCTGACCCGCCTCCAAAACGGCGTAATGGTGCTTCGCCACGAGGTAGGCGACCAGGTGCTTCTGGAAGTCGATCTCAGGAGGGGAGAACGGCATGGTGTAGAACCCGGTTGAGGTCTTCTTGCGTCAACCGGCGGATGCCCGTGACGCATTCGTGGATGAGGGACTTGCGGTAGGCTGTCAACACCTCCACCTGCTGCTCCACGTTGCGACGAACCGCCGTGATCTCGGCCACCCGTGCCTCAACGGCTTCGATGATGGCATCCTGTTCGTGTACGGGGGGGAGCGGCACGAGGAGGTAGCCATATTTCACGGCGCTAATGTTCTGGATAGTCGCTTGGCTGAACACTTGGTCCTTCCACGCCTCGTACGCGAGCGACTTGGTGTAGTAGTAGAGGAACATGGGACGCAGGACGCGTCGGAGCGGGCGCGCCCTGATCAGGTAGCCGGCGAAGCACGCAGGGTGGGGATGGTTGCGAAAAATGAACGTCTTTCCGACCGTGGCGCCGCTGCGGGCGAACAGGATGTCTTCTTCGCTGAGCAGCGCCGAGGCGGCGACGTCGGCCGGAAGCGACCGGTAAGTGTCGTCGCGGAGTCGCCCATCCTGCCCGAAATCCGTGATTCGGATGTACCTGGGGCAGTCGCGATCTTCGAATTCCGCGGCTTCATTCAGCCCGTATTCCATCGGCTCCGCCAGGAGGCGCTTCAGGCTCGCGGAACGCCAGGTAGCAGGCAGGGGGCCGAGCCAGGGCGCCTTGCTCGGCGCAAGCGCGCGATCGGGATCCGTCCCACGAGTCACGAGTGCCGTCATCTGCGCCCGGAGAGTGAGATCGAGGGCAACCATCTGCCGGTTCTTCAGTTCCCGCGCTCGGTCGATGGCGGCACAACTTGCATCCAGGTATGCGGCGATCCGACGCTGCTCGGCCAGGTCCGGAAATCCCACCTTGGTGTTGAGATAGTCAGTCACCCGCAAGTTCTGAATGCCAGTGGTTTGCTGAATATGGGGAATCATAAGACGCGTAGAGTACATCGCGTTCATGAGATACGCGACGAACAGCGGATACGCGCTGGAAAGGCAATCGACCTTCGCCATGAAATTGGAGCAGATGGCCGGCTGGTCGATCCGACGAGCGAGTACGGCCCTTCCGACCGGACTGTCTTCGCCACCCCCGGACTTCTCAATGAGGAGGCTTCGCTCGTTCAGGAGCCGGCCGGCGGTCTTCGTGCCCTTCACTCGTCGTACGGTGAGGTCGCTACTGGCTACATCCAAACCACGGATATCGGCAACCCGAACTACCACGACGTTGTCACCCTCATCGTCGCCGTCGGGGTCGCCGCCCCAGTCGCCGCCGACGACAGCCCCGACGCGGTCTCGTACCCGATCGACGGTCCAGGTCGTCGGCGCGTACCCCAACGCACTCTCCTCGTGGGCGACGTCACCTTCGGCCGTCATCGTGCCACCAGCCCGGCCAGCATGCCCTCGGCCTCCTTCTCCAGCCTCCAGAACTCCGCAAGTAGCGCATCCGCAGCCTTCGGCTCTTCGTAGCGGTAGAAGTACTTGTTCGGCAAGAATTCGTACCCCAGTTTGGCGCTTTCGCTCCACCGGATGATCGGGCGGGCGACCTCGCGCCTCAAGAACTCGGGGATGTATTCCTCGGGCTTCTTCCCCTCGGCGAAGGGGATGTACTCGTCGTCCGGGACGTAGTGCGGGTGCGTCCACTCGACGCCGAGGACCGGGTGGCCCAAGGCCGCGACCGCCTTGAGCCGCGCTGCGGCGCTATCCTTCGGCTTAAGTGTGATGGCTTCCGTTCGCTGCTTGCCGTTACCGACGTCCAGCCGCACCCGAAATACGAGATCCACCTGGTAGAAGTCCTGCTCCTTCTTCAGGTTCGCAGCGGTGAACGCCTTCTCGTAGGGCTCGGTGATGGTTGCTGGCCGATCCTGCTCGTCGAACTGGTGGAAGACGACCGCCACCTTGTGGTACGCGAACTCCTTGTTTCGGAACACCTTCACGCAGTCGTCGCTGTGGTCCTTCGACCAGCCGTCCCGGTATTGCCGCTCGATCCATGCGCGGTGCACATCCGTCATGCGATTCCGCTTGTTGCCGAACGACTTTGGCTCCTTCTCGAACTGCCCGCGTGCATCGATGATCATCACGCGGCCGGCGTGCGCCGGGGGCTTCTCATCTCGCAGCAGCCAGATGTAGGTATAGATTCCGGTGTTGTAGAAGAGTTGGTCCGGCAGCATGATGATGGCGTCGAGCCAGTCGTGCTCAATGATCCACCGCCGGATTTCGGACTCGTCCTGCCCGCAGTCTCCGTTGGAGAGCGGCGAGCCGTTAAAGATGATCGCGATCCGGCTGCCCCCCTCCGCGGGCGTCTTCATCTTCGCGAGCATGGTCTGGAGGAAGAGGAAGGACCCGTTGTTCACGGGGGGCATGCCGGCCGAGTACCGCGTCTTCTCGTACTTCTTGGCCTCCGCCTCGTAGCCGTCCTTCCCTCCCCAGGTCACGCCGAACGGCGGATTCGAGAGCATGAAGTCGAAGCGCTCGTGCTCAAGCTGGTCGCCCGGCTCCTTCGAGTCCTTGATATGCGGGATCAGCGAGTTCCCGAGGAACACCTTGGCCTGCGGGTCCGCCTTGATCAGCATGTCTGCCTGGCAGATGGCGTAGTTGGTCCGGGATAGCTCCTGCCCGTGAATGGTGACGTTGGCCTCGACCTCGTTGCGCTCGGCATCCGTCTTGGCGCGGTTGAGCAGGTGTTCCTTCGCCACCGAGAGCATTCCGCCCGTCCCACACGCGGGGTCGTAGATCGCGATGTGCTTGTCGGGGTGGGGGATGTCCAGCAGCTCCACCATGAGCCGGATCACCTCCCTGGGCGTGAAGTGCTCCCCCGCCTCCTCACCGCTCTGCTCCGAGAACCGCCGGAGCAGCTCCTCGTAGACGTACCCCATCTCAAGGTTCGAGATCTTGTCTGGGCCGATCTCCAGGCCCTTGTGGAGGTTGATGATCGGGGCGAGACGGTTGTTCTTCACCATCAGGCCGATGGTCTCGGCGTAGTTGAACTTCTCGAAGACGTCTTTCACGTTCTCCGAAAAGCCTGTCAGGTATTCCCGAAAGTGCTTCTCCAGCAGCGCGTGGTCTTCGTCGTAGACCTTCTTCAGCGTCCACTCGGTCGTGTTGTAGAACGGGCCGTCTTTTTCGAGACCCTTGACCAGCGCGGCCACGGCCTCGGGCGTCCGGGGCTTCCCCGCGTCCGCCGCCTTCTTCTGGATGTCCTTCGCCTTGGCCTCACGCCATGCCGTCAGCACGCACTCCAGCCGCCGGAGGACGATGATCGGCAGGATGATGCTCTGGTACTCGTAGGGCTTGAACTTGCCGCGGAGCCGTTCGGCGGACTTCCAGATGTCCTGCGTGAGGTTGTTGAGCTTGGGCTTGTTGAGGGCGAGGGACATGGGATCCTGAAGGAGAGCAGCGCGGGTATTCTACCGGCGACCCGGCCCGGGGTCACCATCGGCCAGGCAAATCAAGGTATATGGCGCCGTTTGGCGAACCGTTCGGCGCTGGACGAACGGACGGCGCGGGGCGGCCGCGCGCCGACCCTCCGAGACGGCCGGAGGTCGCAGCCGTTCTTCACTTCTCCTTCTCGTTCTGGCGCTTGCCGACCTGCGTGACCAAGTCGCTGAGTGCCTTGATGTCCGCGTCGAAGTCTTCGATTCGTGGGGGCACTACGTTCTCGGCCAGCGTGCCGTCGTGGATCGACCCCCACTTGGTCGCTCGGTCGTAGATGCGGAGGTACTCGCGCACGTCGTCGTCCGTGAGCGCACGGACCTTCCAAAGCGCGGTCGCGTGAACGCCTCTCGCGTAGCGCTCGACGCACGCGCCGAGCAGTCGCTCCTCAAGGGCGCGCTCTGCCGCTTGGCGTAGCCTGCCGTATCCGAAGGCCAACGACCCGGCGGTGAGCGCCGGTTGCGTCTTGGCCTGCTTCTGAAGGGCGTCGCGATGAGCGTTGAGCCAGCTGATCTGGCCGCTGAACTTCTTCGCTTTCCAGGGTGCCTCGGGGGTGCAGACCCCTGGACGGCCACCTTCGCGTGCGACCTCGACCACCCGCAGCGCTACGCGCTGCTCTTTGGCGATGTCCTCCAGGAACCTCAAGAAGACGAGGTTGTGCGTGAACACCACCACTTGTCGCTGCAACGCCTCGGCCACCAGCCTCCGGGCAACATCGTCCTGCCGTTCGTGGTCAAGGGACGACACGGGATCATCCAGAACGACCGCGGACTTCCCCTTCCGCATCCGAAGTTCGGTGAAGAAGGTAGCCAGCGCCACCGCCCGCCGTTCTCCCTCGCTGAGGACCGTGCCTGGAAGCGACTTCTCCCGCAGCGCCCACTCTGCGACCCGCAGCGCAACCCGCTGTTGACTCTTCCCTTTGGCCGTGCCGATCGGCTTCAGCTCCACCGCGTCGCCAATCCGAAGCGCGCGAACCTCTTCGCCGTACGCCGCGAGCAGGGCGTCGGTCATGTATTTATCGGTAAGCTCGGTGCTTTTCCGTGAAATGCCGGTGGTCACAGCATCCTTTGCCGCGCGCGTCAGCGCCGCGTGGCGCTTCGCGCGGCGGATTTCCTCTCGCACGGCGTCACGGGATTCCCAGAGTGCGGCGTGCGCTCGCAGTTCCCGTGCCTGCCGCTCGATGACAGGCCGCTGCTCCACCTCAGCCGCGCTGGTGAGCACGGATGCCCTGGCTTCGAGCGTGGCCGCGAACGCCTTCAATTCAGGCGAGAGCGACGGGCCTACCCCCTCCGGGGACCCCTGGGAAATGGCCCTTCGGGCATCCTCCGCGCGGAGGAGGAACGCACGAAGCGAGGCAGATAGGGCGGCGTCCTCGGCCTCGATCTCTGTCAGCAGGTCTTGGTCCGACGGCTCCGAGACTCGCTGTCCGCCAAGGTCCCGCTCACGGGCGGCGAGCGCGGCGGACGCATCCCGGGCCTGGGACGCCACGTCAGCCGCCACGAAGTCACGAAACCGATTGAGCCGATCGAGGGCGGTGGGGCCGAGGTCCTGCAGGCACAGCAGGCACTTCGCGCCCTCGTCGCGGGAGGGAAAGACACCGTGCTCGTTGGCGCCGGCGGCCGCAAACCGTTGGGCAGCGGCCCAGAGTGCCTGCCAGGCAACGCTGCCGACACCGCGCACGTCCTCGTCGCCGAAGGCGGTGCGGGCGGCAGCATCCGCCGCTGCGCGCAGCGTCCGTACTCGCTCACGTTCGGCCGCAAGGTCGAGAGTGGCCGTGGTGCCGAACATCGACACGAGCCGTTCCAGCCGGGTGGCAAGAGTGCCCACGCGGCCGGCCAAGGTCTTCAACCTGCGCAATTCGGGACCAATGTCGGTCGCTTGACACGCTCGCTCCAGGTTTTCGAGCTCACGCGCATGCTCTTGATTGAACGCCCACCCATCTACGGCCACCTCATCGGCGGTGTCCAGACCCCCCACGAATCGGCCTGCGGGCGTGTCGGTCATGATGTGCGGAAACGTTCGTGCCGCCTGAATCGCCTGCGCCTCGTCCTCCAGCCGCTTCTTGACCGCGATCACCACGGGCACGACGCGGTCGAGCAGATCGAGACCACGCGGCTTCCACAGCACCTCGTTGTCCTGCTCGACCAGGGCGTGGGCGGCGTTCGAGTCGAACACCGCCACCTGCCCCATCGCGGATGGCGCCGGGTCCCTCCCGTTCCACTCGAATCGCCGATCGGCGCCGTCCTCGGAGTAGGCGACGCTGGCGGTGGGTGCCTTGCCCGCATCGGCCTGCTGGTAGACGTTCGCCAGGATAGGCCCGCGGGCACCGCGAGAGTGGCACAGCTGCCGCAGCAGGCGCGCGTAGCTCGACTTTCCCGACCCGTTGTCGCCGTAGATCGCCGTGAGCCCGACCGGCGCGAACTCCAGCGTCTGGCTCATGTCCAACGCGTTCACGTGAACGGCGTTCGTGATGCGGACGAGACAGACTCGAGCGCCGTCGACGTCCTCGTCCTGGGGGATGTCGGCGAGTGCGAGGGGAACAGGCGCAGTTGAGGAGATCACGATGCCGTGCGCGTGCTTCACCATCTCGGTGAGGTCGGCGATGTCGCCTTCACCCAGCGCACCTTGACTGGCGATCCTCCGAGCAGCGTCCGAGATCCACGGCTTCTGGCCTTCAAGCCACGCAACGATGTCCTCCGCTACGCCCATCGGGACCTCCGCTCGCGCGAGCGTCCCCACCGCGCCACGGATTCGCTCGACGTGTCGGGCACCTCCGTGTGGAGTTGGGTGCAGATGGTGTGCATGGTACAAGCCCCCGAGGCGCGGCAGCAGTCAATAAGCAAGTGTCTTAGCTGGTGCGACGACTTTCGGCGACTCCGTGAGGCCTTCGCCGTGCGCTCCGACCGCCTTGCCCCGAGCTGCCGGCTCCCGGTGGCAGCGCTCAGGAGTCGCCCGTGTCGCCCGCCCATGTCATCCAGCCATGTCCGCCATCCCTCGCCATGTCGGCATCTCATCCGGCCATCCACATCAACCGCCGAACTTCTCCCGCCGTGCCTCCGCTAACACCCTCCTTCACCGCGATCCGCACCCCGGTGGGCCACCATGTCCGCCCGCGATCACCGATCCCACCCCCGCTTGACCGCGATAGCCTCGATCTCGGCGCGCGGCTCCGCCATCTCGAAGCACACCCACGACGCCCAGCGGTCCTCGTCGCCCTCGGGGCCGGCGTAGCCTCCCTCCTCGGCGAGCCGCTCGACGGCATCCCGGAACGCCGCCGCCCACTTCGGACGCACCCGCCCGCGCTTGTCAACCATCTCCCCGGCGCCGTCGATCACTCGCTGCCAGCCGCAGCCTTCGAGGGTGCCCCACGCCGCGCCGGAGAGCTCGCCGATCCAGCGGTCGTGGCCGAGGTCGACGAGCGGCCCCAGCCAACGTACCCGAAGGCCCGCGATGCGTCGTACAATCGGGAGACGGCCCCACGCCTTGTCGAAGGACGGCCGGGCGTCGAAATTGTCGTACTCACGTTGCTTGAAGATCGGCATCAGGGCTCCTGTGGGGGCGGGGCGACGGCAGCGGCTTCGGGCTCGTACCAATCCCGGTAGGCGTAGATCTGGCGAGCGGTGGCGTGGGGGTCGATGTCCCAGTAGTAACGACACAAACGCTTGAACAGCGCGAGGCCCGCGTCGTCGCCGGCGAAGCTCAGGAGACCGTCGAGAGTGCGCTCGATGTGGCTGATGTCGCGGCAGCGGGTCCGGATGATCGTGTCCACGATCGGGCGGTACGCGACGGCGCCCTGCGCCTGCACCGCGCGGAGGCCTTCGATGAGGCCGGAGATCTTTCCGACCAGCGCGTCGAGGCATTCGTCGTCCGGGGTGGCGGGCCCCGTCACGACGCCACGGCCCGATCGCGGTTTCTTGGGCTCCGACGCCATCGACAACTCCTCTGGCAACCTACCCGGTCGCCCCGGCGGCGCACGAACCGGATCGAACCCAGTTCGCGTCTCGTTCGAAGTCGGGACCGTCGCCGGGGTGCTGGCAATCCACCGCCAACCGTCCGGTCACATCGCCGAGGCTCGCGTGGTCGTCGATCCCGTCACCGGCGCGGGGTTCTGGGGAGCGCTGTCGCCGCTGGCCCGCCACCACGTTGCCTCGCCAGGCACGATTCGGCGATTCCACCTTGCCGCTTCGACTCGTGATGCCGGAATACTCGGCATGATTCCATGGAATATGTGGCATCGATTCCGCAACCGCCACGGCATTATTCCGGCATCGCCACGGCGCCTCCCGCGCTGCCTCCCGCGGCCAGCCGCATCATCGCCTCTTGCAGCGCCGGCCCCACGGCCGCCCCCGCCTTGCCCTCGCCCTTCGAGATCGTACCCTGCTCAACACCGAGGAGGTCCGCCATCTCGCGCTGTGAAAGCCGGCGCTGGGTGCGGAGCGCAGCGAGATCGGCGCCGGTGAACGCCCGGGGGGCGTGGCTCGCGGCCTGCGCGACGACGACGAGCGCCGGCACCGGGGGCACGACCGCTGCCGCGGCATCCGCCGGGGCCTGCGCCGCCGCCCGCTCCTCCCGCCGCGCCCGCCTGGCCTGGATCGCCTGGTCCATCGCCCGCCGAACGGCGATCTGGAGCGCCGGCCCGACCTTCTCCTGCGGGCTCAGCTCCGCGTCCTTCACCACCGCCGACGGCACGCCGAGCTGCGCCGCGAACACCGCCCGCGTCAGGTTGATCTCCCCGCGGAATCGCCCGAGGTCGCCGCCGGTGAGCATCCAGTCCCGCGGCCAGTCGTCGTGCCGGGACCAGAACGCGCCGCGGTGGCCCGGCGGGGTGGGCGGCCAGTGCCCAACCGACGCCAGCGCGAGGCGATCCGCCTCGGTGTACCCCCCGTCATCGTTGCGCGGGACCGTCGCCGGCTTGCTCCGCGGCGCGCGCGCGGCCGTCACCGTCTGCGGCGCGGACGCCGCGCTCGCCGTCCTTGGTGCTGGGGCCCCGGTCGCTGCGACCACCTTTGCCCGCACTGCTCGCTCCGGGGCTGGCGCCCTCGGCGCTTGAGCCGCGACGGGGGGCGCGGCCGCCCGCTGCGCCGCCTCCACCTGCGCCCTCAACAGCTTGTTCTGAAGCTCGATCTTGTCAGCTTCGGCGGACGCGATCCGAGCATCGGCCTTCGCCTTCTCGGCCGCAGCGCGCACGGCATCCTCGTCCACCTTCCGCAGGGCCGGGCGGCTCTCCTGCTCGGGCCGACGCGCGGGCGGCTCGGGTGCCCGCACCGGCTCCACGACCCGCGGCTCGACGCGCCGCTCGACGACCTTCGGCGTCACCTGTTTCGCTGGAGCCGCCAGCGCGGACTCTGCTCGGATCACGCTGGAGGTCAGCCGCACGACCCGGCCCCGCGCCAGGCCGACCAGGTCCCCGGCGCGCATCCGCACGAGTTGGTCCCCGTCACGCTCGGCGACGCGAAGGGACTCGCGCCAATCCCCGATCTTCTCGATCAGCGCGTCCACGTCGTCGCACTCGGCGATCCACGCCTTCTCCTGCTGGAACACCTGTTCGAGGGTGGGCATCAGCGGCCCCGCTTTCCCGACCGCTCGGCAAGGATGCGCAGCTCGCGCCGCTCGATCTCGCCGAGGAGATCGCGGGCGCGGGTGTGGGCGATGTTGGACTGCCGCGCGTCGTTCAACGTGCTCTCCATCGACTGCCGCCGGAGCCGGAGGTCGGAAGCGTCGCTACTCGCCTTGATCGCCGCCCGCTCCTTCCGGTACACCGCCTCAACTCTGGCGAACTCCGCCGGGTCGTCCTCGACCCGCTCGGGCTCCTCGTCTTCGTTTTCCTGCTCGGCGGCTGCCTGCAACACCATCAACGCCGCGACCTCCTCGTCGTCGGCCTCGAACTGCACGGTGTCGCCATCCTCGTCGGTGTAGTTCCACTTGCTCATGACACGCTCCTGGGGCTCTCCAGCCCGCTCTGTTTGCCGATGTTGGAAACGCCGGACAACCCGGACGGCCCTACAAACGGCGGTTGAAACTGTACGAATTGCCCCGTCCATGCTCTGCGCAGCATGGACGGACCCGGACGGGCGCCGTCCATGTCCGTCCACCCTCGGAACAGCATGGACGGGGTGTTTTCACGAGGCGAGAGCATGGCTTTTCTCCCCGTCCATGCTCGGTGGCCGCTCCCAACTCCACGGGCGATCGCCGTCCTGTCCGACCGGACGCGTCTTCACGCAGCCCAGCCGTGCCAGCGCCTTCCCCGTGCGCTGCCGCTTCTTGCGGTCCCATCGCTCGGCGACGATGCCGAGCCCGTCGCGCATGGCGTCCTCAACCGTGAACGGCCCCTCCTGCACCGCGACCCACGGGCGGAGGGCGACCTCCCACGCCTCGGGCACCTCGAACTGGCGTTGCGCCTGCACGAGCAGGGCTTCCTCCGCCTTGTTCAGCCACCAGGGCTCACCGGCCCGGTACCGGACGAGGGCCTCGGCGAAGAGCTGCTCACGGTCGCGGGCGATAGCGGCGAGGTCGGGCTCGCCCACGAGCACCGGCCAGTAGCGACGAGCCCCAGTGGGGTCACTGAGTACCTCCTCCTCGTTGCCTGTCGCCAGGAAGACCGTCTCCCGAGGATGATCCTCGGCGAGTCGGGCGAAGGGGGTCCGGTACCGGTCGATCCGGCAGGTGATGAATGCCTTCGCCGCGGAGTCGCTCGCCCGCTTCAGCGAGTCGCACTCGGCCAGCTCGTAGAACCACTTCCCGTGGAGGGCCATGATGGCGTCCTTGTTGCCGATGTCGAAGCCGGCCTCGCCCAACCACGCCCGCTTTGGCGGAAGGGCAGCGCAAAGGTTCGATTTCCCGACCCCCTGCTTGCCGATCAGCATCAGCATGGTGTCGAGCTGGCAGCCGGGGTCGAAGACGCGCGCGCACGCGCCGATGAACAGGGCCGAGCTGAACTTCCGGTGCAGCGGCGTGTCCTCGGCCTTCAGGTACCGGGCGAGGAAGAGGTCGAGGCGCGGCGCGCCGTCCCAGGCGAGGCCGTTGAGCCAGTCGCAGGGACCATGGAAGGCGTTGTCCTCCGCGACGAAGGTGATCGCGCGGTGCAGGTTCTCCGTGGATGGCCGCAGACCGTAGACCTCGTCGAGCCACATGATGATTCGCGTCAGGTCGACGTCGCGAAGGGGCTTCCCGTCGAACACCACCATCTTCTCGAACTTTGCCCAGCGAATTCGACCCTTCCACCGTGCGTCGGTGGAGAGCACATGGACGGCGTTGAGGATGGTGCCGATGGGCTTTCCCTTCTCGGTCTTGTCGAGAGCCTCCCGGATGGCCGGCTCGGCCTCGCGGTCGGCGTCGGTGCCCCGCAGCTCGGGCTTGATCGGGTTGGTCGTCATGGTCAGGCCGCGCGCGGCAGCGGGGGCGCGACGCGCTCCCACAGCTCGCTCTCGGGGACGCCGGCGAACAGGTCGCAGGCGAGGATGCCCCGTCGGATGGACGGCGAGAGTCCGCGCTTGCGATTGACGAGCTGCGACCAGTAGGAGCGGGCGATCCCGAGCCGCTCGGCGACCTCGGCGTGGGTGAGGTGCCGGGCGTCGATGAGGTCGCGGACGAGGTCGGCGCGGAGGAAGAAACGGCGGGGCATGTGAACTCCGGGTGTGTCTCAGTTAGTGAGACGGTGGTAGAGCGGTATCTGTAGTCGCGCTCCGATTCGGCGTCAAGTCACCACATGACCTATCGGTGTTGCACTTGTTGCCGAGGGCATGTAAGAGGTGGGCATGGCCAAGCACCGTCCCCCGACCGCTCCCCCTCCGGCTCAACCCTCCTTCGGCGACGACCGGCCGCCGACCCCCCTCGGCGTGACCCTGCCGCCAGCGGGCGCCGCGCTCGCCGCCGATGCGGGGGGCGTCCAGCAACCCGATGGGTCCTGGGTCTTCCCTGGAGCCGAATCGCCGATCCACGTCCGCATGACGCCGGGCGCCGCGCCGGATGACGACGACGGCGCGGACGCCGAGACCTTCATGTGGCGGCGCAATCCCGAGTTTCCGAACTACCTTCGTCGCACCCGCGAAAAGGCGGGGCTCTCCGTGAGGCAGGCCGCACCCGCCATCGGCGTGTCCATCCCCTACCTGTCCCGGTTGGAGACGGGTGGCCCGGCGAAGCGGCCCGACGTGCAGCGCCTGTACCGGATGGCCGACGTCTACGGCGTGGACCGGCGCGCGATGCTCATCAACGCGGGCGTGAAGGTCGAGCTGCCCCCCGAGCTCGCCTACTTCGACAAGCTCGACTCACAGTTCGCCGCCATCATGCTCGACCCGGCGATCAAGCCCGCGCGGCTGAACGAGGAGGCGCTCTCCTACTTCTCCGACCGCCTCAAGATGCAGATCATCGAGTGGGCCGACAAGCTCACCCGCCAGCCCGACCCCCACGCCTACCTCTCCATGTTGCTCGACAAGGGTGCCCAATGACGAACGTGATCCAACTCCCGTACTACGGCGTGCGCGACATCGAGCCGCTCTGCGCCGACCTCCGCGCCGGACGTGGCGCCTTCGTGCTGCTCGGCGAGTCGCCGGTCGCGTTCCTCGAAGTGGCGGGTCCGAAGGGCCTCCCCGCGTGGAAGCTCCTGTGCAACGCCCCCTACCCACAGGTCAGCTTGCGTACTGGCTTCGACGGGCCTGCGCTCGTGGTGGCGGAGGCGAACCGGGCATTCCCCGGCGCGTTGGACGAGATCGCCGCGAAGGCGGAGCCGCTGATCGGCGAGTCGGCGCCGGCCCTTCGCGCGCTCCTGGCCGGGCTGCGGGAGACGTCGGCTACCCTGCGCTTTCGCGTGCCGTCGGTCGCGGAGAACGTCGCGGAAGAAGGCGAGCCGCTGTTTGCCGCGTGGGCGTCGTGTCTGTCCTTGGGTGTGCTTCAGCGCTGCATCGAGCGCGCACGCCGGGTTCGCTCGGCGGCCTGACCCCGACTCGACATTATGTAAGCTATACCCTTGATCCTCCAGGAGCCACCCATGCCCATCCTCGGTTCCGCCTACCTCCGCTGCTCCGACCCCCGCCAGGACAAGTCCATCGAGCAGCAGCGCGAGGAGATCCTGAAGCGTGCTGCAGCCGACGGCGTCGTCATCCCACCCGAGAATTGGTTCGTAGACGAGGGCATCAGCGGGCGATCCACGAAGAACCGCAAGTCCTACCTGCGCTTGATCGCCCGTGCCGAGGCCCAGCGCGACGCCCGATACACCAAGAAGAAGAACGCGCCCGCGCCGATCGACCGCCTCTACGTGTGGGCCGTGAGCCGCGTGGCCAGGAACATGTTCGATTGCCTCCGTGCACTCGCGACGCTGGACGATGCAGAGATCCGCGTGGTGTCCCTCACCGAGCCCGACGCGGGCGACAAGTCCATCACCAAATTGATCCGTCCGATCCTCGCGTGGCTGAATGAGCGCTACTCCGAAGAGCTCTCGAAGAACGTCATTCGGGGCATGCGGAGCCAGGCCGAGAAGGGCTACTGGCAGTACGGACACGCCCCGTTTGGCTATGCCGTGATCGACGGACGGCTCGTCGTCACCGACGAAACGCGCGCTGCCTTCGAGGCCGTCCAGCGCATCTTCCGCGACTACGTCGAGGGAGCAGACGGGGGGATGCGCATCGCCGAGCGACTCACCCGCGAAGGCATCCAGCCGCCGGCCCGTGCCGACATCGACCGCGCCTACGCGCCGGGTTGTTGGCGTCCGAAGCACATCCAGAACATCCTCACGAGCCGCACCTACCTGGGCCACATGGTCCACGACGGCGCCATCGTCGCTCGGGACGTTCACGAGGCCGCCGTCGACGAGGAGACGTTCGAGCGCGTCCAAGCCAAGCGCGCCCTCCGCGACCACAACCGCAAAGACGGGCAGGGCAACGGGGAGAACCGTCTTCGCATGGGCGAACGCGGCCTGCTCACCCCGTGGCTCCGCTGCGGGACGTGCGGAGGGTCCGTCCGCGTGTGGCAGGGCGGACAACGATCCAAGCCGACCTACCTGTACTACTGCGCGACCCGGCAGGAGAATCCCGCGGCCTGTACCGGCGTCTCGATCCGCGTGGAGAAGCTCGACAAGCTGGTGATGGATGTCGTCGAGCAGCGCGTGCTCTCCGTGGAGAACGTCGAGCGCTTCGTCGGCGAGACCCTGACCAACCTCCGCGACGCCCCGACCGATGGCGTCGCCGACGAGCGCGCCCGCCTCGCCCGCATGATCGCCGACCTCGACAAACGCATCCGCGCGACCGGTGCCCAGGTGATCGCCGGCGTGCTGGACCAGGAGGACGCCGTCGCCATGAACGCCCCCCTTCGGGAGCAGCGCGACCTCGCCAAGCTCCAACTCGGCGC
>CAIXRH010000340.1 GCA_903921785.1 uncultured Pseudomonadota bacterium
CCGAGCCGGCGCTCGCGCCCCTGGCCACGCCCCCGGCGGCGCCCGATCCCGTCGCCCCCGCGATGCCGCCGGTGAACCGCCCACGGCCGCTCCTGCCCGCAGGGATGGAGCCGGAGCCGCCCCGTCCGGCGCCGCAGCTCGCGCCGCCGCCCGCCGCGCCCCCGGTCGCCGCGCCGATCGCCACCCCGCTGCCGCCCACCCCGGCGGCGATGGGCGGGCCGAGCGCGCCCGAAGAGCCGGCCTTCGAGGCGCCCAAGAACTGGACCTACGAGCCCATCCCCCGGGCCCGGAGCGCCGCCCAGCCCGAAGACCCCCCCTCCCAGGTGGACCTCGAGCCGGACGACGACGGTGAGCCCGGCCTCGTGCAGAAGCTGGCCGGGGCGATCACCAAAGACCCCTTCGTGCTGGTGATGACGAGCCTCGGCGCGCTCATCGCCCTCCTCCTCCTCGTGTATCTGGCCATCCGGAGCTGACCCCATGTTGATCTCGTTCTCCGCGGCGCGGCCGCTTGCCGCCGCCGCTGATGTTCTCGCGCTCGTCGTCCCCCAGGGGAAGGTCGCCGCGGCCCTCGCCGACCTGGATGGCGCCGACGGCTTCGGGGGCGCCCTCGCCGCCGCCGCCAAGGACGATGGGTTCGACGGTCGCGCCGGCACGTCCTTCTGGAGCCCCGGCCTCGGCAAGATCGCCGCAAAGCGGCTGGTGCTCCTCGGCGTGGGCAATGGCTCCACCAACGAGCTGCGCGCCGCCGCCGGGTCGCTCGGCAAAGACGTGCGCAACAAGGGCGCGAAGGTCGTGGCCATCGCCTCCGCCGAGACCAACGTCGCGCCGGCGCTCTCGCTGATGATCGAGGCGTACGCCGAGGGCAACTACCGGTTCGACAAGTACAAGCCCGTCGCCCAGCGCAAGGCCCCCACCGACACCCTCACCTTCATCGGCGTCGCGGAGGACCCCCGCGCGGTGGCCCACGCCCTCGCGCTCGCGGCGGGCCAGGAGCTCGCCCGCAACCTCGTGAATGAGCCGGCCGCCGAGATCCATCCCGACAGCATCGCGGCGGTGGCCGAAGGGCTCGCCGGCGGTGAGGTCTCCGTGGTGGCATCGTGGGACTACGCCACGATCCAGGCCAAGAAGATGGGCGGCATCGTGGGCGTCGGCCAGGGCAGCGACAAGAAGCCCCGCTTCGTGCACCTGCGCTACGAGCCCGCGGGCGGCGCCCCGAAGGCGCACGTCGCGCTGGTCGGCAAGGGCGTCACCTTCGACTCGGGCGGCCTCTCGCTCAAGCCGAGCGACGGCATGCTCACCATGCGCTGCGACATGGGCGGCGCGGCCGCGGTCATCGGCGCGATGAAGGCGATCGCGGCGATCAAGCCCAACGTCCGGGTGGACATGATCTTCGGCGCGGTCGAGAACATGCCCAGTGGCAACAGCTACAAGCTGGGCGACATCCTCACGATGTACAGCGGCAAGAAGGTGGAGATCCACAACACCGACGCCGAGGGCCGCCTCGTGCTCGCCGACTGCCTGCACTACGCGAGCGAGCTCAAGCCCGACGCCGTGGTGGACCTCGCCACGCTCACCGGCGCCGCCGTCGTCGCGCTCGGGGACTGGTACTCCGCCCTCTACTCGCGCGAAGAGAGCGTGTCCGCCGGCCTGCTCTCCGCCGCGGAGACCAGCGGCGAGGCCGCCTGGCGCATGCCGCTCGCCGACATCTACCGCGACAAGATCAAGGCCGAGTGGGGCGAGACCAAGAACACTGGCGGCCGCAACGCCGGCTCGATCACCGCCGCGCTCTTCCTCAGCGACTTCGTGACCACCCCGAAGTGGGCCCACGTCGACATCGCGGGCCCCGCCTTCCTCGACAGCCCGCTGCTCCACTACGTGCAGGGCGGCACCGGGATCATGGTGCGCACGCTCACGCGCTGGGTCGAGGGCCTCGGCCAGTAATCCGCGCCTCGGGGGCCAGGCTCGCCAACGCCGGTCGCGGTGCAACCACCGCGGCTCGCCGACGTGGGTCGTGGCTCGCGAGGGTGGAGGAGGGCCGGGAGGGGGGACAAAAACACAAGTTTGCACAGGCCAGCCTGTCCGGGCACCCGGTCTGCTCCCTCCCGGTCGCCCGAGGTCGTTCGGAGTCGGGCAGGTGCCCGCTGCGACGCCCTTCGGCAGCGCGGCGGCCCCTCACCCCGCGCGGTACGCCGCGTGCCCGTAGTACTTCGGCCGGTCGTCGAGGCGTACGTGCAACCACGCGACACCCGCCCCGGCCGTGCTGAGCCAGAGCGGGCGGTCGCCGAGCCGAATCGCCACCGCCTCCCCCACCGCCCTCCACAGCTCCGCCCGCTGATCCTCGGGGGCATCACGGAGGAAGCCGGCGAGGTGGACGTAGGCGGCGGGCGGGCCGCGGGGACTGGGGACCACGAGCGTCGCGTCGCCGCCGAGGTTGGTGAAGCGGACGAAGGGCGCCGACGGCGTGCGGCGAACGGCGTCGGCGAAGGCGGCGACATCCGGCGCGCGGGTGAGCCCGGGCGCGTCGAGGAGCACGTGTTCGTACGGATGCGAGAGGGTCGCCGTGGTGAGCACGGGGGTCTCCCACCGGAACGCGGAGTAGGGCGCGCCGGCGAGCAGGTGGGTGAACCAGCCGCGGAAGGCGGCGTCGCCGCGCCAGCCGGCGAGCACCTCCGCCCGCGTCGCGGGCCGCCCGTCGCGCAGGACCGCGTGGTGCAGCCCGCGGCCGGTCGGCAGCGGCGTGGGGATGGCGGACCAGTCGGACATCGGCGGCCAGACTCCCTCCACCCGGCTATCGTGCGCCCATGCGCCGCGTCCTCCTCCCGCTCTGCCTCGTCGCCTGCACCCCGCCCATCCTCGCCGACACCGCCGCGCCCGCGGACTCCGGCGACACCGGCGATTCCGCCGACACGGGCGACTCTGCCGACACCGCGGACACGGCAGACACGGCCGACACCGCCGACACCGCGGACACGGCGGACACCGCCGTCGCCCGGCCTACCGCCGACGCCGGCCCCGACCAGACGGTGACGCTCGGCGCGGAGGTGACGCTCGACGCCACCGGCAGCAGCGCGCCGGACGGCGGCGACCTCCAGTACAGCTGGGGAATCCAGGCGAAGCCCGCCATTTCCATCGTCACGAGCAGCGACCTGCACACCCCCGACGTGGCCCGCCCCACCTTCACCCCGGACGTGGCCGGCGACTACACCCTCTCGGTCGCGGTGTACTGGAACTCCGAGTGGTCAAGCCCGGACATGGTGACGATCACCGTCAATCCCTGATCACCCCGCGACGTGCCCCACGGTGCTGCGCACCAGCCGGAAGAACGCGCGGATCGTCTCGGCCAACGCCGGCTCCGGGGTGTCCTCCTCCTTGCAGTGGGAGAGCCCCCGCGCCGACACCGCGAACATCATGACCGTCGGGTAGAGCCGGGCCATCTCGGCGGCGTCGTGCAGCGGGCCGGAGGGCAGCGTGGGCGCGTGGCCGGTCTCGGCGTTCACCGCCGCGGAGCAGAGCGCAAGGAGCGCGGGGTCGAACGGGCGCGGGTCGATGCGCAAAAGCGGCGTCCACTCCACGCTCACGTCGTTGCGCGCCGCCGCCTCCGCCGCGGCCGCCTTCGCGTCGCGCAACAGCGCCGCCAGCACGTCCGCGTGGAGCGCCCGCTGATCGAGCGAGATCTCGCACACGCCCGGCACCGCCGTGACGATGCGCGGCTCCACGTCGACCACCCCGACCGTACACACCACCCCGCCCCCCGGGCGCGCGTGCGCGTTCGCGATGTCGCGGAACCGCAACGCGGCTTCGGCGGCCGCGAGGAACGCGTCCCGCCGCATGCTGATCGGCGTGGAGCCCGAGTGCGCCGCCTGACCCACGAAGCGAAGCTTGTGGCGCTCTACGCCGACCGTGCCGAGGACCACGCCCGTGGACCGCCCGAGCGCCTCCAGCACCGGCCCCTGCTCGATGTGCAGCTCGAGGTACGCGGCCACGTCGAGCCCTTGGAGGTACGCCTCCGCGTCGAGCACGCGCTCCAGCTCCACGCCGTTCTCGCGCAGCGCGTCCACGAGCGCGACGCCCTTGCGGTCGCGGAGCGCGCGGACGTCCGCGAGGTCGAGGGTGCCGCAAGCGGCCGCGGAGCCGAAGAGGCTGCGTCCGAAGCGGGCGCCCTCCTCGTCCGCCCAGTCCACCGCCACGATCGAGACTGGCGGCGTGGTGCCGGCGTAGCTCCGGAGCACCTCCAGCGCGGCGACGACGCCGAGGCACCCGTCGAGCCAGCCGCCGTTGGGCACGCTGTCGAGGTGGCTGCCGATGACGACGCTCTTCGGGCTCGCGCCGGCGAGGCGCACCCAGCGATTCCCGGCGGCGTCCGTCTCCACGGAGAGCCCCAGCGCCTCCACCTCCGCCTGGAACCAGGCGCGCGCTTCGCGCCACACTGGCCCCCACGCCACCCGCTGCGCGCCCTCCGGCGTGGAGGTGCGGCGGGCCAGCTCCCGAAGGTCCGCGATCACCCGGCTTGCGTCGCCCATGTCTGCCTCCGCTCCGGCGTCAGCGCCGGACGGGCAACCTATCCGCGCGCCGGCATCGCGCCGGTGACGGACAGCGCGCCGTCCGTCGCGCCTCCGTGACGCCTCCGACGCGATCCGGCCCCAGCCCATCCCGGCCGAGGCGCTCGGGTTAGCGGCCCGCCATGACCAGGCGTGCAGCCGTCGTCGACATCGGCTCCGGCTCCACCACCCTCGCGGTGTTCGAGGCGGGCAACGGGGGCTTTCTTGACCGCATCCACCAGGAGGGGGCGTCGCTTCGGCTCATCGAGAAGCTCGACGCGCGCGGGAGGCTCCCCGCGGCCGCCAGCCGCGAGCTGCTCACCACGGTAGACGGGTTCCTCGACCGCGCCCACGCCGAAGGCGCAGCCCAGGTGGAGATCGTGGCCACAAGCGCGATGCGCGACGCCGGCAATGGGGAGGCGCTCGTGGCGAAGCTCGGGGCGAGGCCGAACGTCCGCGCGAGGCTGGTCACGGGGGAGGAGGAGGGCCGCCTCGCCGCCCACACCGCCATGTGCACGCTGCCCTTCCGCAGCGGCGTCGTGCTGGACCTGGGCGGCGGCAGCCTCCAGCTCGTCCTCGTGCGCGCCCGGAAGGTGATCTCGTCGGTGTCGCTGCCCCTCGGCGCCCTCCGCCTCTACGACCAGTTCCTCTTCCGCCAGGAGGTCCCCTCCGCCGACGCGCTCTGCGCGCTCCGCCATCACGTCCTGGAGCAGCTCCGCACCATCCCCTGGCTGCGCAGCTGCGGCGAGTCGCTGGTGGCCGTCGGCGGCAGCGTGCGCACCCTCGCCAAGATCGAGCGCAAACGCCAGGGCTGGCCGGTCGGTCACGGCCACGGCTACCGATTGGACGGCGAGGCGCTCCTCGACGCCTACGAGCGCCTGAGCCGCGCCAGCCCGCGCGAACGTACGGAGACGCCCGGGCTGCCCGCCCACCGGGTGGACACGATCGTCACCGCGGCGCTCACCCTCTCCACCGTCCTCCGGTTCGGCGGGTTCGGGGCGGTGCACCTCTCCACCTACGGCATCCGGGAGGGCGTGGCGTTCCGCGCGCTCTTCGGGGAAGCACCGATCAGCGATCCCGGCGGTGCCGGGCTCCGCGGCCGGCTGCGCGTCGTCCCCCTCGATCGCCCCCCGGCCGCCCCGGGGCTCACCCTCCGCGAACGCAGGCTCTACGCCGCAGCGATGGACCGCCCGATCGCCTGGCTGCTCGACAAGCCGATCCAGGGCTTCTGGCAGGAGGAGGTGCTGCGGGTGGCGCGCGTGCTGGAAGCCGAACGATCGCTGCGCTGAGCGTCGGCTCGCCGACCCTCCGCTACTTCCGCCGCGCCTTCCGCATCAGCACGTCCTGGCTGCGGACCGGCTCGCCCACGGTGGGCACCCGCTCGTTGCTGCCGTCCGCGAGCAGGCGGGACGCCTTCACGTTGTCCGAGAGCTGAAGGGCCAGGTAGCCGTCGAGCTCCCGACGGAGGCGGGCGTCCTGGATCGGGAAGGCCACCTCGATGCGCCCACCGAGGTTGCGCGGCATCCAGTCGGCCGAGCTCAGCCACACCTCGGGTTCGCCGCCGTTCTCGAAGCGGAACAGGCGTACGTGCTCCAAGAACCGGTCCACGATGCGCACCGCGGAGATGGTCTCCGACAGCCCCTTCACCCCCGGACGCAGGCAGCACACCCCGCGGATGATGAGCTGGATCGGCACCCCGGCCTTCGAGGCCGCGTAGAGCTCGCCGATGAGCTCGGGGTCGACCAGGGAATTGAGCTTCACCACGATCCGCGCGGGCCGTCCGGCCTCGGCGTTCTCCACCTCCCGACGGATTCGCCGCACCAGCTCGTTGCGCAGGTGCATGGGCGCCACGAGCAGCTCCCCGAAGATGTCAGGGCGGGCGTAACCGGTGAGCAGGTTGAACAACCACGTCACGTCCTCGCCGATGCCCTCCCGCGCGGTGAACAGGCTGAAGTCGGCGTAGGTCTGGGCGTTGGACTCGTTGTAGTTGCCCGTGGCGAGGTGCACGTAGCGGCGGAGGCCATGCGGGGTTTTGCGTACCACCAGCGCCGCCTTGGCGTGGGTCTTGTACCCGGTGACCCCGTAGACCACGTGGGCGCCGGCGTTCTCCAGCCGCTTGGCCCACGCGATGTTCGACTCTTCGTTGAACCGGGCGCGGAGCTCCACCAACGCGGCCACCGACTTGCCGTTCTGCGCCGCGTTCACCAGGGCCTGGGCGATGCGGCTGTCGCGGGACATCCGGTAGAGGGTGATCTTGATGGCCAGCACGTCGGGGTCGGAGGCGGCGGCGTCGAGGAAGCGCACCACGTGGTCGAAGGTCTGGTACGGGTGGTGTACGAGCACGTCCCCCTTGTCGATCGCCGCGAACACGTCGCGCGAGCGGCTGAAGCGCGCGACGTGGGTCGGCGTCCACGGGCGGAACTTCAGGTCGGGCCGGTCGAGCATGCCGTAGAGCTGGCCGAGGTCGGCGAACGCGGTGAAGCCGGTCGCTTCGTACAGATCGTCGGGGTCGAGCTCGAGCTCGCGCTTGATGCGGTTGAGCTGCTCGGCGCTCACCTCGGGCTCGTATTGCAGGCGGATCGCGGCCCCGAGGCGCCGATTGCGCACGGCGACCTCGATGGTGCGGAGGAGGTCGTCGGGGCGGTCTTCGTCGAGGTCGAGCTCGGCGTCGCGGCTCACCCGGATGGCCCCGGCGCGGAGCACGGCGGCCTGGCGGAAGAGCAGGTCGAGGTGCTGACGGATCGCGTCTTCGAGCAGCGCCACGTGCACCTCCCCGTCGGGCGCGGGCAACGCGAGGAAGCGGGGGAGCACGGCGGCGGGGATGTGGAGGATGCAGGTCTCGGCCGGCGCGAGGTCGTCCTCGTCGTCGTGCGGCTCCAGCTCCAACATCAGGCAGAGCGCCCGGTTGGCGATGTGGGGGAAGGGGTGCGCCGGGTCGATGGCGATGGGGGTGATGACCGGCAAGGCGTTGGCGAGGAACCACTTCCTCAGCCACGTCTCTTGTTCGGCGCTCCACTGCCCGCGCCGCTTGAGGTGGATCCCCTCGGAGGCCAGCGCCGGCAGCAGCTCATCCAGCATCAACCGGTGCTGTTCCGCCACCAGCTCATGGGCGCGCCGCGAGACCGCGCGGATCACCTCCCGGGGCGCCAGCCCGTCCGGGCCGGGAGTGGTGACGCCGGCGTCCACCTGCCGCCACACCCCCGCCACCCGGACCATGAAGAACTCATCGAGGTTCGAGGAGAAGATCGCCAGGAAGCGCAGCCGCTCCAAGAGCGGCACGCCCGGGTCCTTCGCCTCCTCCAGCACCCGACTGTTGAACTCCAGCCAGCTCAGCTCCCGATTGATCAGCTCGCGGTGCGCGGTCATGGGAGCCAATGTCACGCGGCGGAGCACTCCGCCACGGCTCGTGTCGCATTCGTCGTGCAGGCTTCGCACGGTCGTCACCGGAGCGTCAGACGGGCGGGTGAGATTCAACGGGTATGGCTGATGGGGTACTTCTGGTGTCCGCGGGGAACGGCCCCGAACTTCGCGCGCTCGCCGCGGCCCTGGGCAGGGATCGGCTTGAGGTCACGGAGGTCGCGAACGCGGGTGCCGCCCTGGAGGCCCTGCCGGGTGAACCCGCGGTGGTGATCATCGACGCCACCGGCCCCGCCGCGTTCGACGGCGTCCGGCAGCTGGTCACCGACCCCTCCCGCGGCCGCTTCCCGCTCTTTGTGCTCACCGGCCCCGACGATCCCATCGCCCGCGTCGTCGCGCTGGAGCTCGGCGCGGACGATGTCGCTTCCCGTCCGTGGTCTACCCGGGAGGTCGCCCTCCGCGCCCGCGGCCTCCTGCGCCGCTGGCAGGCCCGACCGGTCACCGAAGGCGCCCTCCGCTACGGACCGCTCACGCTCGATGGCAGCGGCGCCAACGCCTCGGTGGACGGCCGCGCGCTCCGGCTCAGCTCGCTCGAAGGCCAGTTCCTCCAGGTGCTCGCGGCTCGTCACGGCGCGCGCGCTTCGCGGGAGGAGATCGAGGTCGCTTTGTGGGGGCGCAGCCCGGCCGGTGAGCGGGCCCTGGACACGGCGGTCAAGCGCCTCCGTCGTAAGCTAGAAGGCACACCGCTGCGCCTCACGACGGTGCGCGGGGCCGGGTTTCGACTCGACTTCTAGTCTTTCAATCAGGTAAACGGGCAAGCCACTGCGGGCGATCGTCCCCTCGCTCCCGCTCGCGGGGGGGTGGCGACTGGCCGAGCGGAGGGCGAGGCGAGGCGCGGTCCGCCCCTACAACGTCCGCAAGAACGCCTCGAGATCGTCAAGTTCGTCCTCGCTCAACGAGGAGGTGTCGCCCATCGCGCCGGTGCGGGTCTCCGCCAGCACGTCGCCGAGGGTCCCGGCGTGCCCGTCGTGGAAGTAGGGCGCAGTCGCGGCGATCCCCACCAACGACGGCGTGTCGACCGCCTCGAGCTCGAACATCGAGTGGGGAGCCCCATCGGTGTACCGCTCGCCGGAATGGCACTCCGAGCACCGGACGTCCGGGCGGTTGAACAGGGCGCGCCCGCGCTCGCTCGCCGCGCTGGAGGCTCCCTTTTCGGGGTGATCGATGTCGCGCGTCCAGTCGAGGAAGGCGGCGATCGCCGCGAAGTCGGCGTCGATGCCCCCCACCCCGCCGAGGCGCTCCTGGCTGGTGAGCCGCGCCTCCTCCGCCACCGTGGGCACCTCGGCCACCCAGGTGAACGGCGCGGTCAGCGAGATACGCCCGGCCAACGACGGCGTCTGGAAGGCGCCGGTGTCCACGGGCCAGGTCATCCCGTCGTTGCGGCCCTCGAAGTGGCAGGAGGAGCACGACAAGCCCGCGCTGGGTAGCGTGATCCTCGGGTTGTTCGCCGCGTAGAACAGGCTGCGCCCGAGCTCCACCTCCGCGTCGAGCCGCGCCTCGGTGAGCAGCACCGACGGTCCCGCGACGAACGACGCTTCGGGAACGGCCCCGGGCTCCAGCTCCCCGAGCGCGTCCGTGAGGGGGGCGAGCGCGATCGGCGCCGCCGAGCGGTTCAGGAAGGTGTGGGCCCACACCTCGCCGTCCGCCGCCAGCGCGACTTCGCGCGGACCGCCCGTCAGCCCGACCGCCAGCGTGGGCGCGAGGGTGAACCCCCCGTCGCCGTCCGCCCGCCGGTCCGGGGTGGCGTCCAGCACCAGGACATGGTCCGCGGCTTCGGCGGTCGCCAGGAGCAGATCGCCGGCAAAGCGGGCGCTGGAGAGGTAGCCCCGCACCACCGCGCCGTCGCCCGCGGGGCTCCACGCCTCGCCGTAGAGGACCTCGGCAACGGGACCGAGCGGGCGCCCAGCGGCGTCCACGTCCAGCAGCGCGATGCCCGGGTTGTTCGGCGACAACCCGAGCCCGAGTTTTGCGTACTTCGCCGCTTCGTCCCCGTGGCCGCCGCCGGGCACCGACTGGTCGTCCACCCACAGCCCCGGCACCGCGAGGCGGTCTCCCTCGGCGTCGAAGGCCGGGTCGCCGGTGAGCCGGCGAGCGAACGGCTGGTCGCCCGTGCGCGCCGCGCCGAGGATCGTCGGGAACGCGACGAGGGTCGGGGTGGGGTCGGGCTCGGTCAGGTCGATCCACGACAGCCCACCGCCCACGACAGCCGAGACGTAGAGCGAATCTTCGCTCGGATGCACCGCCAACCACGACGGCCGCCCCGCCACCGCGAAGCTGCGGAGCGGCTGGAGGTCCCCGTCGAGCTCCACGACCTCGTCCTGCGTAGAGAGCGCCACCCACACCCGCTCGCCGTCGGCGCTGGCCGCGATGCCCAGCGGTTCGCTCCCGGTGGCGACACGCTCCGCCTCCACCAGCTCCGATCCGTCGAGCGCGAGGACGGCCAGCGCCCGCTCGGCACGCAGGGTCACCACCCAGTGGTCGCCCACCCGCGCCACCCGCGTCGGCTCCCCGCCCAGCTGAAGTTCACTCACGATCCCCGTGAGGGGGTCCAGGCGGCTCACCACGCCTTCGTTGGGCGAGGCGAAGACGAGCCCCTCGTCGACGCCAACCTCCCCCGCCACCGGCGACGAATCGTCGCGCGGCGTCGTACAGGCGAGCGCTGCGACAGCGAACGCCGGACCGAAGAGGCCGACGGGAGCCCGTCGCTCGCGGGTGGGTCCGTTGAGCATCCGGAGAGGCTACACCCGCCGTGTCCCCGGTGTCGAATCCGATGCGATCCAATGTTCAGACCGTCGCCTGATCCGTTCGTTACTCGACCTCGACGCGGTACCCGCCGAACGTGACCCCACCGCGCTCGTCGCGGAGCACCACACCGAGCCAGACCTCGCCGGCCGCGTCTGGCGCGGTCCACGTGTCGGCCACAGAAGCCTCCGACTCTTCCCCCGATCGTCCGGCGCGCGCGAGCGCGAGGTCCCCACCGGTGGTGAACCATGTCGCGGAGATCGCTTCCCGACGGGTGGTCAGCTCGCCAGCCACCGCGTCCCACACCACGTAGGACTCGGCGCCGCCGCAGCCGACCGGCGTGGTGCAGTCGTCCGGGCAGCTCTCGAGGTCCTCGTCCGCCGAGCAGACACCGTCGCCACACTCGCCTTCGGCGGGGCACTCCGCCCACCCCACGCCGAGCTCCACCGCGGCCCCGGCCTTCACCACCGGCGGCGTGCCCGCCCCGTCGGCCGGGACCTCCACCGGGCCATCGCCCGCGTCCAGCGTCAATCCGGCGATCTCGGGGTTCACGTTGTCGTGGTAGCGGGTGTTCCAGGCGACGTAGGTCTCCTGCGTCACATTGGCGAGCCCGCAGCGCAGCCGCGCCGCCACCAGCGTGCTGAGCTCGCCGTCCAGGAAGGTCACCGCCGGCTGGTAGTAGCCGCCCGTGACGTCCGGATCGGTCGGACGACCGCCGCTGGTCTCCCCCTCTTCGGCGGGCGGCGCGCTGGGGCCGAAGCGGCTGCACCCGTCGTCCGGGAGGGTGGCGGTCACCGTGAGGCCGGTGCCGATGTCCGCGAGGTCCGCCGAGCCGGCGTCCAGGCAGCTGCTGGCCACCGGACCGAGCTCGGCGAGCGGGCGGGGCGAGGTACAGAACGACCAGTCGAGCGGGGCGTCGGAGAGCGCGCCAGAGGCGTCAGCGTAGAGCGCCGTGAAGTCCACGGTGCCCCCGGCTTCCGCCTCGGGCGGGTCGGCGCGCACCGCGAGCACTCGCGGCGTGTCCACGAGCGAGGTCGGGTCGCTGAGCGGGCTGGTACACGCGGCGAGGAAGAGGAGGATCGACGCCCGCATCAGAAGCTCCACCGCAGGCCGAGCACCGGGAGGATCGGCAAGCCGGTGATCGCCCCCTGCTCGGAGTAGTCCGCGTTGTAGGTGTACTCCTCGGTGTTCTGCGCGTTGGTCACGTTCTGGACCTCCAGCGAGACCTCGAGCTTCGACGACTTGATCTCGAACGTCCGCGCGAGCCGGACGTCGGCCTGGAAGAACGTCGGCAGCCGGATGTCGTTCTCGCCACCGAAGAGCGGCTGGTAGAGGTCGCGGCGATCGTCGTAGTAGGCGCCGGCCACCGACGAACGCGGGTAGCCGGTGGCCACGCGGGCGCGGACGCCGGCTTCGAGCTCCCAAGGGAGCTCGTAGCCAACGAGCGCGGTGAGGACGTGCCGCTGATCGTAGTCGCTGGCGCGCCAAGCTGCGTCCTCGGTGTCCTTCCGCTCGCTCCAGGCCAGCGTGTAGCTCACCCAGCCGGTGAACCCGGCCGTCGCCTCCAGGCGGATCATCGACTGCACGCCGTAGGTGCGCCCGCTGCCGCTCGCGACCAGGGCCTCGCCCGCCTTCGGCTGCTCGGCGGTGCTGCGCATCGCGAGGTCCTCGGAGGTGGTGTAGAACCCGGTCACCTCGGCGGACAAGGTCGGGATCGGCTTGAGGCCGCCGCCGAAGACGTAGTGCGTGCCGGCCGTGGCCGGGAGGGAGGGGTTCCCGAAGGACGCGGACAGGTCCGTCGGCGCCGGCTGGGCCCCGTACTCGCCGTAGGCGGCGGTGAGGTAGCCGACCTCGGAGGGCGCCCACCGGATGGCCAGGCGAGGTTCGGCGCGGAAGTCCGCGAGGAAGAGCCCGTAGGTCGGGCTGATGCCGACCTGGGGGAGCGCGCGGCTCACGCTCCGCGCGTAGGGGTCGAGGCGGAGCCCGGGGACGAGGTGAAGCGTGTCCTTGAACAGGCTGACGTCCGCCTCGGCGTAGGGCGCCACGTCGACCGTCATCACCGACCAGGCGTCGGCGGAGATCTGGTCGGGCGGGGGCTGGCCGAAAACCCGGGTGTCGCCTTCGCGGGCAGGGAGGCCGAGGGAGCCGGTGCGGGTCACGTCGGCGCCGGCCACCAACGCGTCCACGCCGCCTTCGAGGTTCAGCCAGGTCAATGCGCGGGCGCGGTAGTTGGCGCGGAGCCCGGCCAGCGTCGCAGCCGTGTCCACCGTGGTGGCGATCGCGCCGTAGCTCGCCGACTGGCTGTCCTGATCCGCGCCCGCGAACACCGTGGCGGCCACGGTGCTCCCGTCCCCGAGATCATGGGCATAACGCGCGTATATCCGCTGGAACTGGAGCGACTTCTTCTCCGTCGCCGTACGCGCCGGGTCTTCGCTGGGCGCGGTGGACGACGTCTGGTCCGTGGACACCAGCGCGGTCACGTCCAGGGTCTCACCGGGGCCGAGGTCGAGCCCGACCCGCGCCTGGGCGTCCGCGTAGTGGGGGATCGGGAAGTAGTCCTCGACCTCCGGGGCGAACGCAGCGAGGAGCGGGCCGGCGTAGCCGTAGCGCCCGGCGATCCCCAGGTTCACCGTCTTGGAGATCGGGCCGTGGATGGAGCCCGCGGCGTCGTACAGGTCCGCGCTCACCGAGCCGTGGAGCCCGTCGTCGAAGCGGTTGGTGCTCCCGGAGACCAGGCCGCCGAGGCCGCGGCCATAGGCGGCGCCGTAGCCGCCCGGCACCAGCTCCACGCTCTTCACGAAGTCCGGGCCGACGACCGACCGCAAGCCGCCGTCGTGGTACAGCCGCGGCACCGGCACCCCGTCAAGGTACACGCCGGTGTCGCCGGGGGCGGCGCCCCAGACCACCAGCGCGCCCGTGCCGAGTGAAGCGCGAGCCACGCCCGGCAGGTTCTCGACGACGCGGAGCACATCACCCTGGGTTCCCGGCACCTTCCGCGCTTCGTCCGCCGGAATCTCCGTGGAGATCGCCTGCCGCTTGAGCGCCGGCGCGGAGACGAGGATCTCCATGTCGTCCGCTTCTTCGCCCTCCTCCGCCAGCTCCACCTCGTAGACCGTGTCCAGGCGTTCACCGGCCACGAACGTCTCTTCGGTGGAGAGGGCCGTGAGCCGCTCGCCCTGGAGCGTGACCGCCAACGGACCCGGCGCGACGTCGGGGAACTCGAAGTGGCCGTCGGCGTCGGTGACGGCGCTGCGGCCGTCGGCCAGGGACACGGTCACGCCCGCGATGGGCGTGTGCGCGAACCGGTCCTTCACCACGCCGCTGTAGATCGCGGTGGTGGGCACGGCCGCGCGCTCCACGAAGTCGTACCGGTAAAGGATGCGGATACGCGACGGCTTGCCGTCCACCTCGGCCGGGCTGAACACGAACTGTTTCGCCGCGGCGACCGCAGCGGCGTCGAACGCCGCGCCGGCCGTCTCCTGCACCACGGCGTCCTCGACGGTGCCGTCGGCGCGGATCGTGACCGCGAGCACCACCGAGCCGGTGTGACCGGTCTCTTCCGGCGGGAACGGCGCTTCCACGAAGGTGACCAGCGCGGGGGGCTTGGTGAGCTGGGGACCGGCGGGGGGCGGGGCAGCCGGAGCGGCGACCGCGATCGGCGACGCCGCGAGCCCGCAGAGCAGGGCAAGGGCCGCGCCACCGCGGGCTGCGGGGCGAAGGACGGGGTGCGCACGCATCAGAGGGTGAACCGGACGGCGACGGTGAAGGTGGACGGCGAAGGCACCCCGCAACGGGTGGCCGGAGTGAAGCTCGCGCCCTTGAGCGCGGCGACCGCGTTCTCGTCGAGCCCGTTGCCGAGGCCCTCGATGACCTTGGCGTCCACGACCTGCCCGGCGGCGTCGAGGTGCAGCTCCACCCGCACCTTGCCCTCGATGCCGGCGGCGCGGGCTTCGTCGGTGTAGGCGGGGCGCGGCATGTTGGTGGCCTTGGCCTTCACCTCGGCCTCGGTGCAGCCGGACTCGGGCTCCGGCGCCTTGGCGGTGAGCTTCTTGACGGTCTGGCGAACGGGCTCGGCCGCCTTGACCGGCGCCCCGACCGCGATGCCGCCCGCGCTGTCCGCCGAGCCCATCGCGAAGCCGAAGTCCGGCGCCGGGGGGGGCGCCTCGGGAGCGGCCTCGGGCGGCGGCGCGGCGGCCGGACGCGGCGGCGCCTTGGCGGCCGGGGGCTCGGGCTTGGGCTCCGGCGGCTTCGGCTTCTCCTTCTTCGGCTGCTCAAAGGTCTGCATCTCGACGATCTGCACGTCGGGAGGCGGCGGGGTCTTCACCGCGTTGAGCACCAGGGCACCCACGGCGTGGAAGGCGAAGCTCCCGACGTAGACCCAATGCATCGGGCGCAGCGCCATGGTCGGCTACTCCCCGCGCTCGACGGCGATGGCGAAGTGGGTGATCCCGGCGGCCTTCGCGAGGTCGAGAACGCGGACAACCCGGCCGTGTTGGGCCTTGGTGTCCCCGCTGACGACGACGTTCACGTCCGGATTGTCGGTGTGGGCGCCTTCCAGCTTCTTGGTGAGGTCGTCGTCGGAGAGCGGCGTGTCGTTCCACCCATACGACCCGTCTTCCTTGATGGAGACGATCGCCACGGACGGCTGCGCGCGGTCGCCGTTGGCGGCCTTCGGCAGGTCCACGTTCATGGTCTGCGACACGATGAAGTTCGCCGACACCATCATGATGACCAGCAGCACGAGCATGATGTCGACCATCGGGGTCACGTTGATCCCGGTGATCCCGCCGCGCTTCTTCCCGCCGGAGGAGGTGGTACCGGCCATGGCTCAGCCCGCCTGCTCAGGGGTGGTGGAGAGGGCGGCGTTGGAGTCGGCGGCCACAGGCGCGTGCACTTCCCCGTGGACGCGGATCACCGCGCCGCGCTCGTGGGTCTCGATCCACGCCGAGACCAGCTTGCCAAGGGAGGAGACATCCGCCTCGATCTTTCCGATCTTGGCCTGCACCAGGTTGTAGGCGATGACCGCCGGGAGCGCGACGAAGATGCCAACGCCGGTGGCGATGAGCGCTTCGGCGATGCCGCTCATGACCTCGCCCATCGCGCCGGCCCGCGCGGCGGCGGTGCCCAGGTTGTGGAAGGCCACGATGACGCCGATGACCGTCCCGAACAGCCCGATGAACGGGGAGTTGTTTCCGATGGTGCCCAGGAAGTTCGTCCCCGTCTCGATGTCGCCGCGCACCCGGGACAGCTCGGACTCCAGCGCGTCGGCGAACGCGCTGGCGCCGCCTTCACGGAACGCCATGGCCCGGGCGACGACGCCGCCCTCCACCGTTTGACTGTCACGCAAAAGGGTCTCGGCCTGGTCGGGATGGTTGGCGCGCAAGGCGCCGAGCACCTTCTCCCGAAGGGCGTCGCCGCCCCCGCGGCCGTTGCGCCAGAAGAAGTACACCCGCTCCGCAACCACGCCGAGCGAGATGACCGAGAGGGCGAGGAGCAGCCACAGCACCCAGGAGCTGCCGAGGAGGGCGACCTTGAGGAGCGCGTCGACGATGTTCATGGGAGGGTGACCGTGGTGAGGAAGGTTCCGAGGGACTCGCCGCCGTCGGCCTGATCGGCGACGAGCTCCCCGCCGCCGAGGAGAGTGGTCTCCACGGGGTGGGTGCCATCGTCGGCGTCGGTGCGGACGTACTCAGCGAGGGAGAAGTTCACATACGACTGGCCGCAGGGGTCGTGGAGATCGGCGTACACCTGGTAGTCGCCGGCCGGCGGCTCGCCGGGGAAGATGAGCGACTCGAGGTTCATCGCGTCGATCGTGCAGTCCGCGTTGGAGTCGCGGGAGAGGCGGCCGGTGGTGGCGTCCTTTACCACCTCCTTGGGGACCTCGCTGCCGTCCACGTCGCCCGTCGTGGGGGCGTCGTAGCGGACGACCTTTCCGCTCGGGGTCACCACGACGAGGTCGAGGTCCACCGGCGTATCCCAACGCAACGAGATCACGGCGTTCTGCGGGGTCACTTCGTCGCTACACGCGGCGAGGTTGTTCTCCGAGTAGTCGGGGAGCACACAGATGGGGCTGTCGTACTCCGGTCCGGGGTGACCCTCCTCGTCGAACGCCACGAAGCGCAGGGTCTGCAGCCCATACGGAACCTCCGGGAGGAAGTCCACGGTCACCTTGAAGATGAGCGCGTTGTCCTGGGTCACGTCGGGCCCCTGGACCGGCATCACCCAGTAGCCGTCGCTGATGTCCGTCGCGGCCACGGCCACGCTGAACGCTTCCGGAGAAGCGAGGCCGCTGTAGCCGATGTTCCCGACGCCCTGGGTCACGATGTAGGTCTTGCCGGCCGCGGACACGATCGTCGGCGCCGTCGCGCCGTCGTCCACCGGGAGCTCGCCGGACTTGAACGTGGCGCCCCGCACCTGGATCGCCTCGCCGCGACCCGCGGAATATTCCGTAGATGGTTCACACGCTGCGAACGCGAGGAGCAGCACGGCGGGCGTCATCAGAACTCCCCCTGGAGGCGGACGGTCCACTGGTCGTTCGCGAGGTCCACCGGGGCGCCGGTCACGTCGCGCGACAGGTGGTCCGACACATAGTCGTACTGCACCATCAGCCGGCCGAAGCCCGGCAGGCGGGCGCCGGCGATGGGCGAGAGGGTGAGCACCGACGTGTCCAGCGGGATGAACTCGCCACGCCGCGCATCGAAGAGGTCACTCGAGGGGTCGTAGCTGTCGACGCGGAAGCCGACGAGCGCCCAGGGGGTGACCTCTTGCGTGGCGCCCGCGTTCCAGCCGAACTCCCGGACGTCGTAGCCGGTGCTCACCGGATCGGCGGTGAACCAGTTGCGATCCAGGTTCGTGGCCATGGTGGCCTCGCCGTAGACCCGGCTCCAGCCCAGCGGCGTGTGGAAGGCGACACTCAGGTCGCCGCCCACCGCCCAGCGGGTGAACGTCGTGGAGCTCGTCGCGGCCTGGCCGATGACGGTGCTCAGCTCGTCGAGGGTGACGAACCCGTCCTGGTTGCTGTCCGACCAGGCGAGCTGCGACTTGGTGGCGGGGGTTCCCTCGTGCAGACCGGTGCCCTGCAGGAACGAGACACCGCCCGCGAACTTCACCGCCTCCTCCTTCCCGAAGTCGGCGCCGAGGCGACCAACGAACGTCGGCTCGGAGGCGAGCGGCAGCGTGCTGGTGGAGGGGTTGTCGCTCACCGGCTGGCCGTTGGTGGCGGCGACCGCGTAGCGGAGCGGCCCAAGCGCGCCCCCCAACTGAGCGCCCACGTCCGGCTCTCCGGCGAAGAACGCCCGGGAGGCCAGCGAGCGCTCCATGAACACCCGCGAGCGGCTGCCCTCGGTGAGCTCCGCCCCGAACGGGACGTCGCTGAGGCCCACGAGGAGCTGCGCGGGCGAGGGCCGGTCGTCCTTGCCCGGAACGAAGAGCGCAAGCTCCGCGTGCCGGAGGTCGAGCGCGGGGCCGCGGACGGTGTTGGCGTCGATCTCCATGGTCGCGCGGGCGAAGTGGAAAGAACGCTCCACCTTCAGGCGAGCCCGGCGGACCAGGAAGCGGTCCTGGTTCAGCGGATCGCCGTCCACGTCCACCTCGTCTTCACTCTGCTCAGAGGAGAAGTACTGGACCTGTGCGTAGCCGGAGACCTTCAGGTCCAGGGCGCCGAGCCACGCGGCAGAGCCGACCTTGGCGGCGGGCTCGACGGCGGGCGTGGCCGAAGCGGGCGTGGCCGGAGCCGTCGGCGCGGGGGCGGGCGTGGCCGGAGCTGCAGGCGGCACCGGCGCCGAGGGCGCGGCCGGAGCGGGCGTCGCGGGCGGCGTCGTCGGGGCGGGCGGGGCCGGAGTCGGCGCAGGAGGAGGAGGCGCAGGCGGCGTCGGAGGCGGCGTTGTCACCGTAGAGGGGGCCGCGTCGATCTCCATCTCCTCGTCGTCACCGGCCCGCGCGGGCGCCGACACCGAGAGCGCGACGAGCGTCACAGTCAGGGGAGCGAACTTGCGCCAGGGTCGGGGGAGGTGCACGGCGGGTCGTCCAGGGTTGGGGGAGCGGGGTACGGCGCAGCGGGAGCGTCGTTCGCAACTGGCGTGCCAGCATGAAAGCCGGCGTATGACGAGCGTCCGAAGACGCAGGGCCCGCGGATCCAGGACGGGAAAGTCCGTGGATCCGCGAGCCGCGAGGGGTTAGACGGGGGGGAGGTCCGTGCCGGGCACCCAGGTGCTCGACGGGATGCGCGTCGCGTTGTCGAACTTCACATAGCTGGCGTTGGAGCACTGGTTGTAGAACTTCAACGAGTCGCCTTCCGCGGAGGTCGGCAGCGCGCAGTCCCAGCAGGTGCCTTCGTCCCACGCCACCCAGCACTCTTCGGCCGTGTCGCCGGTGTCGGCGGTGTCCGTGTCGGAGGTGTCGGTGTCGGCGGTGTCCGTGTCGGTGTCGACCCCGGTGTCGGTGTCGTCCGACCCGCTGGTGTCAGGGTCCGTGCCCTCGTCCTTGCAGGCGACGAAGGAGAGCGCGGCGAGGGTGATGAAGAGGGAGGTGCGCATCTCAGTGAGCCTCACAGAAGCCGAGGCGACAGACATCGCTCCCGGAGCAGGGGTTGGCATCGTCGCAGGACTGGCACGTCGTGCCGCCCGTGTTCGTGTAGTCGAAGTAGCAGTCGCACGGCTCGGCCGGCTCCGAGGCGTAGGTCGGGCCGAGGTCGAGGTCGCGGGCCACGTGCATGGCGCACATCGGGACCAGCTTCTTCTTCGTCGCGGCCTCGGTGATGGTCTCACTCGCGCCGGCGGGCTGGGCGACCCCGCCGAAGTAGTCGCCGAGCACCTTCACATCGGGGTCCGCGTACGTGCCCGCGCCGGAGCCTTCGTACGCGTAGAAGTCGACGTTGGCCCACACGGCGTACTGGCCGCTGCGGACGTTCGCCTTGTCAAACGTCGTGGCGTCGGAGTCGGGCCAGTAGCCCACGTCCTGCCCCGGGGCCTGCCAGGCGAGGTTGCGGACCACGTCACGGTGACCATCCGCCGTGGAGGCGGTGGCGAAGCCGATGCCCGCTTCGGGATCGGTGAGCGCGGCGAGGTTGTTCACCAGGGTGGAACCGCCGCCCGCGTCGGTGCCGATGTACTTGTTCGTCGGGAGGCTGGAGGCCAGCGAGAACATCAGCTGGGTGCCCGAGTCTTCGTTGCGGCGCTGGAAGTAGGTCGCGTCGTCCTTGGTCCAGGGCTCGATGCCGGCGGTCGCGCCGAAGCCGTAGAGCAGGTAGAACGCCTCCGCGCTGATCACCTGCTGGGTGGAGCCGACCGGCACGAGGGCGGCCGCGGGATTCACCGCGCCCTGCACCTCGACCAGGTCGCTGAGGAGGCTGTCGTCGTAGTCGATGAGCGGGCAGTTCTCGGCCTTCACGTCGGTGAAGGCGAAGTCCACCGACACCCCTTCGAGGGGGAGGTTGCAGGCGGTCTTGGCGCCGCTGGTGGGGTCCCAGTAGTTCGCGGAGCCGGTGAGCGTGGGCGAGGCGAGCCCCACCATCGCGTACGGCCCGGTGCAGGCGCCCTGGTCCTGGTAGACGACGAAGACCGGATCGTCGGCGTTGGCGAGGACGATCGCCATCTCACCGATGAGGTCACGGGGGCCGGTGGCGCCCGCGCCGTAGATGATGGGGGCACCGCCGGAGATGCTGTCACAATCGGGGGTGTCGGCGTGCGCCGCGCCGCTGACGGCGAGCGCCGTCAGGAGCGACAGGGCCCCGAACACACGAGGAGCGAGCTGAGTCACGAGAGCCTCCGCTGGAGTAGAGTCTAGGGTCTTGGTTGGCGACGCTGATTTACTCCGGCCCAAGACGAAGGCGGGCGACGTTTCCGGGGCTTCGCCGATCCATGTCAGTGACGGTCCCGCGCCTCCGGTGACGATTGCTACGACGAGTTGAACGGATTGTCGGCTTCATCGTTGCGTCCCGCCCGCGCTCGCGCCCCATTGACGTCACCGGCAGCCCGGCGGCTGTCACACGCTCGGCGCCGGAGCCTTCATTTGACGCACGGATGTCACATTGGGCCTCAGGTGACGAACCCGATCACGGCGACTGCCCGCCGGCCGGGCCGGCGGGCACCGGGCTCTCCGGTCGGCCCCGAGGGCCTCCCTCCGATCCCTGTCGCGGCGCCGCCGGGGCGCTTCCCGCGATCACCACTGTCCGGCCGCCGACTCGGACCCTCACCACGCTCCCGGGCCGCCGTACGCCCCGATGTCCGCCCGTGATCCGTCCGCGTCGAGGATGCGCGGATCTCCAGCATCGACGAGCGGAGACGTCGGGTCAAGGTGGTAGTCGGAGTCGACGACGACGGGGTCGACCGACACGTTGCCATGGGCGCCCGTGGGGTCGGACAGGCCCCAGAAGTCGGCGGGGGCGTTGCCCCAGACATCGGAGTAGCGGAAGCGGACGGCGCTCGACTCGGCTTCGACACCCGCGTGGCCCCGACCGGTGGTGGACCCGACGGTCGCGCACACGAGGGCGTTGGTCAACACCGCGACGGAGTCGTCCGCGCGCAGCCCCTCCCCGCCGAGGTAGCCCGTGTTGTCGCAGATCGTCGCGTTGGTGGCCGAGAGGATCGAGGAGTCCAAAACGATGCCGCCGCCGGGTACCGAGTCCCAGCCCATGGAGGAGAAGTTGTCGACGACCGCGACGTTCTTCATCCGCAACGTGGTGGTCACGGTGGAGATGCCGCCTCCGACACCCCAGTTGCCCGCCGCATAGTTCCCACGCAGGACCACGTCCGTCAGGCTGAGCGCCGCGCTCCACGCCTGGATCCCCGCTCCACCGCCGCCCGCGTAGCAGTCCTCGACGACCACGTGGTCGAGGAGCGCGGAGCCCCCCCGGAAGTTGAAGCCGCCCCCATCCCCTTCGGACTTCGGGCCCACCGACACGGACGCGTTGCGCACGATGACATCCCAGAAGGCAGGGCTCCCTCCTCTGGAGGTGATGGCTCCGTTCCACGAGCCGTCGAAGGTGTCCTGCACCACGACGTCGACCAGCGTCGGCGACGCGCCCACGATGTCCACGTGGCTTCCCCCCTCGATGGTGAAGCCCTCCAGGACCGACCCGCGCCCTTCGCCGGCCGAGAAGGTCACCGCCCCTCGATCGGTGCCCGGAGCGAGCACCGTCGCGGCGGAGCCCCCCGACCCCACGAGCGTGATGGCCTTGCCGTCGAACACCACGTACTCGTCGTAGGTCCCCGGCTCCACACAGACCGTGTCGCCGTCCTGCGCCGAGACGATCGCGCGGCGGATCGTGGCCACCTGCGACGGAACAGTCCAGTCGCAGTGGTCGTCGACGCAGACCAGATCCGTCGTGCCGTCGCAGTCGTTGTCGAGGCCGTCGCCGCAGAGCTCGGGGGCGCCCGCGGCCACCCGCACCTGGCCGTCGTCGCAGTCGCCCGCGCAGATCGGCTGCCCATCCGCGTCGGCGTCGACGTCCGTCGGGTCCACGACTCCGTCGCAGTCATCGTCCCAGCCGTCGCACCGCTCCTCGGCGCCCGGGTGGATCGAGTCGTCGAGGTCCTGGCAGTCGGTCCCGTCGACGACGTAGTGGGCGTCGTGGGTACAGGAGTGGAGGAGCGGGTCCCCGTAGCCGTCGCCGTCGACGTCCAGGTACCACCGCGGCCAGTTGCCTTCGTCGATGATCCCGTCGCAGTCGTTGTCGCTGAGGTCGCACACCTCGGTGCCGCCCGGATGCGCGGTCGGGTTCCCGTCTTCGCAGTCCCCCCCGACCGAGGCGTAGCCATTGGGCACGCTGCACGCGGGGGGCGCGGCCGTCGAGGCGCCGTACCCGTCGCCGTCGTCGTCCCGGTAGAAAACCTTGGTCACCCCCTCGTCCACGGCGCCGTCACAGTTGTCGTCGACGCCGTTGCAGAGCTCGACGGCGCCCGGGTACACGTAGGGCCTGGCGTCGGCGCAGTCGTCCGGCGCGCACCACCCGTCCGCGTCGTCGTCGGTGCACGGCGGGGCCGAATCGGCGCTGTCGACCGAGTCCCCGACGACCGGACGCGCCGAGTCGCCCCCGTCGAGCGAATCTTCCGTAGGCGAATCCGCCGTGGGCGAGCCGCAGGCGGTGAGCCCGAGGAGGGAGGCGAGGAGCAGCTTCATTCCCGACCTCCGCGAATCTGGACTTCACGAGCCTACACCCGGCGGCCCGACGTCGCAAGCACCGGTCCCCAATCCCCCGCCCCCGCCGCGCCTCGCGCGACGAGCGGACCCGACCCCGGGGTGCGGGAGCACCCGGCGGCGCCCGCCCGCGCCCGGACCCTGCATCCCCCAAAAAACCCCCGCCGGTCGCGGACCCCGCCCAAACCCGAAACTCCGCCGATCGAACTTGCCCCTTCCGTCCAACTCACGGTACAGTCTCGACTCGACGGTCGGAAAGTCGTCGCGTGCCCTTGACACGTCAACGATTCCTTGATCTAATGGCTGCTCTTCGGCGGAGGCGGTGATGAAGTTGGCCATGCGTGCGGCGGCGACCCTGTGGACCGGGAGCATCGCCGTGCTCGCCCTCTGGGTCACCAGCCCGCTCCTCGCCGCCAAGGCCGTCACCCCCGGGGACACCGGCTACCGCCCCTCCGAGCCCGAAGAAGAGGCGACCTACGCCCCGGTTCCACCCGCCGGCTCCGCCGGTCCCGCCTACGGCTACCGCACCCCCGGCGAGGCCGACGCCGAGCTGGCCGTCGTTCCGCCCTCCGAATTCGTCGCCCCCGCCTGGTACCCGGCCGACGCCGAGGTGCTCGCCCTCGGCGAGATGGACCAGGACGGCCCCACCAGCGGCCCCTCGGTGCGCAGCCGCAGCGCCTTCGTCTACGATCTCGACGCGGGCGTGGTCCTCTACGAGAAGAACCCCGACGTGCCGCGGCCGGTCGCCAGCATCACCAAGCTGGTGAGCAGCCTCGCCCTCGCGAGCACCAACCCCGATCTCACCCGCGAATTCTGCATCGGCGCCGAGCAGTACCCCACCCGCAGCGGCGCCACCTCCCGCCTCTCCACCGGCGACTGCACCACCGGCTGGGACGTGCTCGGGGCCGCCCTCGTGGCGAGCGACAACCGCGCCGCCCTGAGCATGGCCGCCGCGGCCGGCATGCACCTCGACGAGTTTGTGGGCCGCATGAACCGCGTGAGCGTGGAGCTGGGCATGACCCGCTCCAGCTGGGTCGACCCGTCCGGCCTCGAAGACGAGAACCTCTCCACCGCGCGCGACATCGCGAAGGCCACCGTGGCCGTGGCCAACCACCCGTTGCTCCAGCCGGTGGCCAGCGCCCCGTTCTGGGACCTCTGGCGGAGCAACCGGGCCTACGTGCGTCGCCTGAATTCCACCGACCACCTCGTTGGCCGAGACGACCTCGAGATCGTGGCGGCGAAGACGGGCTACACGGATACCGCGCGGTACAACTTCACGACGGTGGTGCGCACCGAAGCGGGACGCCACCTCGCGATCACGCTCCTCGGCGCCGATGGGAAGCAGACCCGGTGGGCGGACATGTCCCGCATCCTCGACTGGGTCGAGCGCGGCTGAGGGCGGACGATCCCCCGGCGGCGGACGCCGCGACGGGCGAGTGATACATCGATGATACATGTGTCGCGAACCACGCGCCGGCGGGTGAATCACGCTGAACCACCGCGCCCGCGCCCTCCATACTTCTGTGGATAGCCGGCCTACTCCGCCGTAACTGACTCAAGGACCTCCCCGCGCCGCCCGATGGGAACGCAGCCCGTCGGAGGCCCGATGCTCATCCTCTCCGCGCTCCTCGTCTCGCAGCCGGCCTTCGCGGTGCCCATCCCAGTGGGCGACGACGCCAGCCTCGACGTCGGGGGCCTCGTGCAGACCCAGGCGGTCGTCACCGAGGCTGGCGCGCCCGACGGCACGTCCGCGGGCCTCGACCTGTTCGTGCGCCGCGCCCGCCTCGTGGTCAACGGCACCCTCGGCAAACACTGGGCGTTCACCTTCGTGACCGACAGCCCCAACCTCGGCAAGGGCGGCGACTGGACGGGGCGGATCCTGGTGCAAGACGCCCTGGTCTCGGCGAAGGTGGCCCGTGAGCTCACGGTGGACACCGGGCTCATCCTCCTGCCGTTCGGCCACCACGGGATGCAGTCGGCCGGCACCCTCGGCACACTCGACTACCACAGCGCCGAGCTGCTCTATCCGCTGAACACCACCCAGACCTGGCGGGACGTGGGCTTCCAGCTCCGCGGGCTCGCGTTCAAGGATCGCCTCCACTATCGGGTGGGGGTCTTCAATGGCCTCGAGGGTGGGCCAGCGATCCCCGACACGGACCAGGGCACCACCAACCCCAAGGACGCGCCCCGCCTCGCCGGCCAGCTCCGCGTGAACGTCCTCGGCGTGGAAGACCGGATGTACCTGGGCGGGATCTACTTCGCAGACAAGCCCATGCTCTCCATCGGCGCGAGCGGGATCGTCCAGCCCGACGCGGTCGGCTCGGGCGCCGATCTCGCGCCGTGGGTGGGCCTCAACGGGGATGTTTTCGCCGACGTGCCGATCGGGAAGAACCAGGAGCTCATCGCCCAGGCCGCCGTGGTGCACTACGCGGCCGGCGAAGGCGCCGCGACCTCCGGGACCGGCGGCTGGGTGGAGCTCGGCTACCGCATCGGCCTCGTGGAGCCGGTGGTGAGCGCCGAGACCTTCGCCTCCGACGCCGAGGCCGCCGATTCCCGCGCCTACAAGTTCGGGGTGAACACCTGGATCAAACGGCATACTGCCAATGTGAAGGCGGAGGTCGCCATCACCCAGCTCGGGGACCTTGCGGTGGCGCCGGAGGGGATCACCGGCACGCTCTAGACGCAGCTGAGCTTCTGAGCTCGCCTCTCATCCCGACCGGCCGTGACCACCGCTCGCCCGGCGAGGACGCGGCGCCGTGGGGGCGGGGTTCCCGGCGCCGCGACGTGTGAACGAACCTCATCAAGCACGGACCGTATCAGCGCCTCCGCGCCGGCTCCTGCACCGGCGCCCGGGGGAGGAGCTTGCGGAGCGCTGCGCCCTCCACGACCTTCTGCACCAGGAGGGCGTCGGTGAGCACGTCGAGGGCGAGGCGGTGCGTGCGCACGGCGTCCCGGGCCAGGACCCACGCCTCCGCCAGCATCTCCGCCACTTCCTTGCGGGCCTGGCCGCTCATCGTGCGGATGTCGGAGGAGCTCGCGCCGCTGAGCACGTACTCGCTGAGCGCCTTGTCCGAGCTGTCCTCGGAGAGTCCCGCCTTCAGCGCGTGAAGGAGGATGCGCTCGGCCATGCCGAGGTCGCCGATCGCGCCAGCGGACGGCGACCCGTAGACCTCCTCCTCCGCCGCCCTCCCGCCCAGCGCTGAAGCGGCCATGGCGATCAGGTCCCGTCGCTGGAGGATCGGGCGCTCGTCGGCCGCGAAGAACGTGCGCCCGAGCGCCCGGCCGCTCGGCACGATGGTGACCAGAACCGGCGGCGGCGCGCCCACGACCTGCCGAACCAGCGCGTGCCCCGCCTCGTGCACCGCCACCACCTCCGCGTGGTCGGGGGCGAGGGTGTCGAGCGCCGGGTTCCCCAGCTCCGACCAGGTGACGTCCTGCACCTCCACCCGCTTGAGATCGGTCGAGCTCAGGGTGGCGCCCGCGTCCATCCGGGCGGCGAGGCGCACGGAGAGGGCGCCGAGGGTGTCGTCCACCACGTTGCGCACCTCGCGGGCGTTGCCGAACGAACGTTCGTCGGCGCCGGCGCGGAGCAGCTCGCAGAGCTCGCGGGCGCGCACCGCCGCGGCCGGTGTGAGCTCGAAACCTTGCTGGCGGAACATCGCCACCAGGATCGCGTTGAGCTCGCTCGCTGCGTAGCCCCGGAAGTCGATCACCGTCGGCACTCGGCTGCGCAAGCCGGGATTGGTGTCGAGGAGCTTCTGCATCTCCTCGGCGTACCCGGCGAGCACCACCACCAGGCGCTTGCGGTCGTCCTCCATCCGCTTGAGCAGGGTCGCGATCGCCTCGTGACCGAAGTCATTGCCGGACGTCGGCGCGAGCGCGTAGGCTTCGTCCACGAAGAGCACCCCGCCGATCGCCTCGTCCACCTTGGCGTTCACCTTGGGCGCGGTCTGCCCGACGTACTGCGCGACCAGTCCGCTGCGGTCGGTCTCGATGAGCTTGTCGGTGGGGAGGATTCCGAGGGCGCGGAAGATGCGGCCGAGGAGGCGGGCGACCGTGGTCTTCCCGGTGCCCGGCGGCCCCATGAACGCCATGTGATACACGCCCTCGGGGACCGGGAGCCCGGCCTCGTGCCTCGCCTCGCGCACGCGGAGCTGGGCGACGAGCCGGTGAACCTGGAGCTTCACCCCTTGAAGGCCCGTGAGCTGGTCGAGCTCGGCGAGCGCCGCGGCCAACGCCGCCTTGTCTGCGGTGCCGCCGCGGGTCGAGAGCGCCTTCATCACCCCGTCCGCGTCGCTGGACACGGCGCGCAGCAGCACCCGCTCTTCATCTTCGAGGTCCTTCCGATCGGTGGCGATCTCGCGAAGGAGCGCGGTGTTCGTGCTGCGCTGCGACTCGGTGAGCTCCGCCCAGAGCGGCCGGAGCCCCTCCAGCACCACCGGCGCCCGCTCCTTCCACGCCGCGAGCGCGGCGACGTTCGCCCGGTAGCCGCGCATCGACTCCCCCGAATACCCTGCCTTCACCGCCCAATCCAGCATCTCACCGGCGTAGCGGATGGCGAGCTCCCCTTCCCCCAGGGAATGGACGAGCAGGGACAGGAGCTGCCGCCACCACACCTGGTTCGCCATGCGCAGGTCGGTGCCCACGATCTCCAGGGCTTCTTCCAGGGACTTACGCCCCCGGACGGCCTCCGTGCGCGTCCACCGGGCCTTGCGGCCGTAGAGGGCCAGCGCGTGGGCGTACTCCAGCGAGCGCGCGCCGTGCTTCTGCTTCATCTCGGCCGCGAAGGTGTCGATCCCCTCCCACGTGAGGTCGGCAGGCTTGCCGTCGAGGGCTTCATAGCGGTCGGCGATCTCGGGGCGTACGGGCAAGGGACTCCGCGGGGTGGCCGCGAAACATGCCCCGGCAACGCAGGGTCGGCCATCCACAGACCTCCGTGCGGGCGCACGCGGTGCCGAACCGCAGCGGTCACCTTAGAGGGGGGCATGCGGTGGATGTCTCGATGCTTCGGGGCCGGGTTCGTCGGCACGCTGGTGGCCTGTGACTCGGGCCCGACGGGGGAGAGTGCCGCCCGAATCGAAGTTTCGACGGAGGTCCACGAGGACGTCCCCACCGTCGTCACCGTACGGTGGACCACCCCCGAGGCCGTCCGCTCCCACCTCGAATACGGGCTGGAGGGTCCAGGCGAGGTCGTCCTGGCGGAGGAGGCTGAGCCCGGCCGGGAGCACGAACGGGTGGTGCTCGGGCTGCGCGCGGAGACCGAGTACGACGCTCGCGTCGTCACCGAGGACGGATCGACCGCCGAATTCACCCTCGAGACCGGCGCCCTCGACCCCGAGCTGGCCCGGCTCACTGTCACCGGCACCGCCGATCTGGGTGCGCCGTTCGTCCTCGCCAGCACCGCGGGGACCACGTGGGGCCCCATCGTGCTCGACGCCGAGGGCAACATCGTGTGGTGGCACCGCGAAACCGAAGACTTCGCGACCACCCGCGCGTGGCTCTCCCGAGATGGCACGGCCATCTTCTACAACGCGATGCACGACACCCACAACGAGCTGAGCGAGGCCGCCGACGGCCACCTCGTGCGGGTCCCGCTGGACGGCGGCCCGGTGGTGAACATCCCGGTGCCGTACCTCAGCCACGACTTCCTCGAGCTCCCGGACGGGTCCTTCGCCGCGATTGTGCTCAACCAGGCAGACATCGACGGCGCCCCCGTGATCGGCAATGCGCTGGTGGAGGTCACCGCTGACGGCTCGGGCTCCCGCGAGGTGTGGAACGCCTTCGAGACGCTGGACCCGCGCACGACCACCCGCGAGGACGACTCCCTGAGCGACTGGACGCACGCCAACGCCCTGGACTACGACGAGTCGGCCGACGCGTGGTACCTCTCGCTGCGCAACTTCGGGTCCATCCTCAAGATCGATCGCCCGACCGGCACCCTCGACTGGGCCTTGAGCGGCTCCGTCAACACCTTCACCTTCGACGATCCCGCCGGCCGCTTCCGGGTCTCCCACCAGTTCGAGTACCGGGACGGGCACATGCTCGTCTTCGACAACGGCGACGCCACCCGACCGTACTCCCGCGTCCTCGACCTCGCCGTCGATGAGGCCGCGCTCACCGCCTCGCTGAGCGGGGTCTACGAACCTGATACATTCGTGTATATCCTAGGGGACGTCCACACCCTCGAGGACGGCTCGCGCCTGCTCGCGCTGGGCACCTCTGGCGAAATCCGGCGTATTTCCGCCGATGGGACGGTCCTCTGCTCCGCGGTCGCCGACCTGGGCCACGGCTTCGGTTACCTCCAACCGCTGGACCGTTTCGGCCCTCCGTAGGCGGTGGGCGGCGCCGCGGTGCTTCACGCCCTCGCAGGTGCGAAGGGGCTGGTGGTTCCCCACCGACCTTCCCCCGGCCGACGTCGGCGGTCGAGGAACCGCCGGGGCGAGAAGGGCACGCCGGGCACGCTCCCGCGCTGCCTCGTACCAAACGGCCGTGAACACCGCTCGCCCGGCGAGGACGCGGCGCCCCGGGGGGGCGGGACTCCCGTCGTCGCGAGTCGCACCGTTGTGGCCGCGGAAACAGCGAGCGTCCGCACTGGGTCCGCCTACGCGGCCGGCCGCCGTCATGGACGGGCGGTCGCTTCGCTCCGCGTCGCCGCGTCCGGTGAACGATCCTCGTGAAACACGGACGGTATCAGGTATGGAACCGCTGGTGCGCCGCCGCTTCGAGGTGCTCGCGGTGGTTCGGGTGCGCGATGGCGATGAGCGCCGCCGCGCGCTGCCGGAGCGTCTTGCCGTAGAGGTCGGCGACCCCGAACTCTGTCACCACGTAGCGCACATGCGCGCGCGTCGTGACCACCCCGCCCCCCGCCTTGATGTGGGGCACGATGCGGGACTCCGCACGCGAAGTCTGGCTCGGGAGCGCGAGGATCGCCTTGCCGCCCTCCGAGAGCGTGGCGCCGCGGATGAAGTCCATCTGACCACCGACGCCGGAGAAGATGCGCTCGCCGATGGAGTCGGAGACCACCTGCCCGGTGAGGTCCACCTCAATGCAGGAGTTGATCGCCGTGACCTTCGGGTGTTTCCGGATGACCGCCGTGTCGTTCACGTAGCTGCACTCGCGGAACTCCACGCTGGCATTGTCGTGGACGAAGTCGTAGAGCCGCCGCGAGCCGTTGATGAAGCTGGTGACGGTCTTTCCCTGCTGGCGGTGCTTGAACTCGTTGGTGACCACCCCCTTCTCGATGAGCGGGAGCAGGCCGTCGGAGAACATCTCGGTGTGCACGCCGAGGCCACGGTGGTTGCCGAGCGCGCGGAGCACGGCGTCGGGGATGGAGCCGATGCCCATCTGGAGCGTGGCGCCGTCGTCCACCAGACCGGCCACGAGCTCGCCGATCGCGTTCTCCACCGGGCCGCCCTCGCCAGAGGCGGGGTGCTCGGGGAGCGGCACGTCCACCGGGACGAGCGCCGTGAGCTTGGAGACGTGGATCGCGCCGTCCCCGAGGGTGCGGGGCATCCGCGGGTTCACCTGGGCGATGGTGATCCGCGCCGTGTCCGCCGCGGCGCGGGCGGCGTCCACCGCGGTGCCGAGGGAGACGAAGCCGTGCACGTCGGGCAGCGAGACGTGGAGCAGCGCCACGTCGAGCGGGAGCACACCCCGGCGGAAGAGCAGCGGCACCTCCGAGAGGAAGACTGGCATGTAGTCGGCGCGGCCCGAAGCGACGGCCTCCCGGAGGTTGGCCCCGGTGAACAGCGAGGTGGCCCGGATGTGGCCCGCCATCTCGGGCGCCACGTGCGGCGCCGTTCCTTCCAGGTGCAGGTGGACGGTCTCCACCGCCTCGACCTCGGGGCCCCGGCGCGCCAGCGCGTCGAGAAGCACCATCGGTGTTGCCGAAGAGCCCTGCACGAACACCCGGTGACCCGACTCGACCAGCCGGAGGGCTTCGTCGGGGCTCATGTAGCTGCCAGCCATCTCGTCTCCTGAGCGGGGGCGGCGGCTATCCGATGGCGGGGCGGAGGGGTAGGGGCTGCGGCGCCGGGACCCCGATCGTAGCGCGATCGTAGCGGGTCGCTTCAACTCGCCAGCCCATGCGCGGCGTACACGACGGACAACCGGCACAAAGGCGAGCCGAACCGGGCGCGGACGTCCGGTTGGCGCCCGCGATGGCCGGGGGTAGCTTACCGACCCACGCTGGACGTGAGCGCGACCCACGCCGCCACCCCCGCCGCGGACGCCTCGATCAGCCCCATGCTCGCGGCGTTCCGCCCCGTGTCCCGGCGCTCCACCCGCGCCGATGGCTCCTGCTCCCGGAGCGCCGCCAGGAGGCTGGCCGCAATGCGGTGCGGCAGGACCCGGCAGGAGACCGCCAGCTCCGCCAGCCGCCGGCCGCTCCCCTCCCCCGCGAACCACGCCGCCGCGACCAGCCCGTGATCGGCGAGCCGGTCGCGGCAGGTCGCCACCCAGAGGTCCGCGCCAGGCCCGTCCAGCGACGCCGGCAGGGGCTCCCCCGTGAGCCGGAGCTGGGTCGTCCGGGCGACGAGCTCGCGCACCCGCGGCAGGTCCTCCGCCACGGCCCGCCGGAGCTCCACCGCCAGGTGGAGCCCAGACAGGAAGGCCACCAGCGCCGCCTCCCCCTCGGCCTCCGCGTCCACGGCCGCCACCCGGCTGGCCCAGGAGCCGAGCCGGAGCGCCTGCTCCGGAGTGCGCTCCCAGACGAAGAAGCCCTCTCCCCCGAGCAGCGTCTCCGGGAAGTCGGCCACCTCCCCCTCGATCACCCGCACCCCTCCCCCGTTGGCCTCGACCTCTGCGCGCTCGACCGGGCTGTCGTCGAAGAACGCGAGGCTGTCGGGGCGCACGCCGAGACGGGCGGCGATGCGGCAACAGGCGGCCGACTTCGCGCCGAACCCGGCCTCCACGACCACGAAGTCCGACACATCAACACATGTGTCATGTATCGCCGCGCTCCACGGCGACGCCGCAGGAGGGCGGCGTCGGAACCGGGCCCGAACGAGGGCCGGGTCGTTGCGGGTGCACAGGGCCAAGGCGATCCCCCGAGACTGACACACCCTGAGCGCCTGATGTATCGCGCGCGGCGCTCGCCACCACCCGGCCTCGTCCTCACCCCCGTCCGCGTCCCAGGCAGGGTTCAGGCTGCCGAAGTCGGGCGCAGCGAGCTCCCCGTGGACGAGGACCCCGTCGAGGTCCATCACCACGGCCTTCACGGTCTCCCCCCGCCGCGCCGCCCGCCAGGCGAGCACCAGCTCGGCCTCCAGCGCCTCAGCGGTCTGCCCGGTGCGTCGACTGAGCCCGAGCGGCGCGAACTCCGCCTCGCCGTGGCCGGCGCCGAAGCGCACCCCGTCGGCGAGGATGCCGTGTCGGGCCCAGAGCCCGGCGACATCCACCACGCGGTGACCGGCGAGGAGCGCGTCGGCGGCCGCATAGACCGCTTCGAGCGCCGACGGCAGCCCCACGTCCAGGCCGAACGCGCCCGCCGGGGGCCGGCGCGGCCCACGCAGCACGAGCGGGAAGGGCGCCAGCGCCGCGAGCGTGGCGCGTGATACATCGATCGGGTCAATCCATACAACGTTATCGTTCGATACTGCTGCCCCCTCGCTGCGCACCGGTCGCGCAGCGAACGCCGCCGCCACCCGCGGCATCGCCCACGTCGCGTCGAAGAGGTCCGCGTAGACCAACTCCGGCGCCAGCGAACGAAGGACCGTCGGGTCTGGAGGGACGACCGCGACCGTCTCACCCAACTCGCGCAGCGCGGCAGCGAGCCGCTCCAGGCCGCAGCGCCCGACGAGGGCGATCACGGCGCGTCGGGGGGCCAGAACCACCAGCCGGAGAGCGTCCAGCGCGGGCGGGAGACCGGCGGCTCCACCGCGTGCCACGTGCCGGCCGCCGGGGCGAAGATGAGGGCGTCTCCGAGGTGGGGGAGCCAGCGGGAGCGCACCACGAGCCCCTCCGGCCCCGGGTCGCCGAAGGCGATGGCGCCGCCGTCCCCCGCGGTCCACTCGCGGTCGAGGCCGATGGCGACGGTGCCGGCGTAGCGGGCACCGTCGGGGTGCACGGCCATGCGCTCCCCCGGCGCGAGGCGCCACAGGTTGAGGTGGAGCGGCCCGGTCAGCGACCGGCCAAGCGCGGCACCGACCGCCACGCGAGTGGAGGGATCGCCGAGCAGGGCCCGAAGCGCGCCCAGCGCGCCCCCGACCGTGTCGTCCACGACCGCCCGGTTGGCGCTGACCACCGCCGAGCGGAGAGGCTGCAGCGGGAGCGCCTCGGCCTGGGCGAGCGCCGCGGCGGCGTGCTCCGGTTCGAGGAGCCCCTCCAGCGGGAGGAGCAGGTTCCCCGCCCGCCCCGCCTCGACCCACCGGCGCCACCGCTCCGGCTCCCGCCACGCCCGTCCCCACCCGAGCGCCGCCACGGCGGCCGCGACCCCCGAGAGCTCGGCGCGCGGGACCACCGGCGCACACGGCTCCGGACGCAAGCGCGCGTACCAGGCGGCGCGTCGCGCGGCGTCCGCCACCGGGCTCTCCCGGAGGAGCCGGTCGTCGAGGGCCTCCAGCGCGCCAGGCTCCCCGGCGTCGAGCGCGCGGACCGTCGCGGCGTCGAGGTGGTCGATGCGCTCGTAGAGGGGGTCCAACAGGTCGACCCCACCGTCGGCGCGCGGCTCCACCATCACCTCACGGCGCAGGCCCCAGCGGACAGCGGACGGACGCATCGCGGCAACGTATCGCGGGCGGGGTTACCCGAGGGCATGGCCCCGTCCCGCGGCACCCTCGGCCGCGCCGCGCTCCTCGCGTCCCTCTACGTGGCCCAGGGGCTCCCCTTCGGCCTGTTCACCCAGGCGCTCCCGGTGATGCTCCGGCAGGCGGGCACCTCCTTGGAGGGCATCGGCCTGAGCAACCTCCTGGCGTTGCCCTGGGCGCTGAAGTTCTTGTGGGCCCCGGCCGTGGACCGGATCCCCGGCGCGAGGGCGCGGGTGATCACCCCGCTGAACCTCGCCGCCGCCGCCCTCCTGGTCGCGCTCGCGTTCGTGACCCCCGGCGCGGTCGTCCCGCTGATGGGGGTGGTCTTCGGCTGCAACCTCTTCGCCGCCAGCCAGGACATCGCCACCGACGCGCTCGCGGTGGAGCTGCTCCCCGACGAAGAGCGGGGCCTCGGCAACGGGGTGCAGGTGGCCGGCTACCGGCTGGGGATGGTGCTCGGCGGCGGCGTCCTGCTCAAGCTGTTCGACGCCGCGGGGTGGCAGGAGACCTTCCTCGTGGCCGCGGCCGCGGTGGTGGTGGCGTCCCTCCCGGTGCTCGTCGGCCCCTCCCCGCCGCGCCTCCCCCCTGAGCGCCCTGAAGCGGGGCGGGACGCGTTGCGTTGGGATCGGTGGTTCTCTGGGAGCGAGGGCCTCCGTTGGTTCCTCCTCTTGTTCACCTTCAAGTTCGGGGAGTCGTTCGGGGGCTCGATGGTGCGGCCGATGTTCGTCGACCAGGGGCTCACCCTGGGCGACATCGGCGGGATCCTCGGGCTCTGGGGCTCGGGCGCCGGCATGGCGGGCGCGCTGCTCGGCGGGCTCCTCCTCAACCGCCTCGGCGAGCGCACCGCGCTGCTCGGCTTCGGCGTGCTCCAGGCGCTGACGCTGCTCACCTACGCGGCCCTCGCCGTGGCGGGCCCCGCGTGGGCCGTCCCGGCGGTCGTGATCGAGCACCTCTTCTCGGGGATGGCCACCGCCGCGCTGTTCACGGTGATGATGCGCGCCTGCCGCCCCGGCCACGCGGGCGCCGACTACACGGTGCAGGCCTCCGTCGTGGTGCTTGCCCAGGGGATCGCGGGAGTGGCGAGCGGGTGGAGCGCCGCGAACCTCGGCTACGTCGGACACTTCCTCCTCGGGGTGGCGCTTTGTGCGGCAGCCGTCCCGGTCGTTGCGAGCCTGCCCCGCCATCGCGGCCGGTTCGGTCTGGGCGGGGCCGGTTAGGGAGCCGCATGGGAATCTGGTTCTCGCGCAGCTTTGGCTTCGGCCCCTTCCGGCTCCACGCCGGCACCAGCGGGCTCGGGCTCTCCTTCGGCTTCTGGGGGCTCCGCATCGGCATCAACCGGCTCGGGGTCTACTTCAGCCTCAACAAGGCCGGGTTCCACTACCGCACCTACCTCACGGGGCGGAAGGAGCGGCTCGACCGGGACGACTGATTCGCATACCGACCGGCCGTGATCCCCGCTCGCCCGGCGGGGACGCGGCGCCGGGGGGCGGGCTTCCCGGCGTCCCGAATTACCCGCCCGTGTAGAACAGCGCCGCGAGCACGAACGCGACGGTGATCACCGAGGCCGCCAGCCCGGTGATGGCGAGGAGCGCGCCCGACAACGCGGCCGTGCCCACCCCCGCCGCAGCGACCATGCCCCCCGCCACCACAGCGTCCGCCGCCGGCGTGGCGTCCGGTCCATCCGCAGCCTCGGCCCGCCGGCTCAACCACCACGCGACGGCGAAGCCCAAGGGCGCGATCAGCGGGAAGGCCAGCACGCCCACCAGGGAGACGCCGAGCGCGACGTCGTGCCCGTCCCCAAGGCGGTTGATGAGCCAGTCCCACCCGGCGAACCCGGCACAGAGCACACAAGGCGAGGCCACGACGCTCACGAGGGTGGCAATGAGCAGTGCGCGAGCGCGGGAGGCTGCAGCCATCGCCCCATCGTAACGCGGCCGCGCGCAAACTCGGCTCCATCGGCCACGATCCGGGGGGCGTTACGGGGGGCGGAGCCCCCCGTCCCAAGATCCACGTCGCCCCAGCCGTGCCGCGCGCCCGCCGGCCGAATGACGCATGATACATACATCGATACATGCGTCAAGCATGCATCACCAAAGCTATCCTGGAAGCTCCTTGAACGTAGAAACATCCACGAGCCAGCCACGTGATGCGTCGAACCACGCGCCGCTGCCGACACACTGCCCCGCGTAGCAGCCGCTCAGCGAGACGGGCGCCGCCACTTCGGGCGTCGTCGGCGTGGCCATCGCCGGCGTGGGAACGATCCGCAGCGCGGTCCCGACGAACGCCGGATCCGGCTCACCCGCGAAGTCGTAACGCCGCGCTTCGACGTCGATGGTGGGGACCAGGGCGCCCGCGACACTCCAGCACCCGCGCTCGACGCCATCCCCACACCGCGGCGCCGCAAAACAAGCGTCCGTCGCGGAGAGTGCGGTCACACCGGAGGCCGGGCACGGCGGTTGCCCGTCGAAGGCGTAGACCACCGCGGTCAGCCCCTCCCACCGCGCGTCCGCCAGCTCCGCCGCCAACGACGGCAGCGCGTCGGCCCGCGTGTGGGTCGGCGTGCCAATCCCCGGAGAGAGCTTCACCGCGAGGTGCACGCCGCCGGCCCCCGCCGCCGAGAACAGGTGCGGGGTGTACCAGCCGGTCGCGCGAGTCGGCGCCACAGGGGCGTCGTAGGCCCACGAGACCGTATGCGCGACCCGCTGCGCGACCGCCTGCGGATCGACCATCTCCTCGCTCAAAAGAGGTGTTTCTCCCGCTGGCGACGCGCCGTTCTCCCAACGACAGGGCACGAGGTCGTGGACCACCAGGACCGCACCATCGGCGCGTCGCAGCCAGTGTTGGTCCGCCATGCCGCCCGACGCCGCCCCCGGGCCACAGCTCGCCACGATCTCCTGCGTGGTCGTGGCGCCGTCCGCCGTGAAGGTGGCCGCGCTACGGACGCTGTAGGCGCCGGAGCCCTCCGGGGTTTGCATTTCTCCGCCACATCCGCCGAGGATTCCAAACCCGATCCAACTGATCGTCGGGAGGCACCGGATGAAGGTTGGGCTTGGCGACGACATGCTACCCCCTGCCCGGGGCAACGTACACCCGCTTCCCCGCCCCGGCACTCACCCGCCGTTCGCTGCCCGCCAACGCTCGGCCAGCTTCCCGAAGACCTCCGCCACCTCCGGAGGATGATCCGCGGGGCCGCCGTACCGTTCGAGCAGGTGATCCAGAAGGTTGAAGCACATCGAGTCCCGCCCGGCGCGGATCACGGCCTCCCGCTGCAGGGCGTTGTCCCACCAGAGGGTCGTGTCCATCCGCGCGGCCACGTCGAGGTCGCGGCGGACGACGTCGGTCGGCGCGGGGAGGCCGGCGGCGACGAGGCGGGCGGCGTCGCGCGCGCGGTCAGGGAGATCGTCGACCAGGCTGGCCACGACCTTGCCAGCGACTCGCTCATCCTGCCAGGCGTGCGCGTAGCTCAACCGACGAATGCGCTTCACGAAGATGTCCGTCGTCAGCGGCGCGAGCGACCGCAGCCGCACCCGGAGGAAGTGCAGGACGTGGTTCACCCCGAGCATCCCGAGGCGCGTGTGGTGGGCCGGCGGAACGTGGTCGAGCACCAGTCGGTAAAACCCATTGAGCGTATAGGCCCCGCCAACGCCGATGAGCGCCACGATCGCCGCCAGCCCCACGTCGATCGCCGCGTACGTCGTGTTCCCCTGCATCGCCACCCAGGTCGCCTGGGCGAGCAGCACGAAGATCACCGTGAGCAGGGCGAACGACGCGAGGATCACCGCCATTCCGACCGACATTCCGCCGATCCGTGGCGGCGGCGGCGGCTCGTAGAACCCCTCGGGCGGCGGCGCCGGCGACGCGTCGCTCACCAGCAGCAACCCAGGCGGATCGCCCGTGCCGGCACGATCCAGAAGCAGCGACTCAGTGCCTTGATTGTCGTAGATCCCGCCGTCCATCAGCGCCACGGGGCCGCGGCGATCCGGATGGCCGGCGAAGCGGACGGTCACCGGCGGGGCCCCCGCGCCCTCTGGAGCGACGAAGTCGTCCGGGAGCAACAACGGCTCGAAGCCCCCCGGGAAACACGAGGAGGCGGCGACGATGTCCGCGAGGCGGAGCCCCTCGGCCTGGTCCCGGGGGATGCTCACGTCGCCGTTGCCGATCACGAGCCCGCTCCCGGGCCCGCGTTGAAAGCGGAAGTCGGTGCCCGAGTAGAGCTCCGTGGTGTTGAAGCAGATCGTGGGCGGCGCCTGCTCGGCGCCGAATACGTCGCCGAGGCGGGCGGGCCGCTCTTTCCCGTCGGCGCCCCGCACGCGGAGCAGCTTCTCGGCGTACACCCGGGCTACGGCGCGGATGAGCGACGGCTCGCGGCCGTCCGGACGATCGAGGAGCGCGAGCAGCGTGCAGTTGGCGAGGTTGTTCCGGGTGAGGAACGCGCCGAAGCGGTCGGAGAACGTCTCGAACGGCTCGCCCTGGGCGAGGGAGAGCGTCCACGCCGCGCCGACCAACGTGCCGCCCGAGACGGTGGAGATCGCCCGCACATGGGGGAGCAGCCCCACCTCGTGGAGCACCTGAATGCCCCCAAAGTGGAACCCGGCGGCGCGGAAACCACCCCCGGAGAGCGCGAGGTCGATGGGCCAGGGGGGCGCAGGCGGCATCGGGAGAGTGTACGCGATCTGGTGCCACCGGATTAGTCCGCCCCCGATGTCTGCCCGCCCCGCCCGAGTGCTCCGCGTCCGCACCGGCACCGTCGTCGCCCCGTGGAACCAGCCGGCCCGGGAGCTCACGATCCTTGGCCGCCCGCTGTCCGAACGCCAGGAGATCGTCCTGCGTCGCCTCGGCCTCCGGGTGGACGGCGAGGTAGAACCCGACGAAGCGGGCGCCGACGCCTCGGCCCTCTACCTCGACGACGACCTCGACCTCGCTGCCGGCACCCTCCGCGCGTGGTTGAAGGTGGCGGAGAGCGGCGCCGCGATGGCGATCGCCGAACGACCGAAGCGCCTCGGCGAGCTCGAGGTGGAACGCCAGGCCTGGTACCGGGACAGCGCCGTGGGCGACGAGATGCTGCCCGGCGCCGAGCCCGTGCGAGCCCTCGGCGTTCGCTGGGGCAACGGCGCGCGGCTGGTGCGCGTGGAGCCGCTCGGGCTCACCGGCAAAGGCACCCTCCCCGGCCCGTTCGGCGACGGGCAGACGTTGGAGTGGGCGATCGACATGCGCACCGGCGTGACCGTACGCCACTGGGTCCACCGGCTCCGGGCCACCTACGCCGCGATCGGCGTGGAGATCTGGGAGCGGATGGTGCTGCGCCCCTGGTCCACGCTGTGGACGATCGCGCGGTGGCCACTGCATCCACGCCTCTCCCTCGTGGGTCGAAACTGCCAGATCCACCCCACCGCGGTGCTCGATGGCTGCATCCTCGGCGACGGGGTGCACATCGGCGCCTACAGCGTGCTCCGCGGCTGCTGGGTGGGCGACGGCACCCACGTGGAGGACCACGTCACGGCGCGACTCAGCGCCATCGGCCCCCGCGCCCACGTCGGCAACTACTCGATGTTCAACCTCAGCACGATCGGCGAACGTTCGAGCATCGGCCACATCGGGGCCCAGGCCTGCGCGATCGGGGACGACTGTTTTGTGAGCACGTTCGCCACGCTCCACGACCTGAACCTCCGCGGCAACGTCCGCGTGCGATGGGGCGACCGGGTGCTGGACACCGGCGTGCCGTTCCTCGGCGTTGCCCTTGGCAATGGGGTCCGGCTCGGCGCGGGCGTCACCATCGCCTCGGGGCGGGACGTCCCCAACGGGGTGCACGTGGTCGCCGAAGGGGCGATCGGGCGGATCCCCGCCGATCTCGCGCCGGGCGAGTACCGCGCGGTCGGCGGCCGGCTGGTGGCCGAAACGGACGAGGCGACGTGAGGCGACACGCCGACGGGTCGCGAGGATGAGCGCCGGCGCGGTCACCTTCTGGCTGGTTGCCGGCGGAGGAACCCTGTTTCGCCTCCTCGCCGCGCGACACATCGCCGGTGTATTGGCCCCGCGGTGGCGTATCGAGCCGGCGCCTCCAGACGCGCCGGACCCGCCGGTGAAGGTGAGCGTCTGCGTCCCCGCTCGCGACGAAGCCGCGGTGATTGATCGCCTGCTGACCTCGCTCGACGCGCAGGACCACGCCGCGCTGGAGGTGGTGGTGGTGGACGACCGCTCCACGGACGACACCGGCGAGCGGGCCCGCCGGCACCGCTGTAGCGTCGTCGCCGGCAGCGAGCCTCCTGAAGGCTGGCTCGGCAAGCAGTGGGCGTGTTCGCGCGCCGCGGACGCCGCGACGGGCGACCTCCTCTGCTTCGTCGACGCCGACACCTGGCATCACCCTGCCGCGATCCGCACCTGCGCGGCCGAGATGGAACGGCACGGGCTCGATGTGCTGGTGGTGGTGAGCGGTCACGCCCTCGGCACCTGGAGTGAGCGGCTGGTCATGCCCTTCTTCTGGGCTGCACTCCTCTCGTTTCTAAACGTGGCCAACGCCGATGATCCGGCACGTCCGGACGACGCCATGGGCAACGGACAGTTCTGGATGGTGAGGAAGAACACGTATGATACATTCGGCGGTCACGCGGCGGTGAAGGACCGGCTGGCGGAGGATGTCGCGATCGTCCGGGGGCTCAAACACGCGGGCGCGAAGTACCGGCTTCGTTTCGGGCCGGAGGTCACCCGCACCCGGATGTACACGAGCTTCGCGACGTTGTGGAAGGGGTTCCAGAAGAACGCCGCAGTGGTGGACCCGGCGCAGCCGAAGCTGTCGCTCACGCTCACGCTGATCGCCGCGATCCTGGCGGCGCAGGCGGAGCTCTGGCCGTGGCTGGTCTTCCTGCTCGCGCCGACGCTCGGGGGGCTCTGGGCCCACCCGGTGGCGCTCGCCCTCGCGCTCGTTCAATTGGGAGCGATCATCCTTGGGCGTGCGCGGGTCCTCGCGGCGCTCTGCGATGGGCCGAGCGACGCGGCGATCAGCCGCAACCCATGGGTGCACCTGGGCCAGCCGCTGGGCGCCTCCCTCGGGATCCTCGCGATGCTCAACTCCTGTCAGGCGCAGCTTCGTGGCGCCACGACGTGGAAGGGCCGGCGCGTGCGCGGGCGGAGCTTGTAGGCCGAGCCGACCGAACGTGTGGCAAGGGGCTGGTGGCGCTCCACCGCCCATCCCGGGGGCGCGTCGGCGGTCGAGCAGCCGCCGCGGCGAGCCTGGCTGGGCGGACGACCTGGGCGGCCCGGGCCCCAGCCGGGCTTACGCGCCTCCATCGCCCGGACCGGGATAGTCCGCGGGCATGGAAACCCCGCCGGAGCCGATCGAGCTGGGCACGCTCGGCAAGCTCGCCGCCTTCTTGTGCTTCACCGCCGGCACCGCCGCGATCTTCGCGGGCGGACAGATCGCCGCGGTGATCATCTTCCGAGAGTCGTGGCAGGAAGTGCTGCCGTGGCTTCAGGTGGGCCTGGGGGTGGCAGCGACCTACTTGTCTACCCAGCTGGCGTATCCGCGGCGTTGGGCGGTGCCGATCGCGGCGGCTGTGCTCTTCGCGCTCACCTGCGGGGGCGTCCCCTGGGCGTTCTGGCTGATGTACAACGGGGTGTTCACGGCGCTCACGGTCTTCTCCCCGGGGTGGGCTACGCTCGCGGCGTTGGTCCTCGCGATCAGCCTGCCTTCGTTCTTGAAGATCGGCGCGGCCCGCGCTCGCGCCGACGCGGAGACCGCCCGGCTCACCCAGCAAGCCCAGTCCGCCGGCTACGGCTACGCCCGGCCGCCGCGCGGCGACCGCGGCTGGTTGCTCCCCCTGATCTACGGGGTCCTGCTCGTGCCGGTCACCGGGTTGATCCTGGCGATCGGCTGGCCGGACACCTGGGCCCCCATCCAGCTCCGGGCGCTCGCGCTGCTCCACGGCCGCCCCCCCTGGGCCGGGTTCGTGGAGGACCGGAAGGAGTACCCGTACCCGTACAGCCCGTTCCAACACTACGCGGCCTACGAAGCGAAGTTCCGCCCACTCAACGAGCACGACGTTGTCGCCTTCGCCGACTCGGTCGCCGCCGATGTGGCCTTCGCGCTCACCGCGGAGACCGGCGAACGAGACCTTCAGGAGGCCGAGGCCGCGCTGTGGGCCGAGGGGAACCAGAAGCAGCTCCCCTTGTGGATCGCGGCGTCGCTCCGCCGCCACCAGGCGTTCACCTACGTCGAGAGCCTGCTCTCCCGAAGCTTCGACCCTACGATCCACCGTCACCCCGACGCGGTGCACTTCGACTGCGACCAGCTCGTGTACCTGTTCATGCACGTGGGCTACCGGCTCGACCTCGCGATGCATCCGCTCCCGGCGCCGCTACATCTCTACCTGCGCTACGATGGGCCCGCGGGGTCCACGCCGCTCTACGTCGAGACCACCCACTTCCCCGACGTGGACGACGACGGCAACGCCCAACCCGACTCGGGAGACGTCCACTTCTTCGTGGACGAAGGCTACTATCGCCGCGGCGACGGCGGCAGCTACGCCTCCGAGGAGGTCACCGCGGCGGCCCGGCTCTACGAGCCTTTCAGCGAGCGAGACATCGACGACGAGATCGCCGCGAACGTCATCGAGGGGCTCTCGGAGGAGAGGGAGGACGTGCCGTATTCCGAGATCGAGCCGCGTCTCACCGGCACCCGCTCGGTCACCCTCGTGGCGAACCTGTACAAGCGGTACGTCCGCGACGCGAAGCGGGGGATGGACGCCGGAGACCTCGAGACCGCCCGAACGTTCGCCCAGAAGGCGCACGACCTCCGGCAGACGCAGGGGGCCCTGGTGATCTACGGCGACGCCGAGGAGGAAGGCATCCTCGCGATGGTGAACGCCGGGGGCAGCGGCATTCCCGTCGAGGTCGAGGGGAGCCCGTGAAGGTGCGCGTCACCCGGCGCCGGGAGCCGGACACCCGGCCCGTCCCCCTGGCGTGGGCGGGCGCGATCCAGGGGTACCTCGCGTGGATCGTCGGCGAACGTGCGCTCGCCACGAACACCCGCCTCGCCTACGGCGCGGACCTCGCCCGCGCCGCTCGCTGGATGGGCGACGCCGGCCGTGAGGACCCGGCGGCCGTCCGCCACGAAGACCTCGCGGCCTACATGGTCGCGCTGCACGACGCCGGGCTCGATCCCCGTTCCCTCGCCCGCCACCGGAGCGCCATCCGCCAGCTTTTCCGGTGGATGCTCACCGAGAACCTCCTCGCCGACGACCCGAGCGTGCTCATCGGCGCCCCGCGGGTCGGTCGCCGCGTCCCCACGGTCTTCTCCGAGGCGCAGGTGGAGGCGATCCTCGCCGCCCCCAGCGACCTCGACCCGCTCGGCGTGCGCGACCGCGCGATGATCGAGCTGATGTACGCCACGGGGCTGCGCGTCACCGAGCTGGTGACGCTCCCGCTCAAGGGGGTTCACCTCGAAGGCGGGTTTCTCCGGGTCCGCGGCAAGGGCAACAAGGAGCGCATGGTGCCGATGGGGGATGTGGCCCGCGATCGTCTCCTCGAGTACCTCCGCGACGTTCGGCCTCCGAGCGGCGACGGGCCGGTCTTCCTCAGCCGCCTCGGCCGGGCGATGACCCGCCAGAACTTCTGGGAGCGGCTGGTCCGCTACGCTCGCCTCGCCGGGCTCCGCGGCAAGGTGAGCCCGCACGTGCTCCGCCACAGCTTCGCCACCCACCTCCTCAATCATGGCGCGGACCTGCGCGTGGTGCAGGCGATGCTCGGCCACGCCGACATCTCCACCACCCAGATCTACACCCACGTCACCCGCGAGCGGCTCAAAGCGGTGCACGCACAATTCCATCCACGCGGGTAGACTGGCGCGCAGAGGACCGGATGCGGAACAGCGGGTTCATCGGGGCGCTGACCCTGGGGCTGATGGCGTGCGCGTCGGGCGGAGACAGCCCCGCCGCGAAGGCGCCCGAGGCGGCGGTGGCCGCGAAGTCCGTCGCGCCGACGGTGCGCAGCGCGCCGGCCGCGACGCCTCAATCCGGCTCCACCGCCCCGAACGTGGCGTTGGTGTCGGTCGAAGACGGGAAGGTCTGGAACCTCCAGGAGGGCCTGGACCCCGAGGGCACCTCCTCGCCGAAGGGCTACGTGCTCGCGTTCATGGCGTCCTGGTGCACCTACTGCACCCGCTCGCTCCCGACGCTGGTCCAGCTCGAGAAGGACAACCCGGACCTGGAGATCGTCACCGTGTCGATCGACGCGGGGCCCGAGGCGCAGCAGGAGGAGCTTTTGAAGGTCCGAAAGTTCGGGCTCCAAGGGCCCGTGGTCGCGGCGGACAAGGCGACGATCGACGCCTGGATCGGCGGGGGCCGCTCCGTGCCCAAGTACTACTTCATCGACCACAACGGCACCATCGTCGCCCGCGACGACGGCTTCGGGGACAAGGTGGAGCCGATGATGGCGAAACAGGCGGCGCGGGCGCTCCGAGACTGAGCGCGCCCGTCCGGCCATTCTCGCCGCGGCGGCTCCTCGACCGCCGGCGTGGCTGGGGGAAGGTCGGTGGGGCGCCACCAGCCCCTTGTCGTGCTCGTCATTCCCCTTCGGTCGTCCACCACTCCACCTCGCCCGAGACGGTGGGACCGCCGAGAACGCGGCTCAAGCAGGCCTCGGTCTTCTCCCGCACGGGACAGCCGGCGTGCCGATGCAGCACCACGGCGGTGTATTCGGTCAGCAAGGGGGGCAGGACCTCGGCGCAGTTGGGGGCGTCGAACGCCTCCTGGAGCGCTCTGGCATGGTCCTGACGATCGCCCCACGCATCCTCGCTCGACCGGAGCAGGAGCGGGCTCGGGCGTCCGCTCCGCCCCGCCTCCGTCAGGTAGTGCGCCGCGGCCTCCCGGCAGCCCCGACCCACCAGGGGCACGTCGAGCACGGGTCCGGTACCTTCCGCCGCCAACGCCGGGCTTGATGCGTCCAACGACACTGGGTTGAGGGCGAACGGCAGGGGGCGCGGGTCGACGAGCAGGGTCTCCGCGATCGAGACCGCGAGCACCAGCGGCGCCCACCGGGAGTCCGCCACCACCGCCGCGAAGGCCACGATCACGCCGAGCATGAACCGGTAGGGCGTGCCGCTCGCGGCGAGCGTCGGGGAGAGCAGCGTGAGCAGGTGGAACGGCCCCGCGTCTCCAAACGCCAGCACCAGGAGCACGAACCCCGCCGCAAACGCCCAGGGACGCCGCCGCGCGTTGACCAGCGCGGCGAGACCGAGGACCGGTCCCAGGTACGCGAGGTGCACCACCCAAGGGGGTTTTCCCGGTGGGGTGCGGGCGCGGAAGAACAGGTCGCTCAGGAGCGCCGCGCGCTTGGGCTGGGGGCCGTTGTGAGCGTCCAAGAGCCCGAAGGGGGCGAAGAAGTGGGCGATCGAGGTATCAAAGCCGGGTCCGTGGTACTGGCTCACCAGCCAGCCGCCGAGCAGCGCGGATGCGGCGACCGGGATGCGCTTCGACCACGCAGTCCGCGACGCCACCGCCCAGACGCCCACGATCGCCAGCGCCGCCAACGTGACGTGGGGGGCCGAGATGCCTGCGAGGGTGAACGCGGGGAGGAGCAGCGCGGCCCTCCACCTCGGGCCACCCTCCGCCCACAGCGCGAGGGCGAGGAGCGCGGCGGCGACCCCGAGCACCGCCTGCTCCGGTTGGCCGTTCTGCAGGGTGGTGCGCACCCACGGCGGAAGGGCGAGGAGCGCCCCGAGCCACACGGCGGCCGCGCCCCGCCCGTAGATCACCCGCCCGAGCGCCCACCCCCCGAGCACGTTGAGCACCGGCACCAGCAAGACCGTGAGATCGTACGCCGCGAGGGGGCCCACGAGGTGCGCGAGGGCGATGGAAGGCCACAGGAGCGGCCGGAAGTCCGCCCCGCTCGGCCAGCCCGAGAGGTCCGTGTGCACCGACCAGGGCGGGACGTGTGTGGCCACCGACAGGGCGGCGAGGTGCCCGCCCGTGAAAACGCTGACCGGCGCCGAATCCCCGAGGTGTAGGGCCAAGGGCCAGCTCATCGCCACGGAGGCGGCGAGCGCCGCGGCGCAGGCAACGAGCAGGGGTACGACGGGACGCACGCGCCAAGGTAGCGCGCCACGATACACAGGCGCCGGTGGACCGCCTCCGCGCCCGGCTCCCTTGGACGTTCCCGGCGCTCGCCGCGCTCGCGCTCGCGTGGGCTTTTACCACCGCGACGCTGCCGGGGCTGCGCACCACCCCCGCCGCCGCCATGGACTTCCTCCCGCTGTGGCTCGGCGCCGGGTTGATCGAGGCCGGGCGGGACCCCAACGACGCGACCGAGGCCGAGGCCGAGTTCCGCGCGGAGAAGCTGCCTGCGCGCCCAGGTGGGTTCTACAGCTACTACCCTCCGACCGCGCCGCTGGTGGCGATACCGCTGCGCCCGTTGGGGTTTCGCAGCGCCGTTCAGGTCTGGCGTGCGTTGGGGGTTTTCAGCCTCGTCGCGGGGACCGCGGTCGCGGCGCTGGCCGGCTTCGGTCGCCGACTCTCCCCTGCAGCGCTCGGGACCGCTGGGCTGCTCGCCGCGTTCGCCCTGCTCTCCCGCCCGGCGCGGGTGGTGATCCCCACGGGGCAGCCGGGCCCGCTGGTCGTCGGCCTCACCGGGGTCGCGCTCTGGCTCCTCGCGGGGGAGCGCACCCGGCGGGCGGCGGCCGTCGCAGCCCTCGGCACCGCGGTCAAGCTCGTGCCGATGGTGCTCCTCCCCGTGCTCCTGGTGCGCCGCGCGTGGGCGGCGGCGCTCACGTTCGCGGCGGTGCTGGTCGCGCTCGTGGCGGTGCTCCTCGCGTTCGGCGTCCCCCTCCACCCGCTCCCCTGGGCGCGAGAGTTGTTGGCGTTCTCCTCTCGCGACCCGCTCCCGGGCTGGCGGGGGCAGACGCTGCTCTTCGCGCTGTGGCAGGCGCGCACGCCCCTGGTCGTGGCGGGCTCGGTGGCGCTCCTCTGGCGCCTGTGGCGCGCCCCTCGCCCCGGCGCGGCGCTCGACACGACGGCCGCGCTCGTCGCGGCGGTCGGGGTGCTGGTCGCCGGGTCGTCGCACTACCACGAGGCGCTGGTGCTGCTCCCGGCGATCGCGCACGCGCTGGCCTGGCCGGCGCAGGCGCCGCGGGCACGTGTGGCTTGGGGCGGGGCGGCATCGATTCTGGCGGTCTGCGCGGCCCAACCGGCGGCGTTCGCGCGCGGCGGACGCCCCGATTCGCTGGCCTGGGTGGGGATCGGCCTGGTGGTGTGGACCGTCAGCGCGATTCGGGCGTGGCGGCGCCCGTGAGCTCGGCCCACGCCTTTTGGATCGCCTCGGCGAGCTGCTCCGGCCCACCGTCGTTGCGAATCACGGCGCTGGCGAGGCGCTCCTTCTCCGCCAGGGGGAGCTGGGCCGCGAGCCACTTCTCCACGGTGTCCGCGTCGTAGCCCTCGCGGGCGGCGAGGCGGCGGCGCTGGATGTCGGGGGCGCAGGTGACCACGAGCAGCTTGTCGTAGCGACGCCAGCTCCCGGTCTCGACCATCAGCGCGGCCTCCACCACCACGGCGGGCGCGGTCTGCGCCGCGAGCCAGGCCTCCATCGCCGCCCAGATGCGCGGGTGGGTGATGGCCTCGAGCTCGCGCCGTGCGGCGGGGTCCGCCACGACGAGCGCGCCGAGGGCTTTCCGGTCGAGCGCGCCGTCCCGCACCACGGCGGGCCAGCGGCGGGCAATCTCGGCGAGTCCATCCGTACCCGGGGCCACCACCTCGCGAGACACCCGATCGAGGTCGAGCACGGGGACACCGGCCTCCGCGAGCCGCGCAGCCACGGTGCTTTTGCCGCAGGCGATCCCGCCGGTGAGGCCGACGGTGATCATGGCGTGACGGGCGCCGGGGGGACGGAGGACGGAGCGACCGACGTCGCGGAAGGCGGGACGACATCGAGGGTGCCGGCCGCGCCGGGGCCCGCGGACAGGGCCTGGAGGCGCGCCACGGCCGCGTCGAACCGCTTGAGCGGCCCCTTCCCGGTGAGGGTCGGGCGCGCCGCCAGGAGCGCGGGCAGCGCCTCGGTGCGCTCGAGGTCGGCGAGGACCTCCGCGCAGGGAACCGCGGAGTTCGGGAACCGCAACGCCGCGACACAGCCGCTCGGGGCGCGCGCGTCGATCTCCACCATGGCGGACTGCGCGTCGAGCCAGGCGATCGAGTCTTCCTTACCGGAGTTGATCGCCCGGAGCGCCCGCTTTGTCTCGAAGCGCACGGTGTGGACGGCGTACATCCGCTTCGAGCTCTCTTCGCTCGAGAGATCGCTGAGGTAGTCCCGAAGGGTCTTGGTTTCCCCCGAAGGACCGGCGCCCTCGCCCGGGTTGTCCGGGTCCACCGCGTGGGCTTGTTGAGGAACGGCGAAGGCGGCCACGAGGGCCGCCGCGAAGAAGATGCGCGTGAGGAGGGGCTTCACGGGCGCGGGGATAACCTCTCCGGCCGCCGGTATTCCCCTCCGTGGCGAAGCGGGACAACTCGGTCAAAGGGGCTCCAGTCACGCCGGGCCTACCCGATCAGGCAGGCGCGAGGGTCCTTGCCCCGGCCCCTTCCGCGGATAGCTTCGCCCCAAGACCCATAGGAGCTCCATGGCCTTCGACCCGCCCAGCTACGAACAGGGCGCCCCTCCGAACCTCCCCGCCGAACTCGATCTGCCGATCCTCGCGATCCGCAACACCGTCATCTTCCCGGTCCTCGCCTTCCCGATCAACGTCGGCCGCGACAAGTCCCTCGAAGCCGTGGAACGCGCCCTCGCGGGCGACAAGCTGCTCGGCATCGTCGCCCAGCAGGACGCCAAGAACGAAGACCCCGACACGTCGGAGCTCTACCTCACCGGCACGGTGGTGAAGATCCTCAAGTCGGTGAAGATGCCGGGCAACAAGCTCAACGTCATCATCCAGGGCCTCGCCCGGGTGAAGATCGAGCGGTGGACGAACACCTCGCCCACCCTCGCCGCACACGTGCGGGTCTTCCCCGAGTCGCAGGACACCAGCCCCGAGCTGGAGTCGCTGATGGCCACGATGCGGGAGCTGGCGCAGAAGATCATCGATCTGAGCCCGCACATCCCGTCGGAAGCGAGCTTCCTCGTCCGCAGCATCGACAATCCGGGCGTGCTCGCCGACATCGTCGCGAGCAACCTGTCCATCGGCGTGGAGGAGAAGCAGGAGCTGCTCGACACGCTCGACAACAAGGAGCGCATCTCCAAGGTCATCGCGCTCCTGAACAAGGAGATCCAGGTCCTCGAGCTGAGCAACAAGATCCAGACCGAGGTCAAGGGCGAGATGGACAAGGCTCAGCGGGAGTACTTCCTGCGTGAGCAGCTCAAGGCGATCCAGAAGGAGCTCGGCGAGACCGACGACCGCCAGGAGGAGTTCGAAGAGCTCAAGAAGAACATCAAGAAGGCGCGGATGCCGAAGGACGTGGAGAAGGTCGCCTACAAGGAGCTCAAGCGGATGAGCCGCATGAGCCCCGGCGCGGCCGAGTACACGGTGAGCCGCACCTACATCGACTGGCTGGTGGAGCTGCCCTGGGCCACCCAGACCGAAGACCTGATGGACGTCAACGAGGCCGCCCGCATCCTCGACGAAGACCACTACGGCCTGGAGAAGGTGAAGCAGCGCATCCTCGAGTACCTCGCGGTGCGGAAGCTGAAGAAGGACATGAAGGGCCCGATCCTCTGCCTCGTCGGCCCCCCGGGCGTCGGCAAGACCTCGCTCGCGAAGTCCGTCGCGCGCGCCCTCGGCCGGAAGATGGTGCGCATCTCCCTCGGCGGCGTGCGCGACGAGGCGGAGATCCGCGGGCACCGGCGCACCTACATCGGGTCGCTACCTGGAAAGGTGATCAAGGGCATCAAGAAGGCGGGGACGAACAATCCGGTCTTCGTGCTCGACGAGATCGACAAGCTCGGCGCCGACTACCGCGGTGATCCGTCCAGCGCGCTTCTGGAGGTGCTCGACCCCGAGCAGAACGACACCTTCAACGACCACTACCTCGACGTTCCGTTCGACCTCTCGAAGGTGCTCTTCATCGCCACGGCCAACCTCGCCGATCCCATCCCCGGGCCGCTTCGCGACCGTATGGAGGTGATCGACATCCCCGGCTACACGATGGAGGAGAAGCTCAAGATCGCGAGGAACTACCTTCTCCCCGAAGCGGTGGAGGAGCACGGGCTCACCAAGGATCAGGTCACCTTCCCCGACGAAGCGCTGAAGTTCCTCATCGCCAGCTACACGCGTGAAGCGGGCGTCCGGAGCCTCAAGCGGGAGATCGCGGCGGTGGCGCGGTGGATCGCCAAGGAGGTGGCCTCGAACCGGGTCGGCGCCGAATTCACGGTGACCGCCGAGAAGATCGAGGAGATCCGTGGGCCGATCCACTTCTTCGCCGAAGTGGCGGGGCGCACCAGCGTTCCGGGCGTGGCCACCGGCCTCGCGTGGACCGCCGCGGGTGGCGACATCCTCTTCATCGAAGCCACGAAGATGAAGGGCAAGGGCGGCATCCAGCTCTCCGGCTCGCTCGGCGACGTGATGAAGGAGTCCGTGGGCGTGGCGCGCAGCTACATCCGCGCCTCCGCCACCGATCTCGGCATTGATCCCGACGTCTTCGAGAACACCGACATCCACGTGCACGTCCCGTCCGGGGCCATCCCCAAGGACGGGCCGAGCGCGGGCGTGACGATGCTCACGGCGATGGTCTCCCTGCTCACCGGCCTCACGGTCGATCCCACCGTGGCGATGACCGGCGAAGCGACGCTTCGCGGGGCCGTCCTCCCCGTCGGTGGGATCAAGGAGAAGGTGCTCGCGGCCCATCGCGCGGGCATCCGCACGGTGCTCTTGCCGGAGAAGTGCAAGAAGGACCTCGTGGAGGTGCCCAAGGAGATCCGCGACGACATGACCTTCCACTTCTGCTCGAAGATGGAGGAGGTGCTCGGCTTCGCCCTCGGGGCGGAGAACATCGCCGCCCGCAAGGCGGAGGTGTCCGCGGAGCTGGCGCGCCGCGCGGCGAAGCCGGCGAGCGGGCCGCCGGAAGCGCAAGCCTGAGCGAAGGGCGGCCCGGGGGGGAAGAACAACTCTTCCCCTCCCGGGCCGCTGGGCTCGGCAACCCAGAGGGAGGCCCGACGGACCGGGCCCCGCTCGGCGATTGTCAGCGCCCGGGGATCGCGAACTCCACGTTGGTGATCTCATCGTCGTCGTACGCGGCCACCGGGCGGTATGCCGGCGCGAGCGCCGCCACCGCCTCCCGCGAACGCGCCGGAAGCCCGAGGCTGAACGGGACGATCGCGCTCGCCGGATCGCCCGTCTCTTCCTCATCGAAGGTGACGCTCGTGCGCAGCCGATCTGCGCCGGCGGCGACGCGGTAGCCGCTGGTAGCGCCCTCCTCACGGAGGGTGAACGCGAAGGTGGAGACGTCGTGCATCGGTCACCCTGTTGTGGACTTTATGAGTATATGCAGAATTGACGCTTATGCGCAAGACCGCGACCCCGGTTAGTGCGCGCGGATGCCCCCCGAGCTCGTCCTCCCGGCCACCATCGCGGCGGCCGTGGCCACCGCCTGCCTGGTCCTCTCCTGGATCTTCCACGAATATTCCTGGGTCGACCGGACGTGGTCCATCGTCCCGCCGGTGTACATCGGCACGTTCGCGGCGGGCGCCGGATGGGCCGATCCTCGCCTGAACCTGATGACGATCCTCACGGCGGCGTGGGGCGCGCGCCTGACGTTCAACTACGCCCGAAAGGGGGGGTACGCGCCCGGCGGCGAGGACTACCGCTGGTCCATCCTCAAGGCGCGGATGCCCGGCTGGGCCTGGCACCTGTTCAACGTGTTCTTCATCGCGGGCTACCAGCACTTCCTGCTGTTCCTCCTCGCGTTGCCGGCGTGGCGCGCCGCTCAGCACCCGACGCCCCTGGGCCCCCTCGACGCCGTGGCCGCGATCGGGTTTGCCGCCCTGCTGGTGGGAGAGACCTGGGCCGACCAGCAACAGTGGACCTTCCATCAGGCCAAGCGCGCGCGCGCGGCCCGCGGGGAGCCGGTCGGCAAGGGCTTCTGCGACACCGGGATGTGGTCGTGGTCCCGCCACCCCAACTTCTTCTGCGAGCAGGGGCAGTGGTGGATGGTCTACCTGTTCGCCGTGGCCGCGACGGGCACCTGGATCGACCTGACGATCGTCGGGCCGGCCCTGCTCACCCTGCTCTTCGACGGCTCCGCCCGGTTCACCGAGTCGATCACCGCCGCCAAGTACCCGGACTACGCCACCTACCAGAAGCGCGTCTCGCGGATGATGCCGCTCCCCTCCCGCGGGAGCCGTTGATCCGGGTTAGCCGCCCGGCGATGTCGACCCACCAGCTCGTCCTGATCCTCGACTTCGGCTCCCAGGTCACCCAGCTCATCGCGCGGCGCATCCGCGAGCTGGGCGTGTACTGCGAGATCCACCCGTGCAACCTGCCGCCCCGTCGGTTCGACGGGTTGGTGGGCATCGTGCTCTCCGGCGGGCCCAGCAGCGTCTACGACGCCGACGCTCCGCCGTTTCACGACGGGTGGCTCGCGATGGGTGTGCCGGTCCTCGGCATCTGCTACGGCATGCAGCTGCTCACCCAACGCCAGGGTGGCGAGGTGAAGCCCGCGGGCGCCCGGGAATTCGGACTCGCGCACGTGAAGGTCTCCGGCGGTGCGCTCTTCGCCGGGCTCGGGGAAGACATCCCCGTGTGGATGAGCCACGGCGACCAGGTGGCGAAGATGCCCGACGGTTTTGTGGGCGTGGCCTCCACCGACACCTGCCCCCTCGCCGCGTTCGAAGACCCGGTCCGGCGGCAATACGGGATCCAGTTCCACCCCGAGGTCACCCACACCCGGGACGGCGCGGCGATGCTGCGCAACTTCGTCCAGGGGGTGTGCGGGGCCCGGGGCGACTGGTCGATGAAGGGCTTCGTGGACGAGCAGGTGGAGCGCATCCGCGCCCAGGTGGGCGACGGCGAGGTGATCTGCGCGCTCTCCGGCGGGGTGGACAGCTCCGTCACCGCCGCGATCCTCCACAAGGCCATCGGCAAGCAGCTGCACTGCATCTTCGTGGACAACGGCCTGCTCCGCAAGGGCGAACGCGAGGCGGTCCGCGCCGAATTCCAGGACTTCGACCTCACCGTGATCGACGCCGAAGCGCGCTTCCTCAACGCCCTGTCCGGGGTGACCGAGCCCGAGCGGAAGCGGAAGATCATCGGCGAGACCTTCATCCGCATCTTCGAAGAGCAGGCTCGCCGGTTCACCAAGGCGCACTGGCTCGCCCAGGGCACGCTCTACCCGGACGTGATCGAGTCCGTGAGCTTCCGTGGCCCGAGCGCCACCATCAAGTCCCACCACAACGTGGGCGGGCTCCCGCCCGACATGAAGATGGAGCTCGTGGAGCCGCTGCGCGAGCTGTTCAAGGACGAGGTGCGGCAGCTCGGTCGTGAGCTCGGCCTCAGCGACGGCCGGGTGGATCGCCAGCCCTTCCCCGGCCCGGGCCTCGCGGTGCGCTGCCTCGGCGACCTCACCCCGCAGCGGCTGTTCGTGCTCCGCGAAGCCGACGCGATCGTGCAGGCGGAGCTCGAACCGCTGAACCTCGGTCTCTGGCAGGGCTTCGCGGTGCTCCTCCCCGTCCGCAGCGTGGGCGTGATGGGCGACGCCCGCACCTACGAAGAGGTCTGCGCGGTCCGCTGCGTGCACAGCACCGACGGGATGACCGCGCACGTGGCCGACATCCCGATGAGCGTGCTCACCCGCATCGCGAGCCGGATCATCAACGAGGTCCGCGGGATCAACCGGGTGGTGTACGACGTCTCCACCAAGCCGCCCGCCACCATCGAGTGGGAGTGAGCCGAGGATGGCGGCCACACCCTCGGGGTGGCGCGCGTACGGACCCGGCGTAGCGGGGCTCGGCTTCGCCGTGCTCGCCGCGCCGTCATTGGCGTGGCACCAGGGGGTGATCGCCGGAGTCGGCGGACTCCTCGCCCTCTTTCTCCCCCTCCCCTGGGCCCGGTTGCCGCTGGCGATCGGCCTCGCCGCCGCCGCCCTCCCCGCCGAACCCAAGGTGCGCGTCGCCGCGGCGATCGGCGCGCTCGCGCTGCACGGGCTGGGCCGCCTCGCCGACGCCGACCCGCTCGGCGCCGTCGACCCCGCCCGGTTCGCCGCCGACGCCCGCCTCCGACGCACCCTTCGTGCAGCCGGTGCGCTCGCGGTGACCGCAGGCATGGTCCTCGCCGCCAAACAGCACGTGGCCGCGCGGGCGCTCGCCGCGGCGGAGGGCGCGAGCGGGAACGCGCTGGCGCTCGGCCTCGCCGCGGGCGCCGGGCTCCTCGCCGCCGCCGCCCTGCCTTTCCCCTCCCCTGCGCGTCCGCGGGAGGGTTACCGCGGGGTGTCCGTCCACGCTGGGGGCGACCAACCGGCGGCGGCGGAGCGACTCCGCGCCGCGCTGACCGGCCCCAGCCCGCTCGCGGTGGCGCTCTTGCTCGTGGGCGTCGCGGCGGGGGCGCGCCTCGCGCGGCTCGGCACGCTCCCTGGGCCCACACGCCTCGTCGCCGCCCAGGAGATCGGCGCGGTGAACCTCGTGTACGCCGACGTGCTCGCCGCCGCGTCGAGCCCGAAGGACCCCACCACGCTCCTCGCCCTGGTCGAGGCGGCGCCCGACCGGGACGAAGCGGCGCTCGCGCTCGGCTGGGAAGCGGCGCTGAAGGTCGGATGGCGGCCGGCGCGGGCGGAGGGCGTGGCCCTCCCCGTGGCGCGCGCCTTGGAAGCCGGAGGACGCGGCGGGGAGGCGCTCCGATTGCTCGCCCGACACCCGCGAGAGGGCGAGGTGGACGGGCTGCGGGCGCTCTTCGAGCGCACCCAGGGGGTGCCGGTGGGCTGGAAGGGCGGGGTCCTCGGGACGAACACGCCGCCCGGTGGCCGCACCGAACTGCTCGACGCGCCGCTCGAGTTCACCCATGACGACGCACGAACCCTGGAGATCACCGCCCCGGTGGCGCTGGGTGTGGACTCGGCCCTGACCCTCGACTGCGACGGGACGGCGTTCGAGGGGCCGCCCGTGCTCGAGCTGCAATGGGACGCCGGCGCCGTGCAGCGGGTGGAGTGCCCGGCGCGCGGCTGGGGCGAAGCGCTCGATCTTGCGGCGGGGCCACACCGCCTCCGCGTGGCGTTCGTGAACGACGCAGCGGGCCCCGATGGCGACCGGAACCTGCGCGTGAGCCGCCTGGCCGTCGTGCCCGCGGAGGACGTGTTCGGGGCCCCTCCGTAGCGACGCGCCGTGCTGCGTTCGGAGGCCGCGGAAGCTGTCCACCGCGGAACAGACGTGCTATTAGTCGGCTCCCTCCGCGCGACCTTCCCCGGTCGCCCGCCTCCCCGGCCACTGCATGGAACTGACCCCGACTCCCCTGCCGCTCGCAGAGGCCGCGCGACGCCGCTACCTCAGCTACGCGCTCTCCGTCATCAAGTCCCGCGCGCTGCCCGACGTACGCGATGGGCTCAAGCCGGTGCACCGGCGCATCCTCTACGCGATGTTCCACGACCAGAAGCTCACGCCGGAGTCGCGCTACAAGAAGTGCGCGGCGATCGTCGGGGATGTGCTGGGGAAGTACCACCCGCACGGCGACAGCTCGGTGTACGAAGCGCTGGTACGGATGGCACAGCCGTTCTCGCTGCTGCACACGCTGGTGGATGGCCAGGGCAACTTCGGCAGTATTGACGGGGATAATGCCGCAGCCTACCGGTATACCGAGGCCAAGCTCACCCCGATCGCGGTGGAGCTGCTCGCGGAGCTCAAGCAGAACACCGTCGACACCCGGAAGACCTACGACGGGCAGAACAACGAACCGGTGGTGCTCCCGGCTCAATTCCCGAACCTGCTGGTGAACGGGAGCGAGGGTATCGCGGTGGGCATGGCCACCTCCATCCCCCCGCACAACCTCCGGGAGGTGATCGACGCCTGCGTGATCCTCTTGGACACGCCCGACGCCCCGATCTCCGCGCTCACCAAGAAGGTGAAGGGGCCGGACCTGCCCACCGGCGGCGAGATCATCACCCCGGTGGACGAGCTCCGGCAGATCTACGAGCTCGGCAACGGCGCCGTGAAGGTACGATCCACCTGGGAGCTGGAGCAGAAGGCCCGCAAACACTTCGTGATCGTCACCAGCGTGCCGTACGGGGTGAACAAGGCGAAGGTGGTCGAGGAGATCGGCGAGCTCATCAGCCAGAAGAAGATCCCGCAGCTCGTCGATGTGCGCGACGAGAGCACCGACGTGGTGCGCGTGGTGCTGGAGCTCCGCCAGCAGGGCGACGAGAACGCGGCGATGGCCTTCCTCTTCAAGCACACCCGGCTCGAAGAGACCATCCACGTCAACATGACGGCGTTGGTCCCCACCAACAACCCGGACGCCGCCGCCCCCGAGAAGCTGGACCTCAAGCGGATGTTGCAGCTCTGGCTGGACTTCCGCATCGAGACGGTGCGCCGGCGGATCGAGTACGAGCTCGGTCGGCTGCGCGAGCGCATCCACATCCTCGAAGGCTTCGCGAAGATTTTCGACTGCCTCGATGAAGCGATCAAGATCATCCGCGCCTCCGAGGGCCGTCGGGACGCCGCGGAGAAGCTCATGCTCCGCTTCGACCTCGACGACGTCCAAGCTGACGCCATCCTGGAGTTGAAGCTCTACCGCCTCGCGAAGCTGGAGATCCTGGTCATCCAGGAGGAGCTCGGCGAGAAGCGGGCCGAAGCCGAGCGCCTCGCGGCGATCGTCGGCAGCCGACAAGCGCTGCGAGACCTCGTGAAGGAGGAGCTCGGCAACATCCGTCAGCAGTACGGGCAGGCCCGGCGTACCCGCATCGGCGGGGAGACCCCCGTGGTCGTCTACGAAGAAGACGCGTACGTCGTGGCCGAAGACGCCGTCGTCGTCGTCACGCGGGATGGATGGGTGAAGCGCCAGGGAACGATCACCGGCGTGGAGAAGGTCCGCGTGCGCGAAGGCGACAGCATCGGCTGGGCGTTCCGCACGTCCACCCGCCACACGGTCACGCTGTTCACCACCCACGGCAGCGCCTACTCCACGCGGGTCGATGCGCTCCCTGCCACCACCGGCTACGGCGAGCCGATCCAGAAGTTCTTCGCCTTCGCCGACGGGGAGAAGGTGGTCGGGGTGATCTCGCACGACCCCCGGAACCTCCCCGCGCTGCCCCCTCCCCCGGCCCAGGCGTCGCTCCTCCCCTCCGAGGACCCGCCGCCGCCGTACTTCGTCGCCGTGTCCAAAAACGGGAAGATCGTGCGGCTGCCGGTGGCGATGGTCGCCGAGCCGTCGAACAAGAACGGGCGCACGGTGATGCGGCTCGACCCGGCGCCCGACGCCGTGCTCGCCGCCTACGTGAGCGATGGCGAAGAGTCGGTGTGCCTCGCGAGCACCCAGGGCAACGTGCTGGCCTTCCCGGTGGGCGAGGTGCCGGTGCTCAAGGGCGCGGGCAAGGGCGTGATGGCGATCAAGCTCCGCGACGACGACACGACGTTCGCCTACGAGCTGCACCGCGACAAAGGCACGGGGCCGGCGGTGCTCACGCAGCTCGGCCGCGAGGAGGTCGTCACCGCCAAGAAGTACGGTGGTGCGCGCGCCGACCGCGGCGCCCAGCTCTTCCGCCGCGGCTACTTCGCGATGTGGAAACGACTGCCGGAGATCGCGCTGGGCAAGCCCGCGGGCGAAGGGGAGGCGTAGGCCATGGCCGAGTACAGCGGCAGCGACATCCAGGTCCTCGAGGGGCTCGAGCCGGTCCGCAAGCGGCCCGGCATGTACATCGGCGGCACCGGCGCCGATGGCTACCACCACCTCCTCTGGGAGATCGTGGACAACTCGGTGGACGAGGCCATGAACGGCCACGCCACCACCATCTCCGTGACGCTCCACGCCGACGGCCGCAGCGCCACGGTGACCGACAACGGCCGCGGCATCCCGGTGGACATCCACCCCAAGATGAAGCGGCCGACCCTCGAGGTCATCCTCTGCACGCTGCACGCGGGCGGGAAGTTCGACAACAAGGCCTACTCCGCGTCCGGCGGCCTCCACGGCGTCGGCTCCAGCGTGGTCAACGCGCTCTCCGAGGAGCTGGTCGCGAGCGTGAAGCGCGGGGGCAGCGAGTACCGGATGGTTTTCCGGCGCGGCAAGGCGCGCGGCGGGCTGGACAAGGTCGGCGAAGCACGCGGCACCGGCACCACCATCAAGTTCCGGCCCGACACCGAGATCTTCGGCGACCTCAGCTTCGAGTCCGACCGCGTGCGCGAGCGCCTGGAGGTGATCTCCTACATCCACAAGGGCCTGCGCATCGTGCTCAAGGACGAGATGTCCGGCACGAACGAAGAATTCAAGGCCGAGGGCGGCATCCGCGACTGGGCGCTGGTGCTGGCCAAGCGCAACGGGCGGGCGCCCCTGGTGCCCGAGCCGTTCTACTGCACCAAGCAGAACGGGGTGCGCATCGAGTTGGCGCTCTTGTGGACCGACGGCACGCGCGAGCTGTTCGCCAGCTACGCCAACGGCATCCCCACCAGCGCCGGCGGCACCCACGAGCAGGGCTCGCGCGACGCCGTGACCCGCGCCGTGCGCACCTACATCGAGACCCACGAGCTCCAGCCGCGCGGCATCACGTTGCAGGCGGAGGACATCCGCGAGGGCATCGTGGCGGTGACCAGCGTCTTCCTCGCCGAGCCCCAGTTCCAGGGGCAGACCAAGGAGAAGCTGAACAACCCCGAGATGCGCGGCATCGTGGAGTCGGCGGTGCGCGGGGCGCTCGAGCAGTTCCTCAACCACAACCGCACGATCGCCGACCTCGTGGTGAACCGGGTGATCCAGGCGGCGCGCGCCCGCATGGCGAGCCGGAGCGCCGAGGACCAGGTGCGGCGGAAGTCGCCGGTGAACAACCGGCTGAACCTGCCGGGCAAGCTGGCCGACTGCTCCAGCAACGACCCGTCGGACAGCGAGCTGTTCATCGTCGAAGGCGACAGCGCAGGCGGCTCCGCCAAGCAGGGCCGCGATCGCGAGAACCAGGCGATCCTCCCGCTGCGGGGCAAGGTGCTCAACACCGAGCAGGCGTCGCTCAAGAAGCTCCTGGAGAACAAGGAGCTCTCCGACATCGTGAGCGCGCTCGGCTGCGGCATCGGCAAGGACTTCCTCAAGGAGCGCCTGCGGTACCATCGCATCGTCCTGCTCATGGACGCCGACGTGGACGGCCACCACATCGCGACCTTGCTCCTCACCTTCTTCTACCGGTACATGCCGGAGCTGATCGCCGGCGGGTTCCTCTACATCGCCCAGCCGCCGCTCTACAAGATTGAGGTCGGCCACAACACCATGTGGGCCGGCGACGATCGCGAGAAGGAGCGCATCCTCCACAAGCTCTCGGTGAGCCAGCGGGAGAAGGCGGAGATCAGCCGATTCAAGGGCCTCGGCGAGATGCCGCCCAAGGTGCTCTACGACACCACGCTCGACCCCAAGAAGCGCCGCCTGCTCCGGGTGACTGTCCCCGACGGCGCCGCCGTGGCCACCGATCAGATGATCTCCGACCTCATGGGCAAGGACGCGGCGCCCCGGTACCACGCGATCATGGAAGCAGGTCCGGAGATCGACGAC
>CAIXRH010000341.1 GCA_903921785.1 uncultured Pseudomonadota bacterium
TCGCGGTGCCCGGGCCGCCCCGGGTCGTGGCGCGCGCGGCGCCACGACCGAGCGCGGAGCGCGAGCGCGCAGGGAGGCCGACGGCGACCGCAGGGAGCCGGCGCGCCCGTCTTCCCTCGGGAACCGGGAACCGTGGACGGGACAGCGTCAGCCCCGGTCACGCGCAGGACGCCGACGCCGGCCGGCGTGAGCCCCAGCGTGAGCGAGCCGGGCTCGGGGTGGCAGTAGGGGACTCGACCGCGAGGTGCGCTCCGCCGGCGAGGTCGACGCCCGGCGGTGCCGCGGGGGGCGACGCGGTCGGCGTTGCCCACAGAACGCCCGAGGTGACCCGTCACCTCGGCAGCTTCGTGGGCCGCGGGGGCCGCCGCCGCCGCGGCGACGCCGGGCGCCCGCCTCGGCGTGGCCCCCGGGGAGCCCGTACCGCCCGTCGAGCCAGGGCGCGGGGGGCGCTGCGGGAGGCCCTACGGGCCCCCTGCCCCATGAGGAAGAACGCATGCGTCGCCCCCAACGCCCGGTCCTCCGAAGGAGGCGTCGGCGGCGAGGCTTCGCTCAGTCGGCCGTGCCCCCGCCGGACGCCGCCGACACGGCGCCCGAGCGGGACCCCTCGTCCCGGCGGCGGGCTATGTGTGGCCGTATGCGCCTCGACCCCCACTCCTACGCCGACTCCACCCAGCCCGAGACCGCGTCCCTGGCGCTGCACGCCGCCGTCGACTTCGCCACGCGCACCCTCCGCGCCACGGCGACACTCACGTTCCGCGCGCCCGGCGCCGGGCCGCTCGACCTCGACACCCGCGGACTGACGATCCACGGCGTGACGGACCTCGCGGGCGTGCCACTGCCGTTCACGCTCCACCCGGTCGACCCGATCCTCGGCGCTCGCCTCGCGATCCAGCTCCCGCCCGGCACCGCGGGGGTGACCGTCGCGTACACCACCTCTCCCGACGCCTCGGCCCTCCAGTGGTTGACCCCGGCGCAGACCGCCGGCGGGAAGGCCCCGTTCTTGTTCAGCCAGTGCCAGGCGATCCACGCCCGCTCCGTGGTACCGCTCCAGGACACGCCGCGCCTCCGCATCCGCTTCGAGGCCCGGATCTCGGTGCCGGAGGGCCTCACCGCCGTGATGGCGGCGGCCGCGGTCGGCCGCTCCGACGGTCCCGAGGGGCCCACGTTCGCCTTCGCGATGCCGCAGCCGATCCCGCCCTACCTGCTGGCGTTCGCGGTGGGAGACCTGGCGTCGCGCGACCTCGGCCCGCGGTCGCGGGTGTGGGCGGAGCCCGCGCAGCTCGACGCCGCGGCGTGGGAGTTCGCGGGGGTCGAGGCCATGATCGTCGCGGCCGAGTCGCTTTTCGGGCCCTACGACTGGGAGCGGTTCGACGTGCTCACCATGCCCCCGTCGTTCCCGTACGGCGGGATGGAGAACCCGCGGCTCACGTTCCTCACGCCCACGCTCCTCGCGGGCGACCGCAGCCTCGTGAACGTGCTCGCCCACGAGCTCGCCCACTCGTGGACCGGCAACCTCGTCACCAACGCGAACGCCGAACACTTCTGGCTCAACGAGGGCTTCACCGTCTACGCGGAGCGGCGGATCCTGGAGGCCCTGGAGGGCGCCGAGCTGGGCGCCATGCACGCCGCGCTCGGCCGCAACGCGCTGGAGAGCGAGGTTCGCCGCTTCGCGGCCACGCCGGGCCTCGTGCGGCTGCGCACCCACCTCGACGGCATCGACCCCGACGACGCCTTCTCCCAGATCCCCTACGAGAAGGGCTACCTGTTCCTCCGCACCCTCGAAGAGGACGTGGGGCGCCCCGCGTTCTCGGCGTTCCTCCGCCGGTACATCCGCCACTTCGCCTTCCGGTCGATCACCACGGAGGACTTCGTGGCGTTCGTGGAAGCGGAGCTCCCCGGTGCCCTCGAGCGGGTGGGGGCCGCGGAGTGGCTGCACGGCGAGGGGATTCCGGCCAACGCGCCCCGCGCCCGCTCCGAGCGGCTCCTCGCGCTGGAGGCCCTCGGCGGCGCCGTCCCCACCGACGCCCAGGCCGCGGAGTGGACGCCGACGGAGTGGACGCTCTACCTGGACTCCGTGCCGCGCCCGGCCTCGCCCGAGACCTGCGCGTGGTTGCAAGCGCGGATCGGCGGGTCGGAGAACTACGAGATCGTGGTGAGCTGGCTGAAGCTCGCGATCGCGTCGGGGCACCTCGACGTGCTCCCCCGCGTCGAGACGGTGCTTACCCGCGTCGGGCGCATGAAGTACCTGCGGCCGCTCTACGCCGCGCTCGCCGCCCGGGCGGACACGGTGGAGTTCGCGCGCCGCGTCTATGCATCGGCGAAGGAAGGGTATCACCCGATCGCGCGGCAAGGGATCGAGGGGATCCTGGGCTGAGCCGCAAGGCGCCGGCGCCGCCGCGGCCACGCGCGAGGCGGACCGGAGCGCCGGGGCGGCA
>CAIXRH010000342.1 GCA_903921785.1 uncultured Pseudomonadota bacterium
CGGCGCTCCCCGCCCTCCGCGGCGCCCTCCACGCCCGCGACGTCGACCCGGGGCGCGGGTTCACCCAGCGCCGCGTCGCCGCCGACGGCCTCGGGCGCCTCGGCGAACACGCGGGCGTCGACCTCCTCCGGCGCGCCCTCCGCGACGAACGCGCCGACTTCGAAGGCCGTCCAGGCGCGGGGCTCGGGGTGCAGTACCCGGTGCGCGCCAACCTGCTGTGGGCGCTCGGCGAGCTCGGCGATCCCGGCGCCGCCGACGCGCTCTGCCCCCTCCTCGGCGAGACCCAGGGCTCCGCCTTTGGCGGCTTCTACCTACCCGCGATGGACGCGCTGGTGCGCCTCGGCCCGGCCGTCGCCGGGGCGGTGGGCGCCGTGGCCGACAGCGCAGACGCCATCGCGGCCGCGAACGCCGTGGGGGTGCTGCGGGCGCTCGGGCTCCCGGTGGACCGTTGGCGTGCCCGCTCCGAGCCCGTGGTGCGCGCGGCCCTGGAGGGCAGTTGAACCTGCCGACCTCCCCCCTGCCGCTGGTCCTCGGGGACGGCGCGCGGCTCCTCCTTGACGGCCACTGGTTCGAAGCCCACGAACGCTGGGAGGCGGACTGGCGGGCGCTGCCGCCGGGGCCCGAAAAGCGCGCGGTGCAGGGGCTCATCCACCTCGCGGTCGCGCTGGAGCACCGGCGGCGGGGCTCGCTGCGGCCCGCCGCGGGCCAGTGGGCGAAGGCGAAGGACAAGCTGGAGGGCGCGCAGCTCGACCTCCCCCTCGACCTGCGCGCGCTCCTCACGGTCGTCGCCCCGTGCCTCGACGCCGCGACCGAGGGGCGTTCGGCCCCGCTCCCCGACCTCGCCCCGCTCGCCGCGCGCTCCGCAGACGCAGGGTGACACTCGATTGCAGCCCCGGGGATGCGCGGGCGGGTGAAGCGGACTACGGCGGCACGTCACGGATCCGTCATGGCGCCTCCGCACCCGCTGCGCTTTCTGTCTCAGTCGTTCAAGCAGGCGTCCACGGTGGGCGCCGTCTGGCCGTCGAGCCGGGGGCTCTCCCGCGCGATGGTGCAGCCCGTCTTCAGCTCGCCGCACCGCGGCGGGCCGCTGCGCGTGCTGGAGATCGGCGCCGGCGTCGGCCCGGTCACCGAGGAGCTCGTCTCGCGGATGCTCCCCGGCGATCATCTCGACGTCGTGGAGCTCAACCCCGAGTTCTGCATGGTGCTTCGCGATCGGTTCGCCGGCGTGCCGGTGCCGCCGAACATCCATCAGGTGAGCATCCTCGACTTCAAGCCGGGCATCCGCTACCACCACATCGTCAGCGGGCTGCCGCTCGCGAACTTCCCCGCCGACATGGTGGAGAAGATCTACGCGTCGATCTTCGAGCTCCTCGAGCCCGACGGCACCTTCGTGATGTTCGAGCACGTGCTCGGCCGCGAGCTGCTCAACACCTTCACCACCGGCGAGAGCAAGCAGCGCATCGGGCGGATCCTCGAGATCGAGCAGTCGATGGAGCCGCTGGTGGTGGATCGGCGCACCGTGCCGCTGAACATGCCCCCCGCCCGCGTGCTGGTGCGGCGGCATCCGGGCGCGAACGGAGAGAGCTGAGGGTCCAGGCGGCGGGAGGGCGGCGGGCGGTTAGCCTCCCGACGTGAACGAACCGTCGACCACGCCCGCGATCGGCACCGTCAGCCCCGGCGGAGAGCTTCGTTCGCCGACGGGGGCCACGTTCGGCCTGCCGACGCAGGGCACGATCGTCTTCCTCCGTGGGGCGTTCGCCCCCGGCTCGGCGGACGCGTGTGCGGCCCTTCCGGCCGACACGCTGGTCATCGTGCCGGACGCGCCGGCCGTGGCCGCCGCGTGGGCGGCGGCTCTCGGGCTCGCCAACCCCATCGCGTGCGACGATCGACCGCGTGGCGCGGTGGCGCGCGCGTGGGGCGCGGAGGGGTCCGAGGGGGTCGGGCGGTCGTTCCGCCTCGCCGAGGGGCGCGTGGTCGCCACGGCCGTGATCGAAGGGCGCGCGAGCGCCGCCGACGCGCCCCCCGCCCTGACGCCAGCCCCCGACGCCGATCCCGAGCCCATCGGAGCGCCCCCCGCCCCCCGCGAAGCTCCGCCGTCGCCCCCCCCGATGGTCGCCCGCAGTGGCACCCGGGCGTCGTCACGGCGCCCCCCGCCTCCGCCGCGTTGGGGGCTCGGCGCGGCCGTGCTTGCCGCGGGGATCGGCGCGGCGGTCCTGTTCGTCCGCGCCGACGGCGGAGGCCCCCCCGCGCCCGAAGCCACGACGGCGGGCAACGGCGCGGCCGCCCCCGCCGCCGTCCCCACGGGCCCCCTCCCCCAGGCCCCCGTCGCCGACCCCTCCGGCGTGAACCTCAACGTGGTCCCCTTCACCGTCCCCAACCCGGACCTGCGCGCCGACGCCGGCGCCGCGCTCGGCTTCGGGGACAAGGTGGCGGGCAACGGGCACCCGGATGGGTGGTTCGCAAAGGTCAACGCGGGGGACGTGAAGGTCACCCCCGAGGGCGCCGGCGTGCGGTTCACGTACGAGACCGGCGCGAAGGTGGCGTTCGCCTCCCAGCCGCAGGACGTGGCCGAGGGAGAGGCGCTGGAGGTCCGCTTCACGTTCGACCCCGGGGAGCGCCGCGCCCACGGTGGACAGGTCGGCGTCGCCTTCTTCACCGGGCGGGCCTACCTGGAGCAGGCCACCCGGGACCTGCTCGTGGAGAGCGACGGACCTCAGACGATGGTGCTGCGCGCGACCGCCCCGGCCGGCGCCAACAAGGTGCAGCTCCGGTGGGCGTTCGACAACGTGAAAGAAGGCGGCACCTTCGCGGTCTCCGACCTGTCGTTCACCCACAGCCACCCGCGGAGCACGGCGCGGTTCCCGCTCCCCCACGTGCTGCTCGTCACCATCGAGACCCTGCGGATCGACCACACGGGCCTCGGCGGGTACGTGCGGGACACCACGCCGAACCTGGTGAAGCTCGCGGGCGAGGGCGCGCGGTTCGACAACCACTACGTGCAGGCGCCCTACACCCGCCCCAGCCTCAGCTCGCTGGTGAGCGGCCAGTACCCCGCGCAGACCGGCGTAGAGGACAACGTGGCGATGCTCCCGGAGAGCGCGGTCACCGTGGCCGAGCGCTTCGCCGACCACGGCTACCTCACCTCCGCGTTCCTCGCCCAGTACCTCCTGAACCAGGACTTCGGGTTCAATCAGGGCTTTCAGTTCTTCGTGAACTTCCGCAACGACACCCCCGCCGACCAGCCGTTCGATCGGCTCAAGGGCTGGCTGGCCGACCACGAAGCCGACAACACCTTCACCTGGATGCACCTGTTCGACCCCCACGGGCCCTACCGCCCGCCCGCCGAGGTGCAGGACACCTTCGTCGGCGACGCCACCTGGAACGCCGACAAGGTGAAGGTGCCGGTCGGGAAGGGCGCGCAGCGCGGGCAGGTCATCCCTGACTACGTCTACGACGAGGGACAGACCGAGCGCCGCCACTACGTCGCCCGGTACGACGCCGACATCCTCTACGCCGACCGCGCCGTGGGGCAGCTCGTGGAGTGGCTCAAGGCCGAGAAGCTCGACCAGGACACGCTGCTCGTGGTCACCGCCGACCACGGCGAGAGCATGACCGACCACGACAAATACTTCGCCCACGGCTCGCTCTGGCAGAACGACATCCACGTTCCCCTGGTGGTGTGGGCGCCGGGGCGGGTGGCCGCCGGGCAGGTCCTGGCGCCGCTCACCCAGCATGTGGACCTGGTGCCGACCCTGCTGGACTACGCCGGCCTCCCGTCCGAGGGCCTCCCCGGGGCGAGCCTCCGCGCCACGATCGAGTCCGGCGCCGCGCCCCACGCCTTCACCGTGACCAACGGCGCGGACCGTCGCGTGCGCTACGAGGCCGTGGTCCGCCCCGACGGGTTCAAGGTGATCCTCTCCGAAGCCGGCGAGCCGCTGCGCGCGTACGACGTACACGACGACCCCGCCGAGGCCCACGACCTCCTCGCCACCCGAAAGGCAGACGCCGAGGCCCTCGCCGCCGCGTATCGGGCCTCCCTCGCCGCCGCGCCCGCGGCCGCCACCCGTCCGTCCCGCGAGCTGGGCGCCGACGAAAAAGCCAAGCTCGAAGCCCTCGGCTACACCGAAGGAGACGGCGCGCCGTGACCGACCTGACCGACCTCGTGCTCCCCGACGCCGCGGGCGCGCCCACGCCCCTCGCCGGGCACCTGCTCTGCCTCGTGGAGCACGCCTTCACCCCCGATGCGGAGCGGGTGGCGCGCCTCGCGGCCCGCGCCCACCGTCAAGGCACCCCCTGTCGGCTGGTGAGCGCGGACTCTGCGGAGGCGCTCTCCGCCTTCATCGTGTCGCTCGGCGTGGACCTCCCCGTGGCCGCCGACCCGGACGGCACCCTCGCCCGCCGCCTCGGCCGGTGGAACGAGGCCACCTTCGCGCCGCGCCCCGGGTGGGCGCAGGTCGGGCGCGACGGGCGCGTCATCACCGCCGGCGACGGCGACCTGCCCCGGGCGCTGCTGGTCTTCCTCGGCACCGCCCAGGGGCACGCCGATCCGGGCACCCCTCCGGCCGAACGCGCCGAGCCGCCCGCCCGGATGCCCCCCTCCGGGTGGCTCTACCTGGGCCTCAGCGCGGCGCTCGTCGTGCTCGCGGTGCTGGTATACGTCGCCTCCGGCGGACGCTCGGGCCACACCGCTGACGTGGACGCCGCACCCCCGCCCGCCCCCACCGCCGCGCAGGCGAGCGCCGAGGGCGCGGCCCCGGCGGCGAAGCCCGGGCGCGCGGCCGCCTCGGGCGAGGTGAAGGGGCGCATCGGCGGCGGGTGGTACGCGGTGCCGCCCGCCCTGGGCGGGAAACAAGTACGCTTCGTCGACGGGGTGGTGGAGGTGGAGGGGGCGGACACCCCGAAGCCGCCCATGGCCTGTCAGGAGGCCACCGTCCCCCTGACCGCGCCGGTGCACGTCCGCGGCACCTGGCAGCTCGATCACGTGGGCGGCCCCGCGACCAAGGGGGCCCGCGTCGCGGTGCGACTGCTCGATGAGCGGGGCACCATCCTCCCCCCTGGCTCGGTGCCCGGTGGGGCGCAGATCTTCGTGGCGAACGGGCGGATGGTGCAGGACTGGGCGCCCTTTGAGCAGGTGATCGCCCCGGCGGCCGGCGCCACGCAGGTCCGCTTGTGTGTCGACAATCTGGGCGGCACCGGCGTGGTGCGCGTGAAGGACGTGACGTTGACCGCAGAGTAGTCGGGCGCGCGCCGCGCCTGCCTACCGAAGCGCGTGGCGACCCGACATCCTCGGCGATAACCGCCGCCGATGTCGTCCCCGAGCCCCGCCGGGCTGCGCCTCCCGGCTCCGACCGAGTCTGTGCCCGGCTGGCAGGTGGCGCCATGGGTGGACGCGCCCGCGTACGCGCTGAGCTGGCTTTGGGTGCTGGTGCCGCTGCTGCTGGCAGGCCCCATCCACCCCACCGACTACTACGCGATCTTCGCCCTGGTGATGACGGTGAACACCCTCCACCGGCACTTCGGGGTCCCGCTGATCTACCTGGACCGGGAGGTGTACCAGCGGCACGTCACCCGGTTCTCGGTGGTGCCGGCGCTGATGGTCCTCGCGGTGGTGGCGATGCCGCTGGCCTCCGGGTTCAAGGCGCCGAAGGACTTCTTCGGGGCGGAGGCGTTGGGCGCCGCGATCGCGGGCGCGGCGCTCGTGGCGCAGGTGATCGCCCAGGACCTCCACGGGTTCATCCTTGGGAGGGGCCTGCGCATCGCCGTGGTCGCGCCCTTCGCCCTCGCGCTCCTCCTCGGCCTGTTCGGCGCGTTCACCGAGGCCCTCGCGCCCACGGCCGCCGCGGTCGCGGTCGCCTTCGGGGCGGCTTCGGTGGCCCTCACCGTCGCGGCGCCGTCGGGCCAACGTGCGCCCGTCTTCGCCGGGCTGGTCGGGCTGGGCGCGCTCTTGTCCCTCGGCGGGGCGTTCGCGCCGGGCCTCGTGGGGCGCTGGCCGGGCGAGCCGGCGAAGCTCACCCTGGTCACCGGGGTCGTCTTCGCGGTGCAGGTCGTCTGGGGGCTGTGGCACGTCACGATGCAGAAGGTCGGGATCTTGCGGATGTACGCAGCGAAGCAGACCGAGGTCCCGCCGGAGCGGCGCGCGCCCATCCTCGTGGACCGCCTCCTCGTGTGGGGGATGTTCCCGGTCTACATCTTCGTGATGGGGCCGTCGTACCGGGACGAGGTGCTCAAGGCCGCGGCCTCGGCGAAGTCCATCGCGATCCCCCTCCTGGACTTCCTGGAGGCGGCGCGCCCGTTCCTGGCGGCGCCGGCCATCGCGGTGGCGGTCGGGAGCATCGGGTGGTTCTTCGGGTGGGAGTGGAAGACCACGCGGTGCCGGAGCCTGCCCCGGATGGTGATGGGCGTCGGCACCGTCGCGCTGAACGTAGCGGTGCTGATCTGGCCGGTGAAGGGGGTGATCGCGTACACGTTCTCCCACGGGTTGGAGTACCTGGTCTTCGTGTGGGCGTTCCAGCGGCGGCGCTACGCGGTCCCGCTCGCCCACAACCCGCCGCTCCAGCGCGTGCTCACCTGGCCGGTGCTGGCCTACGCGGGGTTCATCCTCGCCGTCGGCGGCTTCTTCTTCTGGACCGACTTCGGCAAACACTACGGCCTGCCGGTGATCGCCACCCCGATCTTCGGGGTGAAGTTCGGCACCTGGGTCACCTCCTGGGCGATCTGGGAGGCGCTCTTCCACTACTACCAGGACGGGTTCATGTGGAAGATGCGCCTGCCCTCGGTGCGCGCTTCGATCTGACCGTCCAGGGGCTGGTGGCGCCCCACCGCCTTTCCCCCCGGCAAGGTCGGCGGTCGAGGAGCCACCGTCGGCGAGAAGGGCGGGGCGGGCGCCCGCGCCGTGGCGGCGCCCGCCCCCGCGCGTCGCTCAGGCGCTCGTCACCTCCGCGGCCTCCGGGGTCGCCGCGGAGGTGAGGTCCATGAAGTAGGCCGCCACCCGTCCAGGGTCGCCGGGGAGCAGCAGGGTCAGCATGGGCTCGAGCTGGTTGTACGTGAGCCGGGCGGCGGTGAGCGCGGCGGCGCGGTCGACGCCGGTGCGCAGCTCGGGGACGCGGGCCTGATCGCGGCGGTCGCGGTTGGCCTCCACCGCCGCGAGGGCCGCCTCCAGCCGCCCGGCGTGGCGACCGAGGGGCGCGAGGGTGGGGTCCAGGCGCAGCACCTCCACGGCCGCCCTCACGAAGCTCCGCCGGTCGTCGTCGCTGCGGCCGGTGATCCGGCTGGGGGCGAGGGGAAACAGGCGACGGAAGCGGGGGTCGGCGCGCTCACCGTCCACGAGCACCAGGGCGTCACGGCCGAGCGCGGCCACGGCGTCGGTGAGCTGGTTGTCGAGCCAGGCGAGCTCCTGGGTGAGCTCGACGGAGCGTTCGCGCGCCGCGAGCCACGCTTCGTCCGCCGCCGCGAGGGCGGCGCGGGCGGCGTCCACCGGCGCCGCGAGCGACGCCGTGTCGGGCGCCGCGCGGAGCCGGATACCCAGGTACCGCAGCGCGGAGAGGACCGTGGGAACGCCATGTCGATCGCGCAGGACTTGCATGAACCACCTCCTTTGTGGTGCCAGAAGAGCGCGGGAGGTCGTCGGGACTTACTGCGCTCCGGATCACGACACACTTTCTTCACCAGCGGGCCCCCTGCCGCAGCGGCACCCCCCTCACCGAGACCTCACCGGACCCCCTGCCGCAGCGGCACCCCCCTGACCGAGACCTCACCGGGCCCCCTGCCACACCGGCACCCCCTTGACCGAGACCTCCCCGGCCCCCCTGCCGCAGCGGCACCCCCCCGATCACGACCGGCGCCGCCCCCCGCCATTCTCGCCCCGGCGGCTCCTCGACCACCGAGGCCGGCCGGCCGGGAAGGGCGGTGGAGCGCCACCCGCCCGTTGGCACCCTCGTCGACGGGATAGCCGATCGGCGTGATCGAACCCGTCCGCGACCCCGCCGTCCTCGAAGGCTACCTCCGCGACGCCAGCAATCTCCGCGGCGAAGCGGAGCTCCTGTTCCGTCCTCGCACCACGGCCGAGGTCGCGGAGGTGGTCGCGTGGTGTCAGGCGCGGGCGATGCCGCTCACCGTCACGGCGCGGCGCACCTCCACGACCGGCGCCCCGGTGCCGATGGGCGGCGCCCTGCTCTCCACGGAGATGCTGGCCACCATCCACGCGCTCGACGACGTCGACGCCGGCGTGCTGCTCGGCGAGTACCAGGCCCACGTGGAGGCGGCCGGGCGCTTCTTCCCGCCGGACCCGACCTCCCGGAACGAGTGTTCGGTCGGCGGCGCCATCGCCTGCAACGCCAGCGGCTCGCGTACGTTCAAGTACGGACCCATGCGGCCGTGGATCGAGTCGGTGGAGGCGGTGCTGGCGGACGGGACGGTCGTCCACGCGGACCGGAGCACCCCACTCCCCTGGCCCGTCCCCCAGTGGGAGGAGCCCCACGTGAAGACCGCCGCCGGACTCTACCCGGCGAAGAACCTCCTCGACCTGCTGATCGGCTCCGAGGGCATCCTCGGGATCATCACCCGGGCGCGCACCCGGCTGGTCGCGCTGCCGGCGCAGGTGCTCACGCTGCTCGCCTTCCTCCCCACGCGGGAGAGCCTCCTGGCGTTCCTGCCCGTCGCCCGCGGCATGGGCCCGCGGTGCATCGAGTCCTTCGACCGCCACGCCCTCGACCTCATCCGCGGGCGTGTCCCCGACGTCCCCGCCGCCGACTGCGCCCTGATGATCGAGATCGAGCACGACGGGGAGCCGCCGCTGGAGCCCTGGTTCGACGCCCTCGTGGCCGCCGGCGCGCTCGTGGACGACACCGTCGTGGCCACCGACGACAGCGGCCGCGCGAAGCTCCACGTCATGCGGCACGCCCTTCCCGCCACGGTCAACGAGATCATCGCCCGCAACGGCGTGCAGAAGGTGGGCACGGACTTCGCGGTCCCCGCCGACCGCCTCGGCGAGCTCCTCGCGCTCTACGACGCCGTCCCGATGGCCAGCGTCTGCTTCGGCCACATCGGCGACAGCCACCTCCACCTCAACCTGCTCCCCCGGGACGCGGCGGAGCTGGCGCGCGCCCGGGAGCTTTACTTCGAGCTGGCGAAGGCCGCGGTGGCGATGGGCGGCTCGGTGAGCGGCGAGCACGGCATCGGGCGGCTGAAGGTGAAGCACCTCGCGCTGATGGTGCCGCCCGGGGTGATCGACGGCTGGCGGGCGCTCAAACACCAGGTCGACCCGGCGGGGATCCTCGGGCGGGGCGTGATGTTCGGGTAGGGGGGCGGCGGGAGGCCGCGGTTGGCGCGGCGGAGGCCAAGGAACCCCGAGGGGGATGGCGTCACCAGGGCGGTTCCTTGGGGTCGGGCGTGGCGGAGGCTACGCGTGAGGCGGACCGGGTCACGCGGACCGGGTCACGCGGACCGGGTCACGCGGACCGGGTCACGCGGACCGGGTCACGCGGACCGGGTCACGCGGACCGGGTCACGCGGACAGGAGCGCGGCGCCGGCGCGGTCGACACGCGACGGTCCGGGAG
>CAIXRH010000343.1 GCA_903921785.1 uncultured Pseudomonadota bacterium
GCGGCGACGCCGTCGAGGCGGGCGCGGCGGCCGAACGCGAGGAGCGGCGCTTCGCCGAGGAGCGCGGGGCGCAGGGCTTCGGCGCGGCCGGCGGCCATCCGCGTGGACCACACCTCGTCCGGCGGCGGGGCGACGGCTGCGTCGGGGTCGAGGAGCGGGCCGCCGAGGGCCGCGAACGCCGCGGTGCGGACGAAGGCGGCGGAGGCGGCGACGCTCGCCGCCTCCGCCGAGGCCTGCTCTACGCCGTGCGCATCGTCCTCGGTCGCCGCGGCCTGCACCAGGCGCCCCGCCGCCACCAGCCGCCGCGCGACCCGTCGCACGTGGGCGTCGAGCTCGGCGAGGGCCGCCTCCGCCACCCCTTCGGCGAGCCACGGCCACGCCGCGAGCGCAGCGGCCGCCCCCTCCACCTGCAGGGCGCCGAGGGCGGTGAGCGACGCATCCAACTGCGCGTAGAGCGCGCCGAGTGGGGGGAGCGGGTCGCGATCGCCGCCGGTGAATTCGTCGAGGATCGCGTCGAGGGCGGCGAGCTCGCCGTCGGATTCCGCGTCGGCAGCGGCGGGCCTGCGCCACGGCTCCACGTGGGGGAGGGCGTCGGGGCGGGCAGCGAGCGCCAGCGCGGCGAGGACGGCGGGGTGCGCCCGTTCGGCGGGCGGCTCGGCGTTGGGCTCGGCGCGCGTGTCCAGCGCGACGGCCAGGAGGGTGGCGGCGCTGAGCTGCGCCGTGGGGATCGTGGCGGCGGCCGCTTCGCAGCGGGCCCTCGCGCGCTGGTCGGCCGCGGCGTCGACAACCGCGTGCCAGCCCGGTTCGAGGGGGCGCAGCGCCGCTTCGGCGAGGGCGAGCTCTTGGGCGAGCGCGAGCACCAGCGGGGTCTCCTCCGGCGCGCCAAGGAGGGCGCCGCCTTCGGCGAGCGCGCGCGCGCCGGGGTCGGGGGCGTGTCCGCCGAGGAATCGCAGGGCGGCGCGTGCGCGGGCCCAAACCGGATCCGGCGTACCGTCGGCGGCGAACGCGCGTCGACAGACCAGCCGGGCGGGGTGGCGCAGGCCCCGGGCGAGCACCCCGGGGGCCCAGGGGAGCACCCCGAGGCGTTCGTCCGCCTCCTCCAGGGAGGCCAGCGCCTCCTCGGGGAGCGGGGCCTCGGAGGCCTGCTCTTCGAGCTCCACCTCTTCGTCGGGGTCCGGCGGCACGGGCATCGGGCGCCACTTCGGACGGAGGGGGCCGAGGTCGTCGCCGTCGTCGTCGCCATCGCCGCCGAAGAGGTGGGCGTGCCAGGGGGCCGTGCCGCCAGGGCCACCCCCCCCGCCCCCCCCGCCGGTGGAGAACGACGGGAGCACATGCTCGATCTCCCCCGCCTCTTTGTCCTCGTCGCTCTCCTTCTCCTCTTCCTGTTCTTCTTCCCGCGCTTCGTCGAGCGTCGCTTCCGCCGAGGTGGTGGCGGTGTCGGTGCCCTCCTTGACCATGTCCTGCAGCGCGGAGTTTCCGAGGCTGCGCTGGAGCTGGGCGGCGGCTTCGGCGTCCACCTCCTGGCCGCCCTGGGCCTTCTCCATCGCCCGCCGCGCTTCCTGCGTGCGGGAGTCGAGGTTCGCCTCCAGCTTCTGCCGGGCAAGCCGCTGCTGGGGCAGCTCCTGCCCCGCCTTGTCCCCTGGGCGTCGATCGAGCCGCTGAGCCACGCGGACCGGTATCCGCAATCCGCGTCGCGCGCGCGCCCGCTTCCCATCGTGTCCCCGATCCCCGTTAGACTACCGGTGAGGTCTGCCCGACTGATGAACACCCTCGCCGGCTACACCCGCACCGGCCGCCAGCTCCTTGGCCCCGGCTCGGACCTCGTGGAGGTCCAGAAGCCCGACGGTTCCCGGCTCACCGCGATCGTGTTCCATCCCGAGTACCGCGCGCACAACGCGATCAACGCCGCGCTCCACGTCGTCTACGGATTCCTTGAGTCTCCGATGGTGTCGGGCCTCGGGGAGCTCATCGCGCACGACCGGGAGCAGGCCGCGTTCCTCTACGCCACGGGTCAGGCGTGGAGCGTCGCGGAGGTCACGCGCACGCTGAGCGACCTCGGTGAGAGCGGTGGCGCGCGCGCCGGGCTCGAGCTTCTGGCGCAGGCGGGGACGATCCTGGTGGAGGCGGCGGAGGTCGGGGAGAGCGCGGGCGTCTACAGTCACGGCGGGCTCACCCCCTGGCGGGTGATGCTTGACGGGGAAGGCAGGGTGAACCTGATCGGTCACGCGCTGCCCCAGGTGGAGATCCTCGTCTTCCACGAATCGCCAGACCGCATCCCCCGGGAGGACGCGTTCCGCTACTGTCCGCCCGAGCGGATGGAGGCGCGGCGAGAGAACTTCACGTCCGACCTGTTCGGGCTCGCGCTCATCGCCTTCGAGCTGATGACCGGCCGCCCGGTCTACGACGGGCTCATCAACGACATCCGCACCAAGGCCGCGCGGGGGGAGACGAGCCGTCGGCTCCAGCAATTCAAGGACGCGCTGCCCCAGGTGGTCCGCGAGGTGCTCACGACGGTGATGCGGCCCGAGATCCGCGACCGTTTCTCCAGCGGGGCCGATTTCCTGGAGGCAGTGGAGAACGCCCTGGCCGATCCGTCGGTCAGCGGTCCCACGCTGCGCGAGGTCATGGTCCGGGTGTCCCGGCACCAGCCTCGCGCCCGGCAGGAGCTCGATCCGGCGCGTACGGCGATGCTCTCGAAGGAGGAGCTCAAGCGGCTCGCGCAGGAGGAGGACGAAGACGCGCCCCGCGCCGCCCGCACGATGCACACAGCCGCATGCGCGCCTGTGCCGCCTGCACGCACGGTGCCGCGCCGCCTGCGCGCGCCGCTCGCCGTGTCCGTGCGCGCGCGCAAGCGAGCAACTGCGCTGGCTTGCACGCA
>CAIXRH010000344.1 GCA_903921785.1 uncultured Pseudomonadota bacterium
CGCCGCGGCGCCGTGGGTCCTCGGGGCGATCGCGGAGGCGCCGCGGCGGCCGTCGGCCGCGGTGGGAACCCGCGTCCGGTGGTCGCCGCCCGGGCCGATCGCGGCGTTGTGCTATCGGGAGCTCCTGGTGCTCGGGCGCGGGGAGCTCGGCGCCTTCGCGCGGGCCGTCGCGGTCGCGCTCCCGGTCGCGGCGCTCTTCCGCGGCTTCCGGCGCGCGTCGGACTTCACGGAGGCGGAGCTTGGCGGCGCGGCGGCGATCACGCTGGCGATCGCGGGCGTCTTCGCGGGGGCGCTCGCCGGGCGGCTCGTGGTGCGACTGGGGTGGCCGCCGGTCCCGAGGGCCTGGCCGGTGCGGGCTTCGTCGAGGTTGATCCCGTTGGCGGCGGTGGTCGCGCTCTGCCTGCTGCCCACGTCGTTGGCCTTCGCCGCTGCGGGCGTGCCCGGGAGCGCAGCTGCGGCGGCGCCGGTCGGCCTGGCGTTCGTGGGCACCTGTGTGGCGGCGCCGGCCGCCGCGCTGTGGTCGCGGGGGCGGTCGTTGGGGATGCTCCTCGGGTGGTCGGCCGCGGCGATCGTGGGGTTCGCGTTGGGTGGATGGGGGTCGCTGCTGCTGGTCGCGGCGGTCGCGGGGGCGGTCGGGTGGGCCGGCGCGCGCGCTGCGGGGCGACCGTGAGCGGGCCCTGGCTGAGCTGGAGCGGGCTGAACGTGCGGGTGGGGCGCTTTCACCTCGGCCCGCTGTCCGGGCGCCTCGGTCCGGGGATCTGGCGGGTGGTCGGGCCAAACGGCTCGGGGAAGACCACGTTCTTGCAGCTCTTGTGCGGCGCGCTCGCGCCCCTGGCCGGGGAGGTGCGCCTGCCCGCCGGGCGCCCGGACCGGGAGCCGGCGGCGCGCGCCGGGGTGGCGTGGGTGCCCGCGGTGGCGGAGCTCCCCGAGCTGCTCACCGCCGGCGAAGCCTGGCAGATGATGGCGGGGCTGCGCGGCGCTCGGAGCTGGGCGGGCGACGAACGGCTCGTCGCGCTCGGCCTCGATCCCGGGGCTCGCCTCGGCGCGCTGAGCCTCGGGCAGCGAAAGAAGGCGGAGCTCGTCGCGGGGTTCGCGGGGGATCCAGGGGTGCTTCTCCTCGACGAAGCGTTCGCGCCGCTCGACGCCGCGGCACGGACCGTGCTCGGAGGTTGGCTGGACGGCTGGCGGTCCTCCCGGGTGATCGTGCTCGCGGATCACGGGGAGCTCCCGGTGGCCATCGACGGGGAAGTGCGGCTCGAACCCCGAGGTTGAGCGGGGGTGACGGCGCGGTCACCCTGCCCGGGGAGCCAGTCTCGCCGCCGATCGTCCCTCGACCGCCGGCGGTGTGGGGGGCAAGGCGGCGGGGCGCCTCCAGCCCCTTGACACCCTCGTCGACTCCGTCACCCGACCGATGGTCCCGCCGCGAGGCGCGGCTATGCTGGACACGGGAAGGTCCGCCGTGCTCCACGCCCTTGTCCTCGCCGCCTGCATGACCGTTCCCGCGCCCGCGTCGGTGGATGAGCCGGCCTGGTCGGGCGACGTCCGCCCGGGCGACACCGCCACCGACACCGCCGAAACGGGCGGCGGCGACACGGGCGCCGACACCGCGGAAACGGGCGGCGACACGGGCGTCGACAGCTCCGACTCCGGCCTCCCCGACACCGCCGACACCGGTGCGGTGGACACCGCCGACACCGGCGGCGACACCGGCTTTGCCTTCACGATCGTGCCCGACTTCGCGCTGGAGGACCTCAACCCGGGCTCCGTGCGCTACGGACAGGTGGTGTCCCCGCGGGACTACCTGGAGCAGACCTCCGGGTGGTACTTCATCCACGCCACGTGAGGGTATTGCCGTAGCCAGGCTGGCTACCTCACCGAGATGCAGGCCGAGCTCCACAACGAGCGGCCGGACCTCGACATCTCCATCCTCAACGTCAACGGGGAGGGCCTGGAGTCGGGCCTCGAGAGCCTGTTCGAAGATACCACCCTGCCCGTGGTGCAGGACGACGCCACCGCGCAGGTCTGGGTGAACTGGGAGGCGACCTGGCGGGACGTGTACGTGCTCGACGGGGACAACGAGGTGTACGCGGTGTTCAACCTCACCTCCTACGGCCTCGACGACTCGGCGAACTACGAGGCGCTCAAGGCGCTGTTCGTGGAGGCGGCGGGGGGCTGAGGGCGGGCGCGCTACACTCCCCCCACCCCCCGAAGCCCGCGTGCTCCTCCTCCTCGCCTGCGCCACGCCGACCGACTCCGGCGCGGCGCCCGAACCCGTGGACTTCCTCGACCCGGGGCCCTACGGCGCCGGTCATCGCGCGGTGGTCCTCGACGCCGATCCCACCCGCCCCGTCCCCGCGGACCTCTGGTACCCGACCACCGCCGCGTCGACGGAGGTGCCGATGGCCACACTGCTCACCGAGGCCGAAGCTTCGGTGTACGCTCCGCTCCTCGCCGCGGCGCCCGAGGCGTGCCCCACGCGCACGCTCGATCTCGCCGCCGACGCCCCGGTCGCGGGCGGCGGGCCGTGGCCGCTGGTGGCGATGTCCCACTGCGCCGACTGCACCCGCTTCAGCAACGCCTCCGTCGCCGCCCGCCTCGCCGGGCGCGGCTTCGTGGTGCTCAGCGTGGACCACCCCGGCGACACCCTCTTCGACGACCTCGCCGGCGCCGGCCTCCCGCTCGACACCGACACCCTGGCCCTGCGCACCGCGGACCTAAGCGCCGGCGTGGACGCCGCGCTGGACGGCACCCTCGGCGTGGACGTCGACCCGACCCGGGTCGGGGTGTACGGCCACTCCTTCGGCGCGGTGACCGCGGGGATGGTGCTCCAGTCACGGCTCAACGAGGTCCATGCTGGCTTCTTCGTGGGGGCGCCGCCGGAGAATCCGCTGCTCCCGGGCGTTGACGCCGCTGCGCTCGACGCCCCGGTCGCGTTCTACCGCCTCCTGGAGGACCACAGCGTCGGCGCCGCCGGCAACCTGCTGATCGACGCGAACTACGCCGAGGTGCCCGGCCCCGCCTGGGAGATCGACCTCGCCGACGGCGGCCACTGGTCCCCGAGCGACCTCGTCGGCGTGGTCGAGGACTTCGAGCCCGGCTGTGGCGACGACACCCGGGAGAGCGGTGGCGCCGCCTTCACCTACCCCGACCCGGCGCGCGCCCGGGCGGTGACCGGCGCCGCGGCGGCGGCGTTCTTCAGCACCACGCTCCTGGATGATCCCGCCGGGGCCGTGTGGCTGGCGTCGCCGCCGCCCGAGCTCGCGGTCTCCAGCCGGTGACGCGAGGCTAAGACGCTCGGTCGCCGGGATCGCCGCGGTGGCGCCGCGTTGCCCAGCGGACCGGGCCCGTGCCCGGACCGTGATCCGGGCAACGCCCAGATCGGCTAGGGAATTCCCACCTGACGGTTGCGGATGAGCCCCTCTTGCACGACCGACGCCACGAGGGTGCCGTCCCGCGCGAAGAATCGACCCTGAACGAGCCCCCGCGCGCCGCTCGCAGAGGGGCTCTCTACCTCATAGAGCAGCCACTCGTCGAAGCGGAAGGGTCGGTGGAACCACATGGCGTGATCCAGGCTCGCGACCTGCATGCCGGGCGTGAGCCACGAGACGCCGTGCGGCATCATCGCGGTGGGGAGGAAGTTGAAGTCGCTGGCGTAGGCGAGGAGGTAGCGGTGCACCGCCGGGTCGTCGGGGAGGCGCCCGGCGGCGCGGTACCAGAGCTGTCGACGCCCCGGCATCTTCTTCGGGCGCAGCAGGTTCCACTGGGTGACCGCCCGGATCTCGATGGGTCGGTCGCCGATCGCGCGCGCTCGGAGCGGCTCGGGGATCTCCTCCTCCACTCGCTGCGCCAGCTCCTGCTCGCTGAGCAGCCCCTCGGGCGGCGGCACGTCGACCGGCGCGAGGGCCGCGTGGTCGAACCCGGCTTCGTCCACCTGGAAGCTGGACGAGAGGATGAAGATGGGGTGGCCGCCCTGGATCGCCACGACCCGGCGGGTGGTGAAGCTCGCGCCGTCGCGGATGGGGTCCACCTCGTAGACGATGGGGAACCGCGCATCCCCCTGCCGGAGAAAGTAGGCGTGCAACGAGTGGACGTGCCGCTCCACCGGCACGGTCTGCGCCGCGGCGGAGAGCGCCTGCCCGAGCACCTGCCCCCCGAAGACCGCGCCCCACCCGAGGTCCTGGCTCTGCCCTCGGAAGATACGCTCCTCGATGCGCTCGAGGCGGAGGAGAGCGAGCAGCTCGGTGAGCACGTCACGGTGTGCGGTCATCCCGCGCGCTTAACCTTGCGCCCGCGCCGCCTTCCGTGCGACACTCGGCGCTCTCCGAGGAATGCCCATGGCCGAAGGTGAACAGTCTGGCAGCGGGGTTCCCCGCGTGCTCATCTGGGTGGGCCTCCTCATCCTCGCCAACGTGCTGAGCCAGGTCTTCCACTGGGGCATCATCATCTACTAGCCGCGCCTCGCGGCCGGTGGTTCGATGTCGCCGTCGCGGCGACCTTCGCGGTCGGCGCGGGCCGCGCCGTGGTAGCCGGCGAAGGAACGCCCGCCGCGTGGCTCCTCGGCGGGTTGCAGGCGGGGTTTGCGGTAGCGGTCCTCGTGCGCAGGCCCGAGCGCCGCTCCGCCGCGCCCGGGCAGTGGGCGGCTGCGCTGCCCTCGCTGCTGCTCGCAGGGTTGCTCCTGCGTTCGGGCGGGGTGGACTGGTCTGGCGGGCAGATGGCCTTCGCCGCGTTCGGCGCGGCGATCTCCGTGGCGGGGATGCTGTCGCTCGGGCGGTCGTTCGCGGTGCTGCCGGGGGTGCGCGCGCTGCGCGTCTCGGGCGCCTACGCCGTGGTTCGGCACCCGATCTACCTGGGGGAATGCCTCGTCTCCGCGGGCGCGGCGTGGGGGCTCGGTGCCGCGGGCGCCGCCCTGGAGCTGGCGCTCCTTGCTGCCGTCGTCTGGCGGATCCGCGCGGAGGAGGCGCTCCTCTCCGCCGAGCCCGGCTGGTCGGCGTGGGCGGCGCGCGTGCGGTGGCGGTTGGTGCCGGGGCTCTGGTGAGGGGCAGAGGCCCCTCGCCGGCCCGCCGCACCACCCGCTACCCCCGCTTCGCTTCCCCGGCCTCGGCCACCGCCGCCTCAAACGCCTCGACGTCCCTGGCCACCCCCGCCATCGCGCGGCGCCAGGTGGCGACGTCTCCGAGGTCGAGGCCCAGCTCTTCGCGGGCGATGGTCTCGGCGTCGTCGTCGCCAGTGCGGGCGAGGAGGCGCCGGTAGGCGGCCTCGGCGGCGGCGCCCTGGGGGCGGAAGGCCTCGTACACCAGGTTCGCGAACAGGTACCCGAAGATGTACGGGTAGTTGTAGAACGCGAGGCCGGCGATGTAGAAGTGGAGCTTACGCGCCCAGAACAGGTCGTCCACCGTGGCGAGCTCGCCGCCGAACCACTCCCCGAAGATCCGCCCGGTGGCGGCCGAGAGGCCGTCTACGCTGAGCGGGCCGTTGCGCCGCATCGTGTAGAGCTCACGCTCCAGCTCGAAGCGCGCGGCCACGTTGCAGAGGAACGCGGTGGCGTCCTGCAGCGAGTTGTCGAGGAGCCGCAGGCGCTTCGCGGGAGTGTCCGCCTCGACGCGAGTGGCCTCGCGCACCAGGGCTTCCGCGAAGGTGGAGGCGGTCTCGGCGAGCGTCATGGGCAGCCGCCGCTGCGCGACCGGGTTGCCGAAGAGCACCTCCGCGTGGAAGGCGTGCCCGAGCTCATGCGCCAGGGTGGCGGCGGCCTTGTCGTTGGCGCACCAGGTCATGAAGATGCGGGTCTCGTGGCGGGCGGCCACCTCGGTGCAGAAGCCGCCAGCGCGCTTGCCCGGGCGATCCTCCACCTCGATCCACCGCTCGCTCAGCGCGCGCACCGCGAAGTCGGCCATGCCCGGGGCGAACTCCCCGAACTGCTTCACGATCACGTCCTGCGCGGCTTCGTAGGTCACGCCCGGGCCCGACTCGCCCATCGGCGCGTACACGTCGTGCCACTCGAGCTTCTCCAGCCCGAGCGCCTTGGCCTTGGCGCGGAAATACCGCTGCATCAACGGGCGGGCTTCGCGGCAGGCCTCGATGATCGCCATCAGCGTGGGGCGGGCGATCCGGGCCTGCACCAGGGGCTCGTCGAGCTCGTCGAGGCCGCGGCGGTCGTTGAGGGTGAGGCGGGTGCCGGTGATGTGGGTGAGGGCGGTGGCGCAGCGGCGGGCGATCGTGGCCCACCCCTCGCGCACCGAGTCATACGCGGCTTTGCGTACGGCGCGGTCGTTGTCCCACATGAGCTGCTCGGCCTGGCCGGCAGAGAGGGTCTCGGGGCCGTTACCACGGTCCAACGTGACCTTCAGCGAGCCGGACTCCACGTCGTAGAGCTGGCCCCAGCCGGAGATCCCGTCCTGGGAGAGCGCCGCGAGCAGCGACTCCTCCTTCTCCGAGAGCCGCAGGCGGCCCTGCGCCCGGTCGGACAGGAGCATGTTCCGCATGTGGGCGATGCTCGGCTCGGCGAGGAGCGCCTGGAAGTCGGCCTCGGGCATGGTGGCCACGCGGTCCTTCGGCGCGACCCAGGCGCCAGCGGCGAGCCCGCCGAGCGCGGACATCCGGGCTTCGGCGCGGATCGCGGCCTCCCCCTGGGCGTCGGCCGCGGCGTGGCAGCCGGTGAAGGAGAACAGCGTGTCGAGCCGGGGGGAGAAGCGCTCGAGGTCGAGCAGGAGCCCGGCGAGCAGCGAGGACGGGGGCGCGGCGGGGAGCGCCTCGCTCCGGGCGACGAGCGCGCGGAGGTCGGCCTCCAGGGCGGTGTATTCCGCGGCGAAGGCGGCGCCGGCGGGACCACCGGGGAGGATCACGTCGAGGTCCCAGTTGGGGGACGGGGCGAAGGCCATGGACTACTCCTCCAGGTAGGTGTAACCGTCGAGGCCGGACTGGTAGGCGTTGACCATCTTCGCGGCCTCCGCCACGGTCATCCGTCCTTCCTTCATGGCCAATTCGGTGGCACGACGAACGCGACGCACCAGGTCGGCCTTGGAGAACTGCACGTACGAGAGCACCTCGGTCACCGTGTCGCCCTCGATCACGTGGTCGATGCTGTAGCCGCCGTCTTCGTCGAGCGAGACGTGCACGGCGTTGGTGTCGCCGAAGAGGTTGTGGAGGTCGCCGAGGATCTCCTGGTACGCGCCAACCAGGAAGAGCGCCAGGTAGTAGGGCTCGTTCTCCCGCAGGGGGTGCAGGTCGAGCACGTCCTTCACGTCGCGCAGATCGATGAACTTGTCGATCTTGCCGTCGCTGTCGCAGGTGATGTCCGCGAGGATCGCCTTGCGGGAGGGCTCCTCGCCGAGGCGGTGGATGGGCATCACGGGGAAGAGTTGGTCTACCGCCCAGGAGTCCGGCGCGGACTGGAACACTGAGAAGTTGCAGAAGTAGGTGTCCGCGAGCGCCTTCTCCAGCCCCTCCAGATCGTCCGGTACGTAGGACTGCTGACGAGTGACGTGAAGAATCTTCTGGCAGGCCTGCCAGAAGAGCTTCTCGGCGCGGGCGCGCTGCTCGAGGTCGAGGTTGCCGACGTTGAACAGGGTCAACGCCTCTTCCTTGGCGGCCAGGGCGTCGTGGTACGCCTCCTGGAAGGTCTTGCGGCTAACCCCCTCCACGATCTCCCGGAGCTCCTGGAGCGCCTCGGGGTCGTCTTCGGTGACCGGCTCGATGTTGTTGGCGTTGGGGAACTCGGTGACGCCGAGCACATTGAACACCAGCACGCTGTGGTGGGCGGCCATCGCGCGACCGGACTCGGTGATGATCGTCGGGTGCGGAATCTCCGCCTCCTCACAGGCGGCCTGGATGGCGGCCACCACGTCGGCGGCGTACTCGTCCACCGTGTAGTTCACCGAAGACTCGAAGTTGGTGCGGCTGCCGTCGTAGTCCACGCCGAGGCCACCACCTACGTCGAAGTACTTCATCGGGGCCCCGAGCTTCACCAGCCCCGTGAACACCCGCGCGGCCTCGCGAAGCGCGTTCTTCACGCTGCGGATCGCGCTGACCTGCGAGCCGATGTGGAAGTGCAGAAGCTGCATCCCGTCGAGGCGTCCGCGCTCGCGGAGGTACTTCACGCCCTCGACCATCTCGCCGACGGTGAGGCCGAACTTCGCGCGGTCCCCCGCGCTGCCTTCCCAGCGCCCGGCGCCCTTGGTGGCGAGCTTCGCGCGCATGCCGATGACCGGGGACACGCCGATGCGATCCGCCACGTCGCACACCAGCTTGAACTCGGAGAACTTTTCCACCACGATGATCGGGTTGCGGCCGAGCCGGCGGGCCATGAGCGCTGTCTCGATGAACTCGGCGTCCTTGTACCCGTTGCAGATGATGAGGGCCTGGGGGTCGTCCATCAGCGCGAGGACGATGAGCAACTCCGGCTTCGACCCGCACTCCAGCCCCATGTGGTAGGGCTCGGCCACCTTCACGTAGTCTTCCACGAGGTGGCGCTGCTGGTTCACCTTGATGGGGAACACCCCTCGGTAGTTCCCCTGATACTCGTACTCACGAATCGCACTCTTGAAGGCGTTGGCCATCGTGCGCACGCGGTGCTCGAGGATGTCGGTGAAGCGGATGAGCAGCGGCGGCTGGAGCTCGCGGCTCACCAGGTCGTCAACCAGGTGTTTGAGGTCGATCCCCCCGCCACGCGGGCCCGACGGCGTGACCTCCACGTTGCCCGCCTCGTTGATCCGGAAGAAATCCCGGCCCCAGTTGCGGACGTTGTAGAGCTCGACGCTGTCCTGGATCGACCAACCACGCATGCCCGCCTCAGAAGGGCAGGGGGGCTAACAAGGATCGCCCAAGGGGGGGTATCGGCGGGGTGAGGATTCACGAACCGGGCACGGGGCGGGTCACGGGTCTGGAGCCGACCGAGCGGCGACCCGGCTCAGGCCTTCGTGCCGGGACCCGCGTCGATCGCCCGCTCTTCTTCCCAGCCCGCGTAGACCTCGTCCAGATCGATCACGACGCCGATCGACTCCAGGGGCACGGCGCCAGCCGCGTACCCGGCGCGGGCCCACCGCCCGTCGTCGAGGCGGGTGTAGAGGTCGACGTGGCGGCGCTCGCTGTCGAGGAGGAGGTACTGACGAAGCGTCGGGAGCTGCTGGGACTGGTCGAACTTCTGGCCCCGGTCGTAGGCGGCCGTCGTCGGCGAGAGAACCTCCGCCAGCAAGGTTGGGTTCGTGAGGGCGTGGGGGTCGTCCGCGTCGGGCTCGCGGGCACCGCAGACCACCGAGAGGTCGGGGTAGGTGGCCAGGCCGGTGCTCGGGACGCGGACACGCTGGTCGACGTCACGAACGGAGCTGGGGCGGCCGCGGAGGGCGCCAAACAATAGGCCCGCAAGGTTGGTCTTCAACCGGGCGTGTGCGCCGCTCCCGCCGGCCATCGCGAACACTTGACCTTCGTAGTATTCGTGACGGACCTCGCTCGTGGACTCCAGGGCGAGGTAGTCGGCGTAGGTGAGACGGGCGAGCGCGGGGGCGGGCATCGTCCGAGCATAGCCGGGTTCAACAAGGGGGATGCACCCAGCCCGCGCACGACGCCCTATCGGTCGCTCCCGCTCCCCCGAGGTCCTGGTTCGTCGGGACCCGCCATCCGCAGCTCCGTCCAGCCGGCTTTCAACAACGACAACGCGCCGGCGTCTCCCGCCTGCCACAGCGTCGGGGCGGCGGCGACGAGCAACTCCGCGTCACGGCGGGCGAAGGCGGCGAGCAGCGCCGCCCAGGCGAGGCCGTAGGGGCCGGGCTCCCCCTCCCCGACCCACCCCGCGGCCCGGAACGCCGCGGGGCCACTCTGGCCGAGCGCCGCGAGCG
>CAIXRH010000345.1 GCA_903921785.1 uncultured Pseudomonadota bacterium
CTTCAACCAGCATGATCTGAGAAGCGATCAGTGCTCAGCCCGCGCTGACTCCCCCCGGGGTCGCGGGCAGGGCCACCCCCGTGCGTGAACGTGCCGGTGAGGTTTCGCCCGCAGCGGTCGCCGTGCTCAACGCCATCGCGGCGCGAATGGCCACGACCGCCGCGGCGCTCGCTGGACCCGGGCGGCACATCGACGCTCCGTCCGGGCCGTCCTGGGCCGACTTTGCCGCAGTCTGTGACGCGCTCGGCGAGCGAGCGGGCTCCCTCGAGGCGCTCGCCGACCACGGGGCATACGCGATCCACGTTCCCGAGTTGGGTCCGTCCCTCCGGGTGATGCGGACCGTCGTCGGGTGCCAAGGGCTCTACTGGGCGAACTTCCGATGGGGGGGGCCGAGCCTGTTCGGCAGCGTGACCTCCACGTTCGTGGTGCGCCGGGACGGGACGTTCATCGGCACCATCGGCCTCCGGGAAGGCTCGCGACACTCCGACGCCTTCTTCTACATCAACCTGGGGATCCTCCGCGCCTTCCCACGGGTGCTCGGGCTGGAGCCCGCCCACGTGCAGCTGGAGCTCTCGCCAGGCTTCGCCAGCTACACCATCGACCCTCCGTACGGTCGTTCGTGGGTGTCCAAGACCCGCTGGGCCATTCGCGCGGTTTTATCCTCTTCGGCGCTGGTGGATCGGCTGGCCGAGCAGAACCTGCGCCTGACCGAGGGGCGCCGCGAGGCCGACCGCGCCCGGGCTTCCGCCGAGGACGCCCGACAACGGGCGGAGGCCAGCCTGCAGATCGCCGAAGTACGGCGTATCGAGGCGGATTCCGCCCGCGCCACCGCGGAGCTCGCCCGCCGCCAGGCCGACGAAGCGCTGCGGATCCGCGGGGAATTCGTGAGCATCGTGAGCCACGAGCTCCGCACCCCGCTGAACGGGATCTTGGGGATGACCCAGCTCCTCCTGGACAGCTCCCTCCCGCAGGACGTGAGGGAGCAGGTCACCACGATCTCCACGTCGGGTCGAGGGCTCCTGGCGCTCACCAACGGGCTCCTCGACTTCTCCAAGATGGAGGCTGGGAAGCTCACACTCGACCCCCGACCCACCGACCTCCGGGCCGTCGTGGAACAGGTGGTCGCCAGCTCCGCGGCCCGGGCGTCCGGCCGCGCCCTGGACGTCGTCGGCCATGTGCACGCCGAGATCGCCGACGTGCTACAGCTTGACGACGACCGGCTCCGCCAGGTGCTGGGAAACCTGATGGACAACGCCGTGAAGTTCACACCATCCGGCAGCGTCGTGCTCCGCGTGGACCCGACCCCGGAGGGGCTCCGGTTCTCCGTCCGTGACACCGGCATCGGCATCGACCCGGCGAACCACGACCGGGTCTTCCGCCCGTTCGTCCAGGCCGACGCCGCGACGACCCGCCAGTTCGGCGGCACGGGCCTCGGGCTGAGCATCGCGCAGTCGCTCGTCCAGCTGATGGGGGGGGGTGATTTGGGTGGAGAGCGCCCCCGGAGCAGGGAGCAACTTCGGTTTTGCGATCCCCGTCGCCGAGGCCCAGGTCGCCCGCGCGCTCCCCCGCAGGGCCGTCGCCGTGCTCGCAGAGGAGCCGCTCCGTGGGGCCCTCGAGGCCACCCTCCAGGGGCTCGGCTTCCCCCTGGGCCCTCCGGCTCGCGTGTGGCTCGTCGACGGGGACGCGGGGCTCCAACCGCCGGAGGAGGCGGAGCGGTGCGTACGGATCGCGCGCGTCCCGGCCGGCGAGCGCGGCGTGCTCCGAAAGCCCGTGACCCGGCTCGACCTCCAGGCCGCCCTGGATCCGCACCTCTCCCGGGCGACACCGCGCCCGGCCCGCCCCGAGGCCGGCGCCCTCCGGATGATCGTGCTCGACGACGACCCGGTGCACGCCGCCGTGCTCTCCCGGCTGCTGCGCCGGTTCGGCCACGTGGAGGAGAGCGGAACGCAGCCCGACCTGGTGGTCGTCGTGGCCGACTCCGAGGAGAGCGCGCCCACCGCCCGGCTCGCCGCGGCCGAACGGTGGCCGGACACCCCGTGCGTGGTGGTCACGCGCCCCGTCGGCCTCGCTTCGCTCGCTGCGGCGCTCCCGGCCCGCTGACCAGGGGCCGGCGCCGGGCTACGTCCGCCGACGACGATGTTGCTCCTCGCCGCCGCCTTCGCCGCCGACACCGCCGACTGGCACGCCGCCCAGGCGCGGCAGTTCCTCAAAAAGGGCTGGACGGGTGACGCGGAGGCGGAGGTCGCCGCCGGGCTCGGGCTCGATCCCCATCACGTGGAGCTCAACGGCTTCTGCGTTCAGCTGGCACGCGCGGCCGGCGACGTACGCCGCGCGATCGACTGCGCCGCGGCCGGCGCTTCCGCCACCGAAGGCGACCTGGAGGCCCGCGCGCGGCTCTCCCAAACAGAGGCCTGGCTCCGGGAGAACTTCGGCTGGGTGGAGGTCCGCGGCCCCGCCGGCGTCGACCGCGCTCGGCTCCCGCTCGTCGCCACCGGCATGCAGCTCGACGCCGAGCTGGCGACCGCGACGAAGGAGGCCACCGCACGTCTGGCCGGGGGGGTCGCGCTGCCGACCACCCTCGCCCTGCCGGTCGGAACGTACACCGTCTCCGGCGAAGCGCTCACGATCGAGGCGGGCCAGACCCGCCAGCTCGACCTGCCCGCCGCGCGCTTCACCGCCAGCGCGGGCCGCGGCCGCCGGGTCGACCTCGCCGCCGCCGCGCTGCTCTTCTCCGGCGACGATCTCGCCAACCAGGGCCCGGGCGTCACGCTGGAGCTCGCGGTCTCCTCCCCCGCGGGCCCGCTCCGCCTGGGCGTCGGCGCCACCTGGGACGCGCGCACCTACGCGACGGCAGATGCCGCGCTGGACTCCTCGCCAAGCACCGCCGGGGGGATCGTCCGCGCGAGCGTCCCGATCGAAGCGGGCGCCGGGGTCTTTCTGAGCCCGGGCCTCGCCCTGCGCGTGGGCCAGATGCCGGGGGTGCTCCTCACCTGCGCGCGCGGCGAGGCGCCGCTCGCCTGCACCCCCGACGCTGAAGCGTCGGACAGCTTCCCGATCTACGCCCACGCCCTCGGCCTCACCCCGGCCGCCGAGCTGGCGGCGGAGCTGGTCGCGGGGCGGTGGGTGCTCGGCGTCCGCGCGGCGGTCGGCCACAGCTTCGTGCTCCTCCCAAACCCGGGCGAGCTCATCCAGGAAGGGGCGACGAAAGCCTGGGTCAGCGATCGGGACCTCCTCGGCGCGGGGTTCTACACCGTGGGCGGATCGGCAGGCGTGGGCTGGTGAGCGGGTCGGGGCCCACCCGCCGCGCGCTGCTCAGCGCCGCCGCCGCGGCGTGTTTCGTCTCGCGCCGCGCCTACGCGAGCCCCGGCGTCGGTGCGACGCTCGATCCGACGTACATGCTCCTCGCCGCCCTCGCCCGCGCCGCCGACCTCCCCGGCTTCAGCGGCGGCCTGCCCGCCTGGACCACCGCCCTGGACGCCCTCCTCCCCAAGCTTCGCGGGTCCGGGGCCGCGTCCGTGCTTCACCGGCTCGGAACCACGCAGGGCCTCGGGTTCGAGGCCATCCCCAGCCTCGCCCTGCACCTCACCGGCGCGCCCGAGGCCCTCCTCGCCCCCCGCGTCGATCCCTGGCCAGCCGGGCTGGACGGCCGCTGGAAGGGGGTGGACCTGCCGGCCCTGACCAAGGCGGTCTCCTCCACCGCGGCCGCCACCCGTTGGTCCAGCTTCGTGCTCGCGCAGTCCTCGATCCTGACTCCCCTCGATACGGCCCTGAGGACCGAAGTCGGGAGGTTCGACCTGCCCTGGCTGGAGACCTGGTTCGGCTACCCGACGCCGGGTGTGCTCCAGGCGCACCCCGGTCTCCTCGAGTTCCCGCACGACGCCGCCGCCCGCCGCACCGGGCTCGACCCGGCGATCAGGGTCGTGCTGGCGGTGACCCCGGAGGGGGAGCCCTTCCCGCGGGCTCCGCTGCGGCTGCTGCAGCTGATCGCCAGGGTCTACCTGTCGGACTTCGCCAGGACCCACCAGGACGTGCTCCAGGTGCCGATGGAGCGGCTCTACGGCGCCGTCCGTGAGCGCGCCCTCACCGAGGGGTGCGGCGACTGGGAGAGCCTCCTCACGCAAAGCCTGATTCGTGCGATCGGCGTCCGCTACCTGGTTCACCACGACGGCCGCAGCGCAGCGTCCGTGGAGGTCGCCGCGCAGCTCGACGCCGGCTTCCCCTGGGTGCTGGTGCTCGCCGACACCCTCGCCAGCTACGAGGCCGACCGGGCCCGCTTCCCGACCTTCGGAGACTTCGCGGTGGAGCTCGCCGCGCTGTTCTCCGTCGTGGCCGGAGAAGAGGAGGATCGGGCAGCCCATCGTCCGCACGTGGTGTCGGTGGCGCCCGACCCGGCGTCGCTGGTCGACCCGGCGACCACCACGCTCACGATCACCTTCGATCGGCCGATGGTGGCGACGGGCTGGTCGTTCGTCGGCGCCGCGGAGGAGCGACCAGAGCTCGGCAAGCCATCTTTCTCCGCCGATGATCGCACGCTTACCCTCCCGTGTCGCCTCGCGCGTGGCCGTCGCTACCGCTTCACGCTCAACGGGGATGGCGCGCGTGGGTTCCGCTCGGCGGACGGGGTGCCGCTGGATCCGTACCGGGTGTCGTTCCAGACGCGGTGAACGCCGTGCTGACGGCGCGGATCACCGGGCAAGCGGCGTCTTCAGCGGACAATCCACGTTGGGCTCGCCGAGGAGGATCGGCTCCACCCGCACCTCTTCGAACCGGATGGTGCGCGTCGCCGAGGTCCGCTCCAGCGACAGGCGCAGGGGCCCGATCGCGGTCGGAGGCGACCACGACCACGCGCCCGTGCGCCCGCTCGCCAGCGTGAAGGTCCAGCCGCGGACCACGCCGCGCTCGTCCACGTCGAAGTGGTAGGCGTCCCCCGGCGTGACGCCGACGCCGGCGTAGCGCACATCCACACCGCCCCCCTCCCCGCGCGTCACGGTCGCGCCGGCGTCCCCGACCTTCCAGGGCGCGAGGAGCCAGAACTGGTCGTTCACGAAGGTCTCCCACGCGGTGCGCTGCTCGGCGTCGGGCCCGTCGTAGCCAACGCGGGTCGTGACCGTGCACGTCACGCCGTCCTCGCGGGTGTAGCGGACGGCGATCCGATCGTGGGGGATGTCCCAGTCGATCTCGCGCCGGGTGTCGCCCACGGAGAACACGAAGTGGAGCCCGGCGGCAGCGTACGGGTCGCCGATGGCGGCGCGCATGCGGCGCACGTCGCCCTGCGCGTCGGGCGCGACGTCGGCGCCAACTGCGGTGGCCACCGGTCGGTGGGGCGCGGCACAAGCCAGGAGGACCAGGAGCATCCGGCTACTGTAGTCGAGCGGCCGCGCCGATGCCCAAGGCCCCTCATACCGAACGACCATGATCCAGCTCGCCCGGCCAAACGCGGCGCGGCGGGCCGTGGGGTTCCGCGACACGCCCTGTCGGCGACGGGGCTCCCCGGCATGGTCGGCGTTGGCGCTGGGTCCTCCTACGCGGCCGGCCGCCGTCGGCCGGAGGCGTTCGCTGCGCTCCGCCCCGCTCCGACGACGTCACCCGCCGCGTCAACGAACCGACC
>CAIXRH010000346.1 GCA_903921785.1 uncultured Pseudomonadota bacterium
AGGCGCTCATCCCAGTTCGAGAGAATACCAAGACGAACACCGCGTCGAGACAGATCGCCAAGGACCCGCAACGCGTCCGTATCGACCCACCACGCGCGGCGGTGCGCGTACCACCGATAGAGCTCCTCGAACAGCTCGGGGTCCTCCGCGTCGAGGGCCTCGGCGACCAGCGGCGCCCAGAACGCCCGCCCATCGCCCGCCTGGGGCTCGCCGGCGCGGCGCTTGAACGCAGCGCGAAACCTCGCCTGCACCACGGCGGGATCCCTCTCGATCCCTCGCGCCCTCGCGGCGCGCGCGTAGGTGACGCCGACCGGCTCACGGGTGTGGAGGAGCGTGCCCTCGGCATCGACAAAGACGGCCTTCACCCCCACCGGAGCACCTTCTGGAACGCGCGGCGGACGACCATCCCCACGAAGAGGCCGTAGCCCCAGCCGACGCCGACGTCGCTCGGCCAGTGCTGCCCGCCGACGACCCGCCCCACGCCGACCAGCAGCGACACCGCGGCCAAGGTGGGGGAGCCGATCACCGCCGCGACCGCCATGGTGTTCGCCGCGTGCGCGGACGGCATCGACTCGCCGCTGCCGCAGTCCTTGCCCCCGCGGACCTCCTCGAGCGTCACGCACGGGCGCTCCCGGGCGAACGCCGGCTTGAGCCCCCGGGCCGTGGTGACGTCCGTGAGCACCACGGCGAGGAGCGCGGCCACCAGCCACTTCGCCTGCTTCGCCCACACGGCCACGAGCACGGTGAGCGCAGCGAAGGCGACGGTGGCCAGGCCCGTGGTCAACCACGGCCAGATCGGCGGCGCGAGGTTGTAGAAGCTGTTGAAGAAGCGGAAGAGGGTGAGGTCCATGTCAGGGGTTCGGATGGTCCGCGTGGTGCTCCCGACTATCCACCACCCGCCCGTACCGGTCGTAGATCGTGGCGCGGTCGCTGCCGTTGTTCCAGATGGGGTCGGCGCTGCCGAGGAAGAGCTCGAGCTGGGCGTCCGGGACGAGCTGGTTGTCGCCGCGGCCGCTGTGGAGCTTGAAGGTCTGCCCCACGGGGACGATCGCCTCGGGGAACGACCAGTTCTTGCCGCTGATGTCGGCGATGCGGTAGCCGGCGAGGTCCAGCGGTTGGGGCGAGATGTTGCAGATGCGGAGGTACTCGCCGTTGACGTTCTCGCGGTCGTCGCCGTCGGCGTTGGCGTGGAACGAGGTGATGTGCAGGGCGCCCTGGAACCGGTCCGTCGACCAGATGCCCCGGCGAGCCGCCCGCGCCTTTTCCTGGGCAGCGATGAACGGCGCGAGGTCGGTGTCGTCCGGCGGGATGAGGAACAGGTGCCCGAGCCCGGCCTCGAGCAGCGCGATCGAGAGGTTCTTCCCCTCGACCTCCACGCCGGAGAGGAGCCGACCGTAGCCATCTCGACCGCCGCTGGTCAGCAGGTGCACCTGCTTCTGAAGCACCAGGCTCGCGGTAAGCTCGCGCGCTTCGGGGCCGTAGTCCTCCAGCGGCTTGAGCTCCGGCGTGTTCACCCAGCGCAGCCGCACCTTGTCGCCCGTGGAGAGCGTCAGCGTGTCGCCATCGTAGACGCTCGCGACCACCGCTTCGGTGGGCACGGGCGGACCGGCGACGAGGCTCATCGCGTCCGGGTCGGGCGCGGCGTCGCCAGCGAGCGCGGCCCAGACCAGGAGGATCACCGGGGGACCGAGCCGACGCCCGCGGCCTTGCTGTACCGGCGCGCTTGCCAGATGAGGTAGGGATCATCCGGAGAGAGCCGCGCCGCCTCCAGGGCCTGGGTGCGAGCCTCCGCCAGGTCGCCGCGGGTGTACGCCACCACCGCGGCCGTGTCGCGGTACGCGCTGTTCTTGGGGTCCTTGGTGATGGCGCGCTCCGCGGCCTTCCAGGCGTCGTCGAGCCGCTCGCCGCCGAGCGCCCAGTACCAGGCGTCGCAATTATCCCGTGCAGAGCCGCGTTTCAGCGGCTTGCAGTCTCGGGCGTAGCCGTCCGCCAGCGCCTTGCGGGCCGGCTCGGGATCGTCGAGGACGCGCAGGGCTGCGCCGACGAAGTCCAGCGGGAGGGCGTCGGGATGCAGGCGACCCACCGCCCGGTCCATGTCAGCGCGGAAGGTGGGCCGATCGCGATCTTCCAGGGACAACGAGTACAACCAGAGGGTCTGCCCGCCGATGGGGTAGAGATCGAGCAGGTCACGGAGGGTGGAGATGGCGCCGTAGCGATCCCCCGCCTCCAACGAGACCAACGCGCGACGGAAGAGGAAGGCGCTCCCGCCATTGTCGACGCGGATGGCGTCGTCGAGGGCGCGTTGGGCGTCGCCCGGGCGGTCGTTGGCGAGCAGGGCGTCGGAGAGGCCGACGAGCAACTCCTGGCGCACATCTGCGTCGTCCACCGGGACGGAGAGCGAGGCCTGGGCCCGCTCCAAGGCCTCTTTCTCCCGACCGAGCGCGATCAGGGTGCCGATGAGCTCGCCCCAGATGCCCTCGTCGACCATCTCGCGGGGGCTGAGCACCGAGAGGCGGTCGATCGCGGCCTGATCGTGGCCGTCGTAGCGGTCGAGTCGGGCGGCGAGGGCGAGCAGGCCCGGGTCGTGGGTACGGGCCGCCAATGCCTTCTGAACGGTGACCCGCGCCGCATCCAGCTCGTCGTGGGCGATCTGGACCTTGGCACGATCGGCGGCGAAGGCCGGGTCGTCGCCGTGGAGGACGAAGTCTTCGGCGAGCCACGCCTTGTTCGCGTCGAAGGTGCGGTGGCGGCGGGGGGCTTCGAGGGTGAGGCGCTGGCCCGGGTAGTCCAGCACGAGCCGCCAGTCGGCGAACGTGCGATAGCCGAGGAGCCCGCGGGAGACCTCGCAGGGGGCGGAGGTCGGGTCGTCGGGGCTCGACCACCGGATGGGATCGGTGCGCCGGAGGCGCCGGCCGCCGACCCCGACCCAGCTCGCCGGGATGTGACGGGTCTCGGTGAGGAACTGGAAGTCGGGCACCTTGTCGAGCGCGGCGCCGATGCCGAAGACGGGCTCGACGCCGAGGCTGGAGATCGGCCGGAAGGGCTCCCCGGTCTGGCACCAGAGGCTGGTGTCCCCCGCGCCGGTGTCGAGCTCGATCTGGACGGGCGCCTTGTAGTGGATGCCGCCGCCGTCGGCCTCGACCATCACGTCGACCAGCACGCGGTTGGCTGCGATCTGGATCGGCTGGCCCTTGCCCCGGGCGTGGTAGGTGCCGGGGCGATGAAGCTCCAGGGTGTCCGCCGGGTAGTCGACGACGACGGTCCAGTGGCTCCAGACGTTGTGGCCGAGGATGCCATCGACCGGGATGGCGCCGGCGTGATCGGGGACGCCGGGGATGTCCGTGGCGACGTCCACGTTCTGGAGGGTGAAGCCGCCGAGCTGGATCGAGGAGATCGTGGCCTTGCGCCAGCCGACGCTCCCCGAGAGCCCGGCGACGCGCCCGCCGACGTCCTCCCCCGTGAGCCCGAGGCGCTCCGCGGCGGACTCGTTGATGACGGAGACGGCGGCGCCGGTGTCGACCAGGAACAGGCCCTGGCTGCCGTCGGGCAGGCCGACCTGCACGTACACCTTGTCGGCGCCGTCGTAGCCGCGCCACAGGTCCAGCGTGGTGGTGTCGGCGGGGCCCTTGGCCAGGGCCACGCCCAGGAGGAAGAGGTTCATGGTGGTGCTAACTCCTGACCTCGTCCAGCCGCTCCGGGTTCTCCAGAAGCGCCTTCATCTCACGGGCGACGACGCCGCCGTGGTAGCCATCGACCACGCGGTGGTCGAACGTGCCGTTGATGTGCAGCACCCGGCCGATGACGATCTGCCCGTTCTCCACCACCGGCTTCTCCTCGATGGTGCCGAGGGTGATGATGATCGGCGTGCGCGCCAGGGGAAAGAACGGCGCGTAGCCGAGCGTGAGCCCGAAGACCCCGACGTTGGTGACCATCGCCGAGCCGAACGGATCGCCGGGGGTACCGAGGAACTTCGGGTTGATGTTCAGGGTGTACTGCAAGAAGTCGAGGAAGCGGAGCACCGGCTTGATGAGGATGCCCGGTAGGCCGGCGAGACCCTTCTTGGTCTGGTTGAACTCTTCGTCCTGCCCGGCGCGAATCTTCGCGGCGCGCTCGCGGACCATCTGGCCCATCGCCACCACGTCGAGCTTCTCGGCGTTCTTGAGCTTGATGCCGCTGAGATCGGTCTTGCCGATGCTCTCGGCGTCCTCCACCACGATCTGCATGAAGATGTCGATGTCGCGGCGCTGGTAGAGGCTGCCGAGCCGCACCAGCGAGTTCAGGTCGCGGTGCTTCTGGATGATCATGGCGAGCCCGCGGGCGACCGCGTGGCTCACCGTGACCTTCTCCCCCGAGTCGGCGCGCTTCTGGGCGATCCAGGCTTCAAGCCGCTCCGAGCGGATCTCCAACGACCCGTACACGTGGGGGTCGTGGGGGTGATCCCACACGTTGGCCGCGATCTGGCGGTACGTGGAGGGGCTCGGGTACGGCGTCAGCTCGATGTTGGGCATGCCCCGGGAGCATACCACCCCCGGGCCCTGCGGCGACCCTAGGGCTTGAGCTTCGACACTTCGCGATGGGCGTTCTCCGCCATCGCCTTGAACCCCCGCTCCAGGCGCTCGCGGAGGCCGAGCTTCTCGGCGACGAGCAGGACGTAGCCGTTGCCATCGAGGTCGACATGGATGGTGAGCAGGGTGTTGGTGCTCGGCTTCATCGTGCGCAGGCTGTAGTGGAGCTTCCCGTTGATGTGCCGGCCGGCGAGGGCGACGTGCACACGGCGACCGCCGTGCTCTTCATCGACCCGATCGAAGGTGTAGGACAACACGCGCGGACGAGGCTTGCTCTTCACGTCCAGCTCGTAGCAGCCGGTGCCAGTCTCCTTCAGGCCGTCCCACGCGCCCTCGACGATGACCCGGTGATTCCGCGGGTCGCTCAGCCAGGCGAGCACGTCGTCGCGGCGGACGCCTTCGATCAAGACATCGGTGGTGTACACGGACATGGGCTCAGCTCCGGGTGGGACTCGGTCGGCGGGTTATCCCGCGGACATGTTCCCGTACATCCACATCCCCGTGTACCACCTCGGTCCCATCGATCTGGACCCCTGGGGCCTCCTGGTGATCTCGGGCTTTGTCCTCGGCTTGGAGATCGCCCGGGCCCGCGGCCTCGCGAAGGGGCTCGACGTACGCGACATCGTCGACGGGGTCACGGTGACCGTGCTCAGCGGCTTTGTCTTCGGGCACCTGGTTCACGTGCTCGCGTACCACCCCGAGATGATCGACCAGCAGGGCTTTGCCGCGATCTACCGCATCTGGGCCGGCTTCTCGAGCTTTGGTGGCTTCCTTGGCGCGGTGATCGGCAGCGTCCTCTTCTACAAGGTCATCCGCAAGCGGGACTATTGGGCGCACGCCGACGTGGTGATGTACGCCTTCCCCTTTGCCTGGATCTTCGGGCGCGGCGGCTGCGCGCTGGTGCACGACCACATCGGCCGTCCCACCGACTTCTTCCTCGCGGTGAACTTCGACAACATGATGCCGGGCATGGGCGTGCGTCACGACCTCGGCCTGTACGAGTGTTTCTACTCGATGTTCATCTCGGCCGTCTTCTTCGCGCTCCGCAAGAAGCAATGGCCGGCCGGCGCGTTTCTGGCGCTCTGGTGCTTCCTGTACGCCCCAGTGCGCTTCTGCCTCGACTTCCTGCGGCGCGTCGACCAGATTCCCGGCGTTCCCCTCACCCCCGACGTACGCTGGGCCGGGCTGACGCCCGCGCAGTGGGGCTGCCTGGTGATGTTCGGCGCAGGGACGGCCATCTTCCTCCGCGTTCGCGGGCAGATGGCGCGCGCGGCGGCGGTGGGGAAGGTGGAGGCCGGCGGCGCGAGCTGAGGGCGAAGAACGCCCAGCGGCGCCTCGGCCGGCGACACCGGATCGGGGTCGCGCGGTCGGACGTGGTCCTCCGGGCCCAACCAGCGCCCGCACGAGGCCCACGGCTCCGTCGCGAGCACGGAGAGGACCGCAACGGCCCGGGGCCGCCGGAGGGCCCTCGTTAGAACTGCACGCCGAGGGACAGCGCGCCGCCGTTGAGCGTGTCGCTGATGCTGCCGACCTGCTTGCCGTCCCGGTTCTCGATCTCGATGTCGCGGATCGAGAGATCGTAAGAGAGGCTGGCGTACATCCAGGGGAGGAACGCGTAGCCGACCTCGACGCCGAGCTCGGTGTTGAACGGCGTGGAGCCGCCGGCGAGGTGCTCATTGAACTGCGCGACCGCGAAGACGGACTTGCCGAAGTCCCCGCTCACTTCCGCGCCAAGGACCAGGGAGTTGAGGTTCAGCTGGTCGAGCTGGATTTCCTGGGTACCCTTCACGGTGAAGGTCTGCACGTCGCTGATGCCCCAACCGACCCGCGCGCCGACGCCGAACTGGTTCGCGCCAGAATCGAACGCGTAGCGGCCGATGCCCACGATGCGCGTGGCGAGCACCGTGTCGGACACGAGCCCCGCGTCGTTGCAGTCGTTGTTGAGCGCGGCGCACAGCGGCACCGGGTTGAGCGAGTAGCTGGTACCGCGGAAGTCCGCCTCGGCGCCCACGTACTTGAGCCCGGGGACGAACATACGGCCCTGGAGGTGCGCGCCGTAGGACATCGAGCTGAGCTGGAGCTCCTTCGGGAAGAGCACCGTGGCCTGCGACAGCGGGAGCTGGTCGTAGTCGTAGTTCGCCAGCTCAAAACCGGCGCGGATGCGGAGCCAGGGGTGATCGCCGGGGGGCGATGCCACCTTGGTGACCGTGGTGGTCGTGGTGGCGGGCGGCGGCGTGACCACCGGCGGCGGCGTGACGACCGGCGGCGGCGGCGGCGGCGCGACGACCGGCTTCGCGGCGTACGGGTCGGTGTTGGCCTGGGTCTGGTAGGGGTTACCGGACGTCCAAGCGGCGGCGGCGCCACCAACGGGGACGCGGATGAAGCTCGACGCGGTGCCGTCCCGCGTGGCGACGGAGATCTTGACCTCGCCCGACGCGGTCGCCGGGAGGGTGAGCGGCGCTTCGTAGAGGCCACCACCGAGGTCGGTGACCGTGCCGATGGTGCCGGCGGAAGCCAGGAAGTCGAGCTGTTGACCGGAGACGCCGCGGTTGTTCTCGTCGGTGAGGTTCACGCGGAGCTTCACCGTACCGCCCGCGGAGACCGTGGCGGGATCGGAGGCGAGGGCGGCCCGCGTGGCGCGAACCGTGGTCTCCGCCGCCGCGGCGATGGGGCCGACGGTCGTCGTGGCCATGCCTTCACGGTCGACATGGAGCTCGGCGAGCGCCTTGTCCCACTCGCCGACGAGCCCCGCGTCCACCCGGCTGCCCGCGACGGGGAGCGCAGTGAGGGCGAGACCCTTCGGCACCTGCACGAGCCCGCCGGCGGCCACGTAGTCGCCCGCGGTGGCTTCGTAGGCGACCAGCCCGGCCTTGCGACCGGCGGTGTAGTAGACCTGCGCCACACCCTCGGTGTTCGTGGTGGCCTGCGCCGGGAGCGCACCATCGCCCGCGGTGAGCTTCAGCGTGACCGGCACGTTCGGCACGGGGTAGCCGAACTCATCCACGGTGACGACGGTGATGAGGGCGCCCGACGAGCCGTCGTTGGTGACGCGCGTGGAGGAGGGCACGAGCAGGAGCCGCGAGAGCGGGTTGCCGGTGACCGGGGCGGCGACCGACGCGGTGAGATCGACCGCGCCTCCGCCGGTGGTGGAGAAGACGGCCTGGTAGTCGCCGTTGCGGAGGTCCTTCACATCGCCCTTGAGGCGGGCGCCGGCGCTGCCGAAGGAGAGGGTGCGGCTGCCGAGCCCGGCGCCGTCGGGGCCGGTGACCTTGGCGTAGACCTTGAAGCCATCGGCCGAGGCCGGCAGCGTGGCGGGCTCGGCGACGAGCTCCACCTTCGCGGGGCGCACGCTGACCATGTTCACGGTCTGCGAGGTGGTCTGGACCTGGGGCTTGTCGGCCAAGGACGCGGTGATCGTGGCCTGGATGGCGCTCGACGTCGTCGCCGGAGAGTACAACGCGGTGTAGACGCCGTTGCCCTCGTTCTTCGCCTGACCGATGGTGCCGCCGGTGGTGGTGAAGACCACGGCCGCGTTGGTGTCGGGCTTGCCGTCGGCCTGCACGACCACCGCGTGAATCGGCACCTGCACCCGGGAATCACCGGGGAGCGCGGCGGCGGTGGGCACCATGGTGATGCGCTTGGCCTCGGGCACCTGGAGGTTCAGCGGCTCGGTGACGCTCTTGCCATCCGGCCCGATGGAGATCTTGTCGGCGAGCTGCGCGCCGGGAGCCACCAGGATGGGAACCGCGGCGTAGCCCTGGGCGGTGGCCTGGATCGGGCCGAACTGCTGGTCGGCGATCTTCACGATCACGCGGGCATTCGGGGTGGTCTGCACCGGGAAGTTCACCTTGCCCCAGAGGGGGATGGCGAGGCTGCCGTAGGTGTGCGAGGGGTCGCGCTTGTCGGCCACGGTGATCTGGGCGACGTGAGGGTAGTTGACCTCGGGCGCGGTGTAGAGCGCGGTGAACTGGCCGCCACCGAGGTTCGTGAGGTTCTCCACCTTGCCGCTGGAGGCCGAGATCACCAGATCCACGCCGTTGAGCGCCTGGCGATCGCCGCCGGCGAGGTTGAAGGAGATGGTGGCCGTACGGTCCTGGCCGAGGATCATCTTCGGGGGGTTGCTCGCCGCGGCCAGCGCGGAGCCACGGGTGGGCGCCACCGAGAACGACCAGGACTTCTGGATGTTGTCCTTCCCGATCTTACCCTTGAGGGTGACCGAGACCGACGTGCGGGATTCGGCCTTCGGGGGGGTGAAGGTGACCCGGTAGAGCCCGCCACCCGCGTCGGTGAGCGCGGACACCGAACCTACGCTCGCCGTGGGCTTGAGCTGCAGGCCGGCGATGGGGGCGCCGTTGGCATCGAGCGCCAGGAAGTACAGATCGGCCGCCGTGGCACCATCGCCCACAATCGCGGTCGGCGGCACCATCTCGAGCAGCCCGGCGGCATCGAACACCGCGGCGGGTTGGGCGTACGCCACCTCAGGGGCCGCCATGGCGGAGACGACGACGCCCGCGAGGAGGAGCCGGAGGACGAGGGGCAGCTTGGGCATGAACGAGTCTCCGCAGGAAGGCGCGCTATGGTACTTCGGCGCCGAACCATGTCAACGACGAGAACCCCGCACGCGGCGATATCACAGGCCTTTGACCGCGAGTCAGAGGGCTACGTCGAGCGTTGGGATGGGAGTCCGATCGTGCAGATCTGGCGAGGTCGGGTGCTCGCGTCCCTGTTGGGTACACTCTCCGTACCGGCTGACGTTCTCGACCTTGGCTGCGGCATCGGCAGCGATGCCGTGGCGCTCGCCGCGGCCGGGCACCGCGTGACCGCGATCGACGCGTCGCCAGCGATGGTTGAACGTGCCCGGGCCCGCGGCGTCGCCGCTGAGGTGCTGTCCCTGGACGCGGCAGGCGCGCGGTTCGGGGCTTGCTTCGACGCCGTCATCTCGGACTTCGGCGTACTCAACTGCCTCCCGTCGCTGGCGCCGCTCTCGCGTACGCTGTCGTCCGTGCTCCGACCCGGCGGCGTGGCGGCGTTGGTCTGGATGTCTCGACACTGCCCAGTGGACAGTGTCGCGTGCCTCGCCCGGGGGCGAGCGCCGCGGCGAGGGCGCCCGGAGGCATCGGTGCGAGGTGTGAAGGTGCCGCTCCAGTGGTGGGCCGCGGGCGACGTCGAGGAGGCGCTTGGTCGCGAGTTCCAGGTGATGCGTCAGGAGGCGATCGGCCTCTTGGACCCCCCTCCGGATGTGGGGGGTCGCCCCCGTCTCCGCACCCGCCTCGAACCCTACCTCGCGCGCCTCCCCGGCCTCCGCGATCTCGGCGATCACACCCTGCTCCTCGCTCGGCGGTGCCCGTGAAGGTCGTCCTCTTCAACCCGCGCGCTCAACGCGCCCACCGTCGGCTCCCCCTCTCGTTGCTCATGCTCGCACGCGGGCTGCCCGTGGGCACCGACTGGACGCTCGTCGACGCGAACGTGGAGCCCGGCGCCATCACGCGGCTTCGCGCCCTGTGCGCGCGGGGAGAGGTCCTGCTCCTGGTGAGCGTGATGCCCGGGCCGCAGCTGCGCGAGGCCACGCCGCTGTGTCGGGAGCTCAAGGCGGCGAACCCCCGTTGTTTCATCGTCTGGGGCGGCTACTTCCCCTCCTTGCACCCGGAGGCGGCCGCCCGCGACCGCGGCGTGGACCTCGTGGCGATCGGCCCCGGCGAAGCCACGGTCGCGGCGGTGCTCGCCGCGCTCGAAGCCGACGGGGACCCCCTCGTCGACGGGACCGCCGGATGGCGCGAAGGCCGCCTCGTTCGCGGTGTAGGACGTCCGCTGGTCCCGAGCGCACGCTGGGGGCCGGTGGACTACGGCCGGGTGGACATGGAACGGTATGCTGCCCGGACGTTCCTGGGACAGCGCACGTTCAACCACCACACCAGCGTAGGCTGCCCGTACGAGTGCAACTTCTGCGCGGTGGTCAACGTCTACGCCGGGCGCTGGCTCCCCGACCCCGCGGCCGACGTCGTGGCGACGGTGCGCACGCTCGCGCGCACGTTCCGTGCCGACGCCGTCGAGTTCCACGACAACAACTTCTTCGCCTGGGAGGCGCGTTGCCGCGAGGTCGCCGACGGTATCGCCGACGAGCGGGTCGCGTGGTGGGGTGAAGGACGGATCGACACGATGCTCGGCTTCGCCGGGACCACCTGGGAGGCCATGGCCCGATCCGGGCTCAAGATGGTGTTCTACGGGGCGGAGAGCGGCGACGACGAAGCCCTGGCCCGGATGGACAAGGGCGGCCTCCGGACGACGGACACCCTCTCGCTCAACCGCCTCGCCCGCCGGCACGGGGTGGTGCCCGAGTTCTCGTTCGTGCTCGGCAACGCCGGCGATCCCGAGCGGGACGTACGCAAGAGCATGGAGCTCATCCGCGCCTTGAAAGCCGATAACCCCGACTGCGAGATCATCCTCTACCTCTACACCCCGGTACCGCTGCCGGGGCAGTGGGAGGAGGCGCAGCGCCTGGGCATGCGGTTCCCCGACGACCTCGACGGGTGGCTCGCCCCGCCCTGGGCCGACTTCGACCACCGCCGCACCGAGAGCACGCCCTGGATGACGGCGAAGCTCCGACGGGAGATCTTCGCGTTCGAGACCGTGCTCAACGCACGGTTCCCCACGCTCACCGATCGCAACCTCGCGCCCTGGCAACGCCGCCTGCTCGCCACGTTCGCCGGGGCGCGCTGGGCCACGCGGGTGAACCGCGCCCCCCTGGAGCTGAAGCTCCTCCAGCGGATCTGGCGCTACCGCCGCCCCGAAGAGATGGGTTTTTGACCTCCGCATCGGCCGGTTCGCCACAAACTGATCGCTATTTTCGTTTTTTTCATTCTTTGTGATACACTCTCGGAGTGATTCCTCCCCGGGTGAACCCATGACCGGCGACACGCCCCTCTGGTTCGGCGCGACGGACGCCGATCGTGGTCACACCGCCGCCGCCCGACTGCTCCGCCCCGAGTTCCGGGCGGCCGTGGGGCCCCACACCCTCGGGCCGCTCCTGGCACGGACGCTCCGCGGCGGGCTCTTTGCCCTCGTAGAAGATGGCGAAATCGCCCACCGCCGCGCCGTGGAGCTCAGCGTCGGTGGGGGCTCCAACGCCCCGCACATGGCGCTGCCGGCCATCCTGGCGCGGGCGGCGAACTCCGGCCTCGCGCAGGTCTATGAAGCCGGCGAGATCGAGCAGCTCCGCTGGGCCGTGGTCGAGCGCGTACACGGCTGGCCGCTGCGGATCCTGCTCGGTCGCCGTGGTCTCGCGTTCACCGGGCGGCGCCTCGCCGCCCTCGGCGCGGAGCTGGCCGACGCGCTCGCTGCCCTCGACACCGCGAGCGGGGACCTCCGCCTCGCCCACGGCCGCCTCACCGTCGGCCACATCGTGGTGGACGTGACCGGCCGCGCCCGCCTCGTCGGCTCCCCGGTGGCCGCGAACGAGCTCGGCATGGTGCCCGACGCGATCGGCCTGGGCATGACGCTCGCGTGCGCCGCGTTGGCGGTGGCGCCCGACCCCCGCGGGCTCACCCCGGCCGCCCTTCGTACTCTCTCGGCCGCGCTCGACCGCCCCGAGAACACCGCGCGGGTGCAGCCGGTCCTGCGCCGTCTGGTCCAGTCGCTGCTGCTGCTCTCGCCGGAGGGCTTCCGGCCGTCGATGTCGGTGCTCCGCGGCGAATTCGCCCGGCACATGGAGGGGCTGCCGATGGGTGTGCCCGACCCGGCCTGGGGTCGCGCGCTCTCCGACGCGGTGCGGGGGCTCCCGCCGATCCACCGCCCGTCCGTCGCCGACGCCGGCGCGGTGATCAACACCCTGGCGCTGCACCTGCCGGCGCTCGCCGGCACCCGCGCGCTCCGCCCGCCGCCGCCGATGCTCCTCGAGGTGCCCCCGCCGGACGCGACCACCGCGCCGAAGCTCCGGCTGATCGGCGCTCGCCCGCCCGAGACGGAGGCGCCGATTCACGGCGCCGACCTGCCGGTCGCGCGGGTCGAACGAGGAAACCGCGCGCGCGGCTGATCGCCCGTCGAGCCATTCTCGCGAAACATCGGACCTCGACCGCGGCGTCTCCGCCGGGCAGGGCGGTGGGGCACCGCCAGCCCCTCGGCACCGGTGGGACCTTCACCCCACCAGCCGGGCCGGCCCTCCTGGCTCAAGCACATGCACCCGGTCCGCGACCGCGCCCAGGCGTCGAGCGACCAGCTCGGCATGTTCGGTCGGCACGAGGACCTTCACGTTGGGGCCGGCGTCCATCGTCCAGGCGCAGGGGATGCCGCGTTCCCGGAGACTACGTACCGCATCCTGCGCCCAGACCGAGCCGCTCTTCCAGTAGAAGACCGGTGGATCGGCCGCCATCATGCACGCATGCATCCGCAACGCCGAGCGCTCCATCACCTGCCCGAGCGCGTCGAGATCGCGGTTGCGCACCGCGGCGCGACCGGCGGCGAGGTCCCGGGGGGCGCTGGCAACCCATGCGGGGTAATACGGAGACGTCTCCTGGGTGACGGCCATGCCGTCGCGGCTGGAGATCGCCTTCGGCCCCGCGTCGAAGATGGCGACGACCATCCGCACGTCCCAGTGGGCTTCGTTGGCGATCTCGAACGCGTGGCTGTCCATCCCGTCGGCACGCTCGCCGACCTTCCACTCCGCCCAGCCGCCAAAGATCGAGCGCGCCGCGCTGCCAGAGCCGCGCCGAGCCAGCACGGAGAGCTGCTCCGGGGTGCGCGGGTGACCGGCCGCTGCGCATGCCGCCAGGACCAACGCCGCGAAGCCCGAGGAGCTCGACGCGAGGCCCGCGGCGGTGGGGAAGTCGTTCCCGGTGAGCACCCGGACCTTCGGCCGCCAGCTGTCGACGAGATCCAGCACGGCGAAGACCTTGCGGGCCTCCTCCGCGCTCGCTTCACGGCCGTTGATCACCATCTCGTCGCGCGCGGCGCCCCACTCCACCGTGGTGGTCGTGGAGAACGGCGCCAGGGTGAGCGAGAGGCTGCCGACCGAAGGCAGGTTCAGCGCACGATCACGCTTTCCCCAGTACTTGCAGAGGGCGATGTTGGGGTGGGCGATCGCGGTGGCGGTAGGCACCGTCGCCTCCTATCCGATCGTGGCCGCCCACACGCCCCCGGCGGCGAGGCCGGTTGCGGCGCGGCGGACCGCCTCCTCCGATCGTTCGTCCACCAGCGCGATGACCACGCCCCCGCCGCCCGCCCCGGCGAGCTTGGCGCCCGCGGCACCCGCAGCCTCCATCGCCCGGCAGAGGTCGTCGAGCGCGGGGGTGCTCACGCCCATCAACCTCAAACAACGATGTGCCTCGCGGATGAACTCACCGATCGGCTCGCCACGGGAGAGCCGCGCGGCGACGAGCTCCACCAGCGCCCCGATGCGCATCAGCTGGTCGACCGGGTTGCGCTCCTTCACCCGCGCCACCATCTCCGCGGTGTTCCCCGGCGTGCCGCTGTTCGCGATGACCAGGCGGATCGGCCGCGGGACCTTGAGCTCCTCCGCAGCCTCCCCCCGCCGGTAGAGCAGGACGCCCCCCGACGCGCTCACCGTGTGATCCAGGCCCGAGGGATTGCCGTGGAAGACGCGCTCCATCGCAAATCCCTGGTCGACACACTCCCGCAAGCTCGCCTCACGCCCTTCCAACCTCGCCAACGCCCGGATCGTCGCCACGGCCAGCGCCGCCGACGAGCCCATCCCGCAGCCGACCGGGAGGGTGGTGCGGATGGTCACGCCGATGCCCTCCGCAGGGATGACGCTGGCGAGCGCGGTCCCGAGCCGCGGGTCCTGGATGGGCGTGTCTTCAACCCGGGAAGGACCGGGGCGGCGGTAGAGGCTCACGGTGGTGCCGAGGTCCACCGCGGCGGCGATCGCACGGTGGCCGTAGACCACGGCGTGCTCGCCGATGAGGATGATCTTTCCCGGGGCCGTCGCCGAGGCTTCGTTGGGGAGCACCGGCGCGGACGCCGCCGTGGGCATACGCGCCACCGCGGAGGGCGCGGGCGCGACGGGCGCGGGCGCGTCGGGGGAACGCAACGGCCGCGAGCGCGGTCGGCTGACCTCGCCGGGGGCCGAGGGAGACACGGAGGTGACCGCCGGGGGCCGAGGTACTGCCGGGACCGCGGCCGCGTTGGGCGCGGAGGACGCAGGGACGGCGCGGCGGGCGCTGGGCGGTGCAAAACGCCCGGGTTCGTACGTGCGTGCCACGCGGGCGAGGGGGCGCTCCCAGGGTTCCAAGGGCCGCGGGACCTCGAACTCCTCGGCGGCTGCGGCTTGCAGTTCGCCGACGCGGACTTCGCGGAGGGTGTCAGCCTCGGGGTCCACCTCGGGGTCGACCTCCGAAGGAACGGGGGCGCTCTCGAGGGTGGGTTCACCTCCCGGTGGCGCAGGCACGTCGCGAGCCATGACCGGCGTCGGCGGTCGAGGGGCCTCGAGGGGCGCGGGTGCGAGGTCGGGCACGACGTCGGCCGGGTCGGTGGCGGATGGGCCCTCGGCCGCGAGCGCCTCGCCGAGCGCGCCGTCCGGGATCAGGGTGTGGCCGGCGGAGAGCGGCGGACGCGGCCGGCGAGGGCGGGGCGGGGGCGCCGCGGGAGGATCGGCGACGGGAGGGGGCGACTCGGCGGGGCCGGGGGGCGACTCAGCGGCGGGTGGCGCTGGGGTGGGCGGAAGCTCGACGGGGCTGGGCGCCGCGGCCGACGCCGCGGTTCCGGGCCGCATCGGCATCCGGATCGTGGGCTCGAAGTCCTCGGCGGGGGCCTCCCGAGCGTCGGCCGGCGCCGCCGGCGCCGCCGTCGCTGGCCCCGAGCGCCCGAACGGCGCGATGGGAACGGTGAGCGGGCCGGGGCGTCCGAAGAGCCGGCCCTTCCGCGCGCCCCCGTCGGTGCTCATGCGCGCAAGGCCTCGATCTCCGCTCGCGCGCGCTCGACGGTGAACTCATGGCTGATCACCAGCGCCCGCACCACCCCCTCGACCTCTTCGGGGCGGGCTCCGGCGCCGATCGCCACGGCGCGTGCGTGCATCCGCATGTGCCCCTCCTGGATGCCCTCCGTGGCCAGCGCCCGCAGCGCGCCGAGGTTCTGGACCAGCCCGACCGCGGCCATCAACATCGAGAGGTCCCGCGCGCCGCGCACGCCGGCGAGGGCGAGGTTCGCCCGCACCGTCGGGTGCACCCGGATCGCCCCCGACACCGTGCCGACCTGCATGGGGAGCACGAGCTCCCCGACGAGGTCCTCGCCGCGCACCTTCCAGGTGGAGAGGGGCCGATACTGCCCGTCCCGCGCCGCGTACGCGTGGGCGCCAGCCTCGATGGCCCGCCAGTCGTTTCCGGTGGCGAGCGCCAGGGCGTCCACCCCGTTCATGATGCCCTTGTTGTGGGTGGCGGCCCGATACGGGTCCGCCCAGGCGAACCGCCACGCCGCCGCGATGCCCTCGGCGACCTCCACGCCCTCCAGATCGTCCTGGGCGAGCAGGTCCACCGGGATGCGCACCGAAGCGCGGGCGAGCCGGCGGTCCGCGAGGTTGGAGAGGATGCGCAGCCCGACGCGGCCCTGGGTGAGCAGCGCCAGCTCCGGCGCCAGGCGCTCGGCGATGGTGTTGACCATGTTCGCGCCCATCGCGTCTGCACAGTCGAGGAAGAAGTGGAGCACCACCATCTCCTCGCGGACCTCTCCCGGCTCGTCGTAGGTGAGCTCCCGCACCTCCATGCCCCGGAGCCCGCCGCCGAACTGCGCGAGCTGGGGGTGGACCGTCTCCGCGATGGCCGAGAGCGCGGGGATCGCTTCGCGCACCCGCGCGGCGGCGCCCGGCGAACACCCGGTCAGCTGCACCTGCCCGATCATCACCGAGTCGTCGGAGGAGGCGGTGAGCCCGCCGGCCGCGCGGGTGAGCCGAGACATGTTGCTCACCGCCGCAACCACGCTCGGCTCCTCCACCACCATGGGGAGGAGACGGTCCTCCCCGTTGAGCAGCAGGTTCACTGCCACCGCGTTCGGGAAGGCGAACGTGCCGATCACGTTCTCGATCATCGCGTCGGCGACCTCGAGGGTGAGGCCGCCCTCCGCCAGCCAGGCCTCGCCGAGCTGGTGGGAGAGCCCGGCGCCGTGGAGCGCCGCGGCGCGGCGTTCGGCGGGGGTCAGTCGAAACAGGCCAGGAATACGCGAGGTCGCCATCGCGGCCTGCCGTAAGTCGGCGTCCCCCCCGTCGCCAGCGGGGACGCCGCGACCGGTAAGCGGGCGCTCAGGTGTCGGCGAGGGCGCCGGCGTAGAAGCCGTCGAGGACGTCCTTGTACTTGGTCTCCACGACCTTCCGCTTCACCTTGAGCGACGGGGTGAGGTCCCCGTCCTCCTGCGTGAGGTCCTTCGGGAGGATCGCGTACTTCTTCAGCGTGGAGTAGCTCGGGAGCTCCTTGTTGAGCTCGGCGAAGACGGCGTCGAGCTCGGCCTTCACCTTCGGGTGGCTGAGCAGGGCGGAGTAGTCCTGCGTCTCCACGCCGTTTCCGCGGGCCCACGCCGCCGCGCTGTCCGGCGCGATGGCCACCAGCGCCGTGCAGAAGTTGCGGTTGTTGCCGTGGACGATCACCTGGGAGATGAGGGTGCTCCGGGACTTGAGGCGCCCTTCGAGCTCCTGGGGGGCCACGTACTTGCCGCCCGAGGTCTTGATCAGGTCCTTCTTGCGGTCGGTGATCCGGAGGAACCCGCCCTCCTCGAGCTGCCCGATGTCGCCGGTCATCAGCCAGCCCTCGGCGTTGAGTGACTCCGCGCTCTGTTCGGGCTTGTTGTAGTAGCCACGCATGATGCCGCGGCCGCGGAGGAGGATCTCCCCGTCGTCCGCGATCTTGACCTCGACGCCCGGAAGCGGCGGACCGACGGTGCCGAAGCGGAAGTTCTCCGGGCGGTTCACGAAGCTGGCGGCGCTGGACTCGGTGAGCCCGTAGCCCTCGGCGATGACGATGCCCGCGGCGTGGAAGAACTCGGCGATCTCGCGGGAGAGCGCGGCGGCGCCGGAGATGAAGAACCGGAGGTTGCCGCCGAAGCGGGCGCGAATCTTCGAGAACACCAGCTTGTCCGCAATCTTGTACTTGATCGCCAGCAGGCCGGTGGGCTCCTGGTGCGCCTGCCGGAGCTTGCTCACCTCACGGCCGACCCCGATCGCCCAGGTGAAGATTTTCAGGGTGATCCCACCCTTCTCCTTCTGCATCGAGATGATTCGGTTGTACGCCTTCTCGAAGATCCGCGGCACGGCGCCCATGAAGGTGGGCTTCTGGACCGCGAGGTTGTCGATCAGCGACTCGATGTCGCCGTCGATCGAGCTGGCGAAGCCGATGCGCAGCTGGGCGCACTGGAGCACCTTGCCGAAGCTGTGGGCCAGCGGCAGGAAGAGGAACTGCTTGTCGGCCGGGGAGAGGATCCCGCACGCGTCGATCGCTTCGCCTTCGAAGACCCAACAGTCGTGGGTGAGGATGACGCCCTTGGGGTTCCCGGTGGTGCCGGAGGTGTAGATGAGGGTGGCGAGGTGGTCGCCCGTGATGGCGTCCGCCGTCGTGTCATAGGCGCCCGGGTTCTCCTTGTCCCACGCCGCGCCGCGGCGCTCCAGCTCGTCGAGGGTGAGGACCCACCCGTCCGCCGATGCGGTGCCCTGCATGACCACCACCGCGACGAGGCCGGGGAGCTGCGCCCGGACCCGCTGGAGCTTCTCCACCTGCTTGTCGTTCTCCGCCACGACGATGCGCGTGTCGGAGTCCAGCACGATGTATGAGATTTCTTCCGGAGTGGATGAAGGGTAGATGGTGGTACAGGCCGCGCCGGCGCACAGGATGCCGTTGTCGGCGATCACCCACTCCAGGCGGGTGTTGCTCTGGATGGCGACGCGCTGCTCTTCCTGGATGCCGAGCGACCGGAGCCCGCACGCGACGTTGCGGGCACGCACCCCCACCTCCTTCCACAGGATGGTGAGCCACTGCCCATCTTTCCGGTAGTAGAACGCGTCCCCGTCCGGCGTGGAGCGGACACGGTGGTGGAACATCTCGACGACAGACTTGAAGGTGGCCGCTGGCATCCGCGGAGTGTATCAACTCCGGGCACGGCTGGGCACGCTCGCGAGAAGTCCCCGGGTGTACTCCGCTTGCGGTGCAGCGAAGATGCCCTCGGTGGGGCCGCACTCGACGAGGCTCCCGCGGTACATCACCCCGACGTGGTGGGCGAGCCGCTGGACCACCCTGAGGTCATGGCTGATGAAGAGGTAGGTGAGGCCGCGTCCCGCCTGGAGCCCCACGAAGAGATCGAGGATCTGGGCCTGAATCTCAACGTCCAGCGAGGAGACACACTCATCGAGGACCAGGAGCTCCGGGGCCACCGCGAGGGCGCGCGCGATCCCCACCCGCTGTCGCTGACCACCCGACAATTCATGAGGTAGACGACGGCGTAGCTCCGGTGCGAGGCCCACCTCCCGGATCAGGGCGACGACCCGATCTGCACGTTCGGAAGGATCCCCGACCGCGTGGACGTCGAGCGCCTCACGGAGCGTCGCCTCCACGGACCACCGGGGATCCAGAGCGGCAGCGGTGTCCTGGAACACCGCCTGCATACGACGGCGGATCGCGGGCAGGGTGCTCGGGCGCCCGACCGGGACGCCGCCGACAAAAACGCGCCCGTGCGCGACCGGGAGCAGGCCGAGCACGGCGCGCGCCAAGGAGCTCTTGCCCGAACCGGACTCGCCGACGATGGCGAAGGTCTCCCCGCGCCGGACGTTGAAGCTGACCCCGTCCACTGCGCGGACGGTGCCCGTGACCCGGCGGAAGAGGCCCGAGCGCACCGGGTAGGCGACGTGAAGATCCTCGACGACCAGGAGCGCCGAGGCTTCGGGCGCGGACACCGGCGCGGCACGCGTCACGCCGCCCGCCGCGGGCACCGAGGCGACGGGACCCACCGACACGATCCGCCCCTCCCGCATCACGGCCGCGGAATCGGCGACCTCCGCCACCACATCGAGGTCGTGGCTCACGAACAGAAGCGCCATGCCCCGGTCGCGGCGAAGGCGTGCGAGGAGGTCCAAGAGCTGCTTCTGGACGGTGACATCGAGCGCGGTGGTGGGCTCGTCCGCGATGAGCAGGGCGGGATCGTTGGCGAGGGCCATGGCGATCATCACCCGCTGTTTCTGCCCGCCGCTGAGCTCGTGGGGGAACCGATCCCCGAGCCCGTCGAGGCCCACTTCCGCGAGCAGGGCCTCGACCCGTGCGCGCACCGCCGCGGCCCCGAGCGGCTGGTGGAGCCGCACCGCCTCCTCGACCTGAGCGCCCACACGAAAGACGGGATTGAGCGAACTCCCTGGCTCCTGGAAGACCATCCCCACCCGACCTCCGCGCAGCGCGCGAAGGCCGGCCGCGTCGAGCCCTGCCACGTCCACACCCGCCACCCGGATCGTGCCTCGCAGCCGGACGTTCTCCGGCAGAAGCCGAAGCACGGACATGGCGGTGACGCTCTTCCCCGAGCCGGACGCACCGACCAGTCCGAGCGACCCGCCTGCCGGCACGGAGAACGAGACGCCGTGAACCGCCGGAACGAGGCCGTGTTCCGTGTCGAAATCCACGTGGAGGTCAACGATCTCCAAGGCCGGGACAGCGACTCCGGCTAGGGGACCGCCGCCGCCCTCTGCAGGCATGACCGCGGAGGCGGGCGCGAGGACGTCCCGTGACGGGAGGCGCGGGGGAGGCGCCTGCCCCCGTTGACGGGGATCGAGGGAGTCCCGGAGGCCGTCGCCGAACAGGTTGCACGCCATCACGGTGGCGGCGATGGCGAGGCCGGGGAAGATGCCCACCCAGGGGGCATCGCGGAGGCGGGAGATCCCGGTGCCCGCCACCATGCTCCCCCAGCTCACGTCCGCCGACGCGCCGTAGCCGAGGAAAGCGAGCGCAGACTCCGTCAGGATCGTATCGCCCACCGCGAGGGTGGCGAAGACCACCAGCGGCGCAGCGACGTTCGGGAGCACATGGCGGACGAGGATCGTGCGCTCCGGCAGGCCAAGCGCCCGGGCGGCGGTGACGAAGTCGAGCTCCCGCACCGCGAGCACCTGCGCCCGGACGATGCGCGCCACCCCCATCCACCCGATGAAGCCGAGCATCCCCGCGACGACAAGAAAACGCCCCGCGTCGGGCCGGCTCAGACCCACCACGAGCAACAAGACCGCCAGGCGGGGGAGCGAGAGCAACAGGTCGATCACCCAGCTCACGCCGCGGTCGATCCACCCTCCGTAGTACCCCGCGATCCCGCCGAGCAGCCCGCCGATCGAGACCGCGAGCCCCACCGCCACGACGCCGACGCCGAGGGACACCCTGGCGCCGTAGAGCACGCGGGCGAAGACGTCCGCCCCCGTCTCGTCGCTGCCAAACCACACGCCTGGACCGGGTGGAAGGAAGCTCGGATGCACCGCCGCGGAGGTGGTGTGCTCGGCCAGGAGCGGCGTGAGCAGGGCGGCGAACGTGAGGAGGAGGAGGACGTCGCGCCCGAGCACGGCCGCGGGCCTGGCGGCGAGCCGGTCGGGGGCGCCGCCGTGGCGGCGACGGACAAGCACGATCGTGCCGATCGGCACGATCAAGAAGGTGGCGAGCGCGACCCACGCGTGGGTGTCCTCGTGGGGGAGCGCGCGCGGGTGGACGAGCGCATCGAGGCGGGGGAGGCCGACGATCGCGGCGCGTAGCCAGAGCGCCACGGCGGCGACGGCGGTGGCCACATCGAGGCGGCGGGAGGCCGTCATCGGTCGAGTCGCACGCGCGGGTCCACCGCGGCCGTCGCCAGATCGGCGAGGAGCCCCCCCGCCGCGACCAACATCGCGAAGAGGAAGAAGGCGCCGGAGATGAGCGGGAGGTCCGGGAGGGAGATTCCAGCGTAGAGCACCCGACCGAGCCCGGGCCAGGCGTAGATCGACTCCACCAGCACCGCCCCGGAGAAGAGGTAGGGCAGGCGCAAGCCGAACAGGGCCACGGTGGGAAGGAGCGCGTTGCGGAGCGCGTGGACCAGGAGCACCCGCGCCTCCGACGCGCCCTTGGCCCGCGCCGTGCGGATGTAGTCCTGGCGGATCACCTCGAGCATCGCCCCGCGGACGTAGCGGGCGTCCGCCGCGGCGCTGGCGAGCGCGAGGGTGGTGGCCGGCAGCACGAGGTGCCAGGCCGTGTCCCAGCCGCCGTTTCCGACGCCGCTCGTCGGGAACAGGCGCCAGACCAGGGTGAGCAGGAGCTGGAGCAAGACGCCCAGCCAGAACGCGGGCAGGGAATAAAACGCCAGGGTCACCATCGAGAGCCCGACGTCCGCCGCGCGGCCTTGGCGCGCCGCCTGGAAGACGCCGATGGGGATGGCGAGCAGCTGGCCGAGTACGAACCCGGTGCCGGTGAGGAGCAGCGTCCGCGGCAGCGCCGCCGCGAGCACCTGCCGAACCGGCGCCCGCTGCGAGAGCGACACGCCGAAGTCCAACGTGAGGATCGACCGCATCGCCGCCAGGAACTGTTCGCCGAGGGGGAGGTCGCAGCCGAGCGCGTGCCGCAGCGCAGCCACCGCCTCCGGGCGCCCGTTGAGCTCGGGGTCCAAGAAGCTGTCGCAGTAGTCGCCCGGCATCGCCTGCAGCAGGCCCCAGACCAGGGCGGCCACCGCCACCACCAGCGGGATCGTCAGCAGCACCCGGCGGAGGACGTACGCGCCCAACCGCTCACCGGGCCGGCGCGTCCTCGGGGACCGACCAGGCCTCGAGGTGCCGGTAGGGGGTCACGACGTCCACCTGGACGTCGGAGACCCGGGCGTTGACCGCGTCGATCTCGTCCATCCAATACAGGAACGTGTACGGCTGGTCGGCGTAGACGGTGGCCTGGAAGTCCGACCAGACGGAGCGGGTGCGCCCCGGATCGGAGGTGCGGAGGCCCTCGTCGAGCAGGGCGCTCGCTTTCGGGTCGTAGTACGAGATGAAGTTCATCTCCGAGTCCTTGCCCCACGCCGAGCTCGGATCGACCCAAAGCATCGCCGACCAGCCGGAGAACGCGGCGTCGAAGTCGCGATGGCGGAGACGATCGCCCACGGCCGCGTTGGCCAGCCACTCCATCTGCATGTCGACGCCGATCTCCTGGAAGGAGGCCTTCACCAGCGCCGCCACCGCGGTGCGGCGTGGGTTGCCGGACGGCGCGATCATCGTGAACCGGAACGGCACGCCGTCCTTGTCGATCACCCCGTCGCCGTTGGTGTCGGTCCAGCCGACGGCGGCGAGCGCCTTCTTGGCGCCCTCCACATCGTGGGGGACCGGGGGGATCTCCGGATTGCCCGCTTCGCAGAGCTCGGGGGTGATCGTGCCGAACGAGCGCCGCGCGTAGGCTGTTCCGGTCGCCTTCGAGGTGAGCACGTCGCCGATGATGCGGTCCACGTCGATGGCCATGGACAGGGCCCGACGCACGGCGGGGTCGCCGAAGAGCGGGTGGGGCGGGAGCTTGCTGACGTCTACGCGCTTGCCCGTACCCTCGTTGGCAGCGGCCGCAGCGGTGTACGCCTTGGGGTCCACGTTGTTCCAGCCGATGTAGTCCTGGTTGCGCCAGCCGCGGCGGTACAGCTTGATCTCGGGGTGCTCTTTCACCAGGCGATCGGCGTCCGCGACCTGCACGCCCTCCATCATGTCCACGCTGCCGTTCTGCAGCTCGATGAGGCGGGTGTCGTACTCGGGGATGGCCTTGAAGACCACCTTGGCGATCTTCGGCGCCGACCCCACCCAATACGGGTTCGGAACCAGGGTGAGCGACTGCCCCTTGTCCCACGCGCTCACGGTCCAGGGGCCGGACGAGACCGGGGCCGTGCTGTTGAGCGGATTGCTCGCGAGCGAAGCGCGGTCCACCTCGGGCCCGAGGAGATGGCTGGGGACGAGCTGGAACGAAGTGACGCTCGCCACCATCGCGGTCGGGTCGTTCTTGTCGGTGAACTCAAACTGCACGTGGGTCGGGTCGACCACGCGTGGACGCGCCGTAGGGGCGAGGAGGGCGATCTCGCTGGCGTGGGGGCTGCCCACCTTGGGATCGCTCACGAGATCGAAGAGGCGGACGAGGTCCGCCGCCGACACCGGCGTACCGTCGCTCCACTTCAGGTCGTCGCGCAGCTCGATGTCGAGGGTCTTGCCATCCGCGCTCCACGACCAGCTCTTCGCGTACGACGGCTTGAACTTCAACCCGCAGTCGAACTCCACGTCGAGGAGCTTGCTGCCGATGAGGTCCAGCAGGTTGATGTCGAACGACGAGCGCATCAGGGGCGAGAGCAGATCTTTCGCCTCCGTCGAGCTCGCGATGGTGAGCGTTCCCCGTGGAAAATGCGCGTCGGTCGGCGCGGGGGGCGTGCCCTGCCCGTCGGTCGCGCACCCCAACGCCCAGCCGCCCGCGAGGAGGGCGCCGAGCGCGGCGGACCCGAGCAAGAAGCGGGCAGACGTTGCAGACACCATCAGGACCTGACTCCGGGGAGGCGCGGTTATAGCACGACACCCGACGTAGCCTGGGCTACCCTTGGGTCATGGTGCTGCTCCTGCTCGCTTGCGTCGCCCAGCTCGATCCGGGTGGGGACTCGGGAAACACGGGGGGCAATGGCGGCGGCAACGACAGCGCCGATCCGCTTCCAGGCGACACTTCCGACGACTCTGGCGGAAGCGACACCGCCGATACCGGCGAAGCGCCCGACGCGTATGATGCGCTCTACACGCTCGACGAAGTCCACACCATCGAGATCACGCTGGAGAAGGAGGCGCTTCGCGCGTTGCGCACCACCCCGCGGGAGTACGTGGAAGGCACCGTGGTGGTGGACGGCGAGGGCTTCGACCATGTGGGAGTGCGGCTCAAGGGGTCGGGCTCCTTCCAGGAGCTCACCGGCAAGGCTGCCTTCAAGCTCGACTTCAACCGGTTCGACCAGGGCCAGAGCTACCACGGCAAGGGGAAGTTCACGCTCAACAACATGACCCACGACGAGAACCAGCTCCACGAGGTGGTGGCCTACGCTGCGTTCGCCGCGGCCGGGCTCGCCTCCGCGCGGGTGGGCTACGCCTGGGTCACGGTCAACGGGGAAGACTACGGGCTGTACAGCAACGTGGAGACGTTTGACCGGGACTACCTGGAGCGCAACTTCGGCAACCGGGAGGGAAACCTCTACGAAGGCGGCTACCCCGGCTACCCCGACTCCTGGGACCACGCCGACTTCACCAGCGGTGAGGTTGATAATTTCCAGTTGGAGAGCGGGAACGACGTGCAGTGGGCTGACCTCGAGTCCGTCGTCACCGCCATGCAGTCGCCGCCCGAGACCTTCGACACCAACGTCGGCGCCGTGGTGGACCTCGACGACTACGTCCGCTTCCAGATCCTCGAATCCTGGGCCGGCCAGTGGGACGGGTACGCCTTCGCCTCCAACAACTTCCGGGTCTACGTGGATCACGGGGGTGATGAACAGCTCCACATGGTGGCCACCGGCCTCGACTATTGTTTCACCGACTACGGCGGTCGCATGAACCGCGCGTCGTCGCCGCTCGGCGCACAATGTCAGGCAGACCCCACCTGCAACGCCCGCTTCGGCGCGCTGATCGACGACACCATGACCAAGGTCGACGCCGCGGGTCTCGAAGCCCTGATGGACCAGGCGGCCACCCTCACCCGCCCCTACGTGGAAGACGATCCGCGCAACGTCATCGACGAACGCAACCTCGACGCCTCCATCGAGACCATGCGCACCTGGCTCCAGACGCGGTCGACGAAGGTCCGAGGCTGGTACACGCCGAGGTGAGGACAGAGGCTGTAGGGGAGAGGCTGTAGGCCGGAGGGGCCCACCCGGAGAGGTCGAGGCCAAAGGCCGGCGTCGGCGCTAGGTGGACCGGGGTTGAGGGCGCCAGACAAACGTCGGCTCAGCGGAGGACCGGCGTCAGGCGCCGGTGGGCTGCGCCCACCGTGAACCGTCGAGGCCCGGGGGGAGGCAGGCCGCCGGAGCTGCGGCGCATGGCGCGGTGCCGGCGGCCACCGCCGCCCACCCCGCCATTCTCGCGACGGGGGCTCCTCGACCGCCGGCGGTGCCGGGCGGCAAGCCGGTGGGGCGCCACCACCCCGTCGACACCTCAACCTCGTCCCACCCCGAGCACCTCCCGCATCTCCGCCACCAACCTCGAGAGGTCGTAGCCGCGCGCCCGAACCCGCTCGCGACCCGCGGCGCCCTTCCGCGCACGCGCTTCGGGATCGGCCATCGCCATCCGGACCGCGGCCTCCAACGCCCCGAGCTCATCGGGCGGCACCAGCCACCCCACCTCGTCGTCCACCAGCTCCGGGAGCCCCGAGACGGTCGTGGTGATCACCGGGAGGCCCGCCGCCATCGCCTCCACCAGCGCCACCGGGAGCCCGTCCATGTCGCCGTCGGGCGCACGACGGCAGGGCAGGACGAAGACCGCCGCCGCGGCCAGCTCCCGCAGGACCTCCGCGTGCGGACGGAGGCCGAGCACCGTCACCCCCGGCGCCGGCAGCGCGTCGGAAACGAGCACGATCTCCGCCGTGTCCCCGAGCCGCGGGGCGAGCGCCGCCACGAGATCGAGGCCCTTCTTCGGGACGTTTCGTCCGACCGCGATCACCCGTCGGCTGCGGGCGGGGTCGGCGCGGGGGATCGTGTCCAGCGCGAGGCCGAAGCGCACCAGGCGCGCCACCACGCCGTGACGCTCCGCCACGAGCGCCTGGTTGAACGCGGTCATCGCCACCACCGCGGCGGCGTCCTGGAGGACCGCCGTGAGCGCGGGGCGCGGCTTGTAGAGGTCCACCGCGTGCACGGTGACGCTGTAGGGGACCCCGGACCGGGCACAGGCAGCGCGCGCCCACTCCGCCGCCTCCCCCGCGAAGTGGATGTGCACCCGCGTGGCGCGGCGGGCGAGCGCCGCCAGCCAGAGGATGCGCGGGGAGACCCGCGCCGGGCGGCGGAGCCACTCCACGACGAGCGTGGGCAACGCCCCGAGCCAGCCCCACCGATGCGGCTGCCCGTGAACGGGCGCCTCGACCGGCTCCACGTCCACGGCATCTCGGGCATCAAACGCCGCCAACTCCACGGCAACCCCCGCCCGATGGAGTCCTCGCAGTTCGTCGCGGACAAAGGTCTCCGAGAGCGCCGGGTGGTAGCGCACGACGTAGAGGATCACCCGCGCCGCCGAGGCGCCCGGAGTGCAGCTTCGAAGACCCCTTCCAGCTCGGCGGCCCGATCCTCCCAGGTGCGGATCCGGCGCGCACGCGGGCCCGACGCGAGGGCCTGGCGGAGCGCGGCGGCGAGGGCGTCCGCGTCGCCGGGCG